>DASSFZ010000106.1:0-32506 GCA_035693785.1 Anaerolineae bacterium | reverse complement strand
CGGTTCGTAACCGTTCGGCGATCCGTCTCATCTCGTCGTGCGTCAATCTCGGCCGCTCTCGAAATTCGATCAGCCGCGTGTACCAGTCGCCGGGATCGGGCACGTCACCGTGCGTGCGTGGAATCAGGTGCAGGTGCAGATGCGGCACGCTCTGGCCCGCCGCTTCCGATTCCTGGATCGTCCAGTCAAACCCGTCCGAGCCGTAGAACCGCATGAGCAAAGCGACCGCCCGGCGGCTCAGCTTGACCATCTCGGCCACCTCGTCATCGCTCAGCTCGAGCAGGCTCTCGACGTGGCGCTTGGGAATGATCAACGAGTGTCCCGGCAGGATCGGCGCGACGTTGACGATGGCGCGAAAGCCGTCGGATTCCATGAACGTGATGTCGGCGATTGTCGAGGCGCAAAAAGGGCACTCCATCACTTTCTCAAGTATACCCCAAAGCGGTCGTGCTTCAAGGATGGAAATGGGCAATCTAAGCGCTGCCCGCAAATGCGCTCCCGAAGAACTCCGCTAGCCTCAGGTATAGCGTCTTCTGGTTCTTGGGCCGCGAGATGCCGTGCCCCTCGTCCTCGAAAGCCAGCAACTGGTATTCGACGCCGTGCCGCTGCAGGGCATCGGTCACGACCCTGACGTTTTCGGGCGTGACGTTTGGGTCCTGGAGGCCTTGAACGATGAGCAACCGGCCCTTGATATTCGACACGAAGTGGATCGGCGACCGTTCGTGATATTTCTCGGGAACCTGATCCGGCCGCCCGCCCATCATCTCCTCGCTGTAGGGGCGCAGGTCCGGGCGCGTCGTCTCGTAGTCGACGACGAGATCGGTCATGCCGCAAACCGGCGCGGACGCGGCGGTGACGTCCTTCGGGAGGCGGGTGATGGCGCACCAGGACGAATAGCCGCCGTACGACGTGCCGGTCACGCCGACCTTGCCCTTCTCGGCGATGCCGGCTGCGATCAACGCTTCGATGCCGGCCCGTATATCGCCCTGCTCGCGCCCGCCCCAGCCGTCGACCTTGATCGCTTCGCGGAAAGCGAGGCTGAAGCCGGTGCTGCCGCGATAGTTCGGATCGAGCACGTTGAAGCCCTGTCGCGCGAAGAACTGAATCTGGTTGTTGATCGCGTCGGCGCTGTGAAAAGTCGGTCCGCCGTGGACGAACACGATCGTGCCCCGCGCCTTTCCCTGCGGCCGATACAACCAGCCTTGAATCTCCAACCCGTCGACGGACTGCCATCGGAAGTCCTCTGCCGGCGTCAGGTCGTCGGGCGTGAGTGAGGTGCGCTCCCACACTCGGCTCACGCTGGTGAAGCGAGCCGGGTTCGGATCTAATGGCGAGAAGCACACCAGATCTGCCGGCTGGCGCGAGCTGTAGTATTGCCCAACCCACGCCGCGTCGCCCGCCGGCGCGAGCGGCATCAGGCTGCCGCCGATTTCCGGCAGCCGGAACTCTTCGCCGGTCTGCACGTCCAGCAGGGATGCGCGCGGCCGCGCCTCCCGGATTTCCACGACCACTGCCCGATCGCTCCCGTGCGGGACGTGTGCACTTTCGATGTTGCGATCGGGATCGTCGATCAGCCAGCGCGTCGTTTCGTGCTTCAGGTCCCACACGCCGACGCGCCTGTGCGTCTTCGTCTCGGCGACAACCAGCGCGCGCCGGCCGTCGGGAAACCACGAGGCGAAGACCTTCGCGTCCGCGCCGAAGTTGAGGACTTCCCGATCTTCGCTCCCTTCGATGTCCACCAGCCACACCTGTCGCCCGCTCGGGTGCCGCTCGTTGCGAGAATACAAGATGTGCGTCCCCGGAGTGTTCAGCTCGGGCCGATACCAGCATCCCTTTTGCGTGCGCGCCAATACGCGTCGCTTGCCGGTCTCCAAGTCGTGCCGATACACCCACGTCGGTTCGATCTCTCGATCGGCTTCGAAGTCGAAGTTCGCGCCGTACACCAGCCATCGCCCGTTGGGATGCAGCTCCCCGCCTCGGATGAAGTAATGTGGGTCAGGCTCGGTGAGTGGGACCATCACGCCAGGGCGGGCCAGGTCGACGCGGAACAACTGCGCGCGCTCGTTGCCATCCTTGTCCTGCTCGACGATCACCGCCTGGCTGTCCGGCGTCCACGACACGACGACCGTATCGTCGGGTGTCTCGGTCAGGCGGATGGGCGGCGACCCTTCGCCTCCGCTCAGGGCAGGCTCTGTCGGCGCGGCGTAGACATCGCCTGCCGGGCCGGTTCGGAACCACATCCAGGCGACCCACTTGCCGTCCGGCGAGACCTCCGGTGTCCACATGCCCGGCAGCTTCAATAGCGCTTCCAGATACTCTTCAGGCGTCATCTTCTCCAACCTCCAATCTCCAACCTCCAACCTCCAATCTCCAATCTCCAATCTCCAATCTCTAATCTCCAACCTCTATCTCCCCCAGCACCGCCGAATCGGCGCCATCTACTGTATGCAAACGCTCTCCTTCCAGGTCGTACATTCCCACGGTCAACCGATAGATGCCCGGCGCAAGGCCCGCTGGCGGGATCAGCCCGTGCCGATCGAGCATGGGCTGGTCAGGCGTCCAAGTCGTCGTCGGCGTGTACCCGCTGCCAGGCTGGATGTCTGACTGAGCGACGAGATTCCCGGCTGCGTCGATCAGGTGGACGAAGACGGTGTAGTCAGTCGACGGCGTATCGTCCGCCGTCCATACCAGCTCGACACAGATGGGGTCGTCCTGTCCGATGGTCGTGTTGTTGATGCGCGCGCCTGCCAGTGTGATCCCATTTTCGAAATCGGCCGAGACGCCCAGGCCGGTTTCCGGCTTCGCGTTCGCGTAGCGCGCGACACGCGCCGCCCCCGCGAATTGCCGGCTGACGATGCACAGAGAGTCGCTCAGGTAACGATCGATGTCGTCCCCTATGACCCGGTGCGCTGCGGCGCCGTAGTCGAGCACGTACCACAGCTCTGGTCGCCCGGTGGCAAATGACAGGATTTCCGCTTCACTCCAGACGTCGGCCGCGCCGCCGAGGCGCAGCGCGGTGAGCTTCGGCCAGCGGGACAGGAACGACGCCAGCCGCTCGTAGGTGTCGACGCGGTCGAATAACACGCCGGCCACATCGGGCGCCGAGGACGACTGAATCAACTCGACGGCCTCGCGCATCGGCTCGATCCGATAGCGTTGCGCATGGTACACCGGTAGCGCGCCGGCCGCCAGCAGGGTGACCGCCCCGAGCGCGGCCAGGCTGCCGGCGATGCTGCCTTTGCGCAGCCGGCTCCACGCCTGGTCGCTCTTGACGAATATCAGCGCGGCGAACAACACGCCCAGCCCGATCGTCACCAGCGTGCGCACCGCGACCAGCGCTGTCAGGTAGGCCGGGTCGGCCTTGAGCAGGATGAACGTGATCGGCCATTCGATGACGTACAGCAGCTCGAGCGTGATCAGCATCAGCATGCCGCGCAAGTTCGGCATCAAGATGCATAGGAACGCGATCAGATACAGGCTCCACTGGGGGCTGTAGCCCTTCGACCACAGCAGGTACATAACGAAGCTGAATCCGGCCAGCCCGACGGCGGCGCGGTTATGCTGCTGGCCGTACGCGCGAAACAGCACAAAGGCGTATACGGCGGCGAAGGCAAGTGTGACGGCGGCCCACGGCACCTGCGACGGCGCGATCGGGCTGGCGGCCAAAGCGGCATCGAAACGGTCGGCCAGTTGCGGATCCGCATGCTTGATCACGCCGTCGATCAGCGCATACGGTGACGACCAGCCGGGCAGCGCCAGCAGCGTTGTGAAATGGGCCATCACCATCTCCGGGCTGGCGATCAAGAAGGGACTCAAGCCCGCCAGATACGCAAGCGCCGCAGACGCCACGAGAAGGCCGGCCTTGCGCCACGTGGACAGGTGTATTAAGCCTACGGCTCCGATCAGCGCGACGTAGGGCTTGACGAGCATGCCCAGCCCGATGGCGACACCAGCGGGGATCGGTCGATCCTCGAGAATCAGCCACAGTGCGAGCAGCACGGCGAACAGAGCGATCGATTCGAACCAGCCCAGCACGACGAACATCGGCGCGAACAGGAGCGCGTACAGCCACGCGCCTTTGAGCGCGTCTGGCGCACCGCCGGCTTTCCGCGAAAGGGCGTAGACGAAGACGACATTCCCTGCCTCGAAGGGCGCAATCAGGCCGTGCAGGCTGAGATTGAACCAGAAGCGCTGGTCGATCCACGAAGGCATGAGCGTCGAAATCTTGTGCGCCAGCACGGCCAGCCACGGGAAGACAGGAGGGTACTCCGTCCAGTAGTCGATGAACGGATAGGCGCCGCTGGCGGCCAAGCGCCCCAACTGGAAGTGATACGCGCTGTCTGGACCGGTCTCCGCGACGTAGCCGCCTACGCGCAGCGCGACGATTGCCATCAGGCGCGCCACGAGTGCCACGGCGACGATCAGGGTCAGATCGTGATGCGTGATGCGTGATACGTGATGAGTGAAACGTGAAACGTGAGGTTTGAGGCGCGTCACCTTGTCACTTGTCCGATGACCACGGCATGATCGGGCAGACTTTGCCCGTTTGCGTCGATGGCAATGAGGCGCTCGCCGGTGAGCCGATTATATATCCCCACGCGGATAACGTCTGCGCCGGGCGGCGCTTCGATGAACCGCACGTCGCGGATGCGCTCACCGGGCCGGCACTCGGACAACGGAAAGAGGCCGCGCAGTGGATCGCCGTCGGACTGCGCGACGAGTCGATCGCCATCGACGGCGTGCAGGAATATCGTGTCCTGCCTGTCGAATCGCGCGAGGCACTCCCAGATCAGCGCCACACGCCGGCGATCGCCCTCCGGTGTGAGTGTGGCATTGACCAGGCCGGCGCGTCCGCCGAAGGTCGCTTGATACGGCTCGGCGGCTGCAGGTGTCACGCTGCCCGCTTCGACTACGCGCACGCGTCCACCGGGTTCGTACTCGGTCAAGTACACGCCGTCGGCGGCGCGGATGGCGGCGCTCAGCTCCGCTTGACCGACCGGCGGTCCGCGCATGTCGACCTGATGCGGGTAGTGCTCCAATCCGGCCAGCCAAGGCACGGACAGCGAAGTCGTTGCCGGTCGAACGCCGGTTTGCAGCTCGGTGTACTGGCCCAGATCGACCGACACCGGCATCAGGATGGCACGAAAGAACCCGACCGGATATTCGCGCAGGCGCGGCGTGATCTGATCGGGCGCATTGACGAAGAGCAGGCTGGCTTCGTCCCCTGCCGACTGGCCGATGCGCACGACGTCCCAGATCGCTGTGGTCGCCTGATCGTGCACATCCTTTCGCACGCCGAGAAAGGCGGCGCTTTGCACGACGATCAGCGCGGTGAGCAGGCCGAGGCCCATCTTCCAGACGCGATTCACGTTAGGAGATCGAAGATCGAGCGAGAGCAGGCCGGCCCACGTCAGGATCGCGCCCGGCGCGGCGATGTAGAAGACGCGCGGCGAGATGCCCACGTAGCTGATGCCCCGCGTCGCCCAGATGGGCAGGGTCATGGCAGCAAACCATGACAGGCCGAGCCCGAACAGCGGTAGCCGGCGCGCATAGGCGTACGCGGCGAGCAGGAACAGCAATGTCATCGGCGCAGTGAGGATCAGCGGCTGCCAGGCCGGCCCGTCAAGCCCGTCGCGCCACCAGCCGACTGCGCCCGCCACCGGCCAGATCGCGCCCTGCAACAGATACCATCCGGCTGCCGGCTCGAAGCGAGCTACCGCCGAATCGGGGTCTTTGGGGACGGCAAACCACAGGGCAGCGAACGCGGCGCAGATCGCGAGGTGGGCGAGCGGCCAGGGGCTTACCCGCCTGCCCTCCTGTTCGCCAATCCGGCGGCCGGCGACGAAAAAGCCCTCAAGCGCGGCGATCACGAATCCGAACGAAGCGGCATTCTCATGGAAGGGCAGGGCGATGGCGAGGAGCAGCAGCGAGAGGATGATTCGCCGACGATCTCCCCGCGTTCGCCCGTCGGTGTAGGCGATAGCCGAGCCGAGCAGAAAAGGCATGGCCTGCACCTGAGGCGAAATGACCCACGTCACCGCCTGGTAACTCGCCGGATACCATACGAACAGCAGTCCCGCAATGCCGGCGGGCGTGCGGTCGCCGAGAATGCGTCTCGCCAGCGCGTAAAACAGCCAGGCGCTGATCGTGTGGCAGACGACGTGAACGAGGTGGAAAGCGAACGGGTCGTAGCGGCCGGACAGCGTGTATAGTGCTTTCCACAGCATGAAAGCGAATGGCCGGTAGTAAAGATAGCCCTGCGAGTTCGTGAGGATGGTAGGGATGTCGCGCGAGGCAGCCAGGCCGATATCTATCGGATCGACCCAGAAGAATGGGTATGTGAGAGATGTGCCGTAGACCAGAAGCGCAGCGGCGAGCAGCCCGGCGAGCCACAGCGCGTCGAGGGTGCGTGGCCGGAGGCGATGGAGGAAGCTCATAGCCAGACGTCAGGCATCGGCGTAAACCTTCCAGTATGGCTTCTCTTCGGCCCAGCGTTTGCGGAAGTCGTCGGGGGGGAGTGTCAACAGCAGCTCGGCCTCGGCAGTGACCGTGCCATCGGGCAGGCGGACTTCGCCGCGTGCCCGCGCCCGCGTCTTGCCGGGATGCGTGACCCAGCCGACGATGGTCAGAGGTGTCAGCGTCGGAGTCGGCTGCCGATACTTCACCTCGATCCTGACCGTGACCATCAGGTCGTCGTCGCCGCCGTCGAGCAGCACGGCGCGCCCGGCCACTTCGTCCAGCATCGCGGCGACGATCCCGCCGTGCACCACGCCGGGATAGCCTTGAAAGTGATCGGGAACGGTTACGGTTGACACGACCTGCCGGTTGTCGAGGTCGTTGTAGATCACCATCTTGAGGCCGACCGGATTCTGAAGGCCGCAGATGAAGCACATGCGCGCGTTCGGTTGTCGTAAATGCAAAGCGGTCGCTCTCCTATCTTGCAGGATATATAGGCCATGCGCGGCCCATCTTCGATATTACGTGGATGGGTTCGCTCCCCTCAGCGCTTCGAGCAAGTCTGACAGGTGAACACCGGTGAGATTGGGAAAGACGGCGTCTGCGCTGCCCACGCGCTCCACCGGACCGAGACCGACCGAGCGAAAGCCACCCGCCTTCGCCGCCTCGATGCCGGCGGCGGCATCTTCGACCACCACGCACTCAGACGGGGGCGAGCCAAGTTGCGCGGCAGCGTGGAGGAACAGGTCAGGCGCAGGCTTTTGGCGCGCGACGCTGTAGCCATCCGAGATGGCATCGAACAGCGAGCGGATGCCGAGGCGGTCGATCACCTCGCCCGCGTTCTTACTGGCCGAACCGAGCGCGATCTTCAGCCCCGCCGCGCGGATTTCCTCCAGCAGTTCCTTCGCGCCGGGCAGCAGGTCGCGCGGCGTGATGTCCTTGATGTAATCGAGGTAGTACCGGTTCTTGCGTTCCATCATCTCCTGGAGCTTGTCTTCAGGATAGACGCGGCCCTTGAGGATCAGCATGAGCGACTCGCGCCGCGAGACACCGCGCAGGTGCTCGTTGTCCTCACGGGTGAAGGGCAGCCCCTCCTCGTCGGCCAGCCGCTTCCAGCCCCGGTAGTGGTATTCGGCGGTGTCGGTGATCACGCCGTCGAGGTCGAAGATGAAGGCGCGGATGGACACAGACCCTCCTCGTCAGCGTGCGCCCCTTTGGCCGGACAGGGCGCCGATGGCACGCAGCCAGCTGTCCCTCTCGACGCCTAATCTCTCCGCTGTGACGTGGTAGGCAGTCTTGTCGATGAACTCAGACAGCTCGGCACGCAGCCGCTCGAAATGAGCGCGCTGCAGATCGACCAGCCGTGTGATGGCTACATCCTCTCCACCCTGCGCGAGCGCCTGCCGGAAGTGCGGAAGACACAGGCCATCTGACGCCTGAAAGGTTTGAACCATTGCCTCGTCGCCGAGATCGTTCAGCAAGGCGGCGAGTGCGCTCTCTTCCGTCGTGGCTTGTTGGTCGCAGATCGGGCAGGCGACCTGTGCCTCGAGCAAGCCGGCCAGCTGCGCGGCCAGAGGCGACGGCTCACGGAATTCAAGCCGGCCTTGCAACAGCCGCTGCAAGGCCTGGGCCACGCCGCGATGGCCGTCGTCGGCCAGAATGGCGAGCGCACCTCGGTCATGGCCGGCACCTGCCAGAACTTCCAGGACCTCTCGGATCACGACACCCTCGAGCATCGCGACGCTGAGCGAGCGAACGTTCCGATCCGCCATCATCCAGGCATGCCGATTGCAGTAGCCGCGTGCAGCGCGCAGCTCGGCGCGGGTATCAGGATCATTCACGCGCTCGTACATGACGAAGTCGATGTAGCGTCGAGCGGCGCGCAGCCCGAGGCGGCAAACCGGGCAGCCGGGTTCGCGGCAGGTTTCGATCAAATCAAAATACATGCTCGACCGGGCAAACTCCTTGCTCATCGGCTACCTCGCATATCGCATATTGCATATGGCTTATCGCCTATCGTATCACTCATCACGCAATACGCAACACGCAACACGTGTCACTCGTCACGCCTCGATGTCCACCTCCTGCAATTTGCCTCGATGGAAGAACTTGAAGGCGAGACGCTTCCAATGTTTGGGCAGGCGCGGGCGCGTCGTCCAGCCGTCGGGCGTCACGCGCAGGCCGGCGAAGCCGAAGACGACTGCCTGCCACGTCCCGGCTGCCGAAGCCGCGTGGATGCCGTCGCCGGCGTTGCCGCGCACGTCGCGCAGGTCGGCGCGGGCCGCGCGGATGAAGTGGTCATACGCCTCATCGAGTTTGCCCACCTCACAGGCCATGATGGCTTGAATGGGTGGGCCGGTCGACGAGCCGTAGGTGTGATCGGTGCGCGGTGTGTAGTAGTCGTAATTGACGCGCACCACGTCGGAGCTGTAGTGGTCGCCCAGGAGATAGAGGAGCATGAGCACGTCCGGCTGTTTGATCGCCCGGATCTCGTTGGCGCCCTCGATGCCGAACACCTCCTGCATCGACCTGGTGCGCGGCTCGAGCGCGGCAAGGTCGACGTCCCTGCGCCGAAAATAGCCCTCAAACTGCTCGATCAGACCGGATGGATCGACTGGCAGATACATTTTTTCGACAACATCCCGCCAGTGAGCGAGAGATCGCGCGTCGAGCGAGAGTTTGTCGCCGAGTTCAGCCGCTTTGGCCGGCGCGTGTGCTTCGAGCCAGTCCAGCACGCCAAGCGCAGTCTGCAGGTTCCACTGCGCCATGCGGTTCGTGAAGAAGTTGTTGTCCACGTGCTCGTGGTTCTCGTCGGGTCCGATCACGTCGTTGTAATCGTAGCGCCTGGCGTCCGCGTTCCACTCGGCGCGCGAGGCCCAAAATCTAGCAGTATCCAGGATCAATTCTGCGCCTTTGTCGATGAACCACTCGTCGTCGCCGGTCACCTGCCAGTATTGATATGTCGCGTAAGCGATGTCCGCCGAGATGTGAATCTCAATGTCGCCGGTCCAGATGCGCACGAGCCTGGTCTTGTCGGCAAAATGCGGCAGCCAGGTTGGCGTCACTTCGTCGCCGGTATCCGCGCTTTCCCATGGGAACTGTGCGCCCTCGAAACCGTTGGCCCGCGCCTTGCGCCGCGCGGCGGGCAAGTTGCGATAGCGGTAATTGAGCAGGTTCCTGGCGATGTGCGGCGCGGTGTACGTGAACAGCGGAAGCATGAAGATTTCCGTGTCCCAGAACGAGTGCCCGCGATAGCCGAAGCCTGAAAGCGTCTTGGCCCCGATGTTCACGCGGTCGTCGTGCCGTGGCGCGGCGATGAGCATCTGGAAGAGATTGAAGCGGATCGCGAGCTGCGCTTGGTCGTCGCCCTCGATGACCACATCAGTGCGCGCCCATTCTTCGGCCCACGCGTCGACCTGGGCTTTCAGTGCCGACGTCCAACCGACGACGGCGCTGACGCGCTCGACGGCGGCGTCTACCACACGCTGCGCATCCACGTCGCGCGAGGTGAAGACGGCGACGTGTTTATCGACTATCACTTCCTGGCCGGGGACGGCCTCCATTTTCACGACGAGGGTTGGCCTATTCTCGACGTCCCACAGGTCGCGGGCCAGTTCGCGGCCGATGGTCGTGTTCAGCCGCATGGCGCAGGCAACGTCGATTTTGGATCGGCGCGTGCGGTTGAGCAGGAAGCCCACGCCATCGCGGATGCCCTGACCTACCCAGCACCAGTGGGCCAGCCAGTACGTCACCACATCATTGTCCGTGTTACCGTTGAGCGCGGCGCGAAATTCCAGCGTGCCTTCGAACTCGGGCGTTACGCGGCAGCGCAGGAACAACGTATGCGGATCGGCGAGAGACGCGAAACGCTCAAAGGTCAGGGTTGCCACCCGGCCGGAGGGGGAACGCCAGCGCACGGTGCGAGTCAGCACGCCGGTGCGGAGGTCAAGCGTTTGCTCAAAGGCCTGCGCCGTGCCACCGGTCAGCGAGAAGCGTTCGCCGTTCAGCAGCACGGTGAGAGGCAGCCAATCCGGCGCGTTGGCCAGTTCGGTGAGGACTATCGGAGCCTCGTCGAACACACCGTGAATGAACGTCGCCCGCCGGTCGCCGGGATAGCCTTCTTCGAACGCGCCCCGTGTCGAGAGGTAGCCGTTGCCGATGGTGAAGATGGTTTCTTTGTGGTGGAGATGACGTGGGTCGAACGAATCATTGGAGATGGTCCAGAGATGAAACATGACAGGAGTTCACCCATCGGTCAAAGTTGAGAGAGTGTTGTGGCATTGACCCGCTTCAGTTCTTCATCGACTGCCAACACGCCAATCAGCCCCAACCAGGACATCAGGACCGCGACCAGCGGGAGTACAGTCAGAAGACTGACCACGACCAAGCTGGCGCTGATGACTGCAAGCGTCAAACCGAAGGCCGGCCGCTTGACCAGCAAGAGCAGGCTGTTGCGGGCCGTGGTCATCATGCGCCGGTCAGACTGCACTAACCAGAATGGCCAATAGAACAGATTGATCGCAAACCAGACAAGTGCAATCGCGCCCCACAGCAGCCGCAAGATCACCCAACCCAGGCCTGGCGCTTCCCAGTAAGCCAAGAAGTTGACGACGAGCACAAGACCGATCACCAAGTTGACGGCACCCCATTTCCAGGCGGGTAGAAACATTTGGCGCAACACCAACCATCCGTCGAGGGGGCCTATCCATTCGGCGTCGACTACGCGCCGGGCGAGGGCGTACATGGCCGCGGTAGCAGGCGGGCCGGTGACGATGGGAACTTGCAGCGCCAACCAGGCCAGATTGAACAAGGTGAGCAGTATGAACTCACGCCACCACAAGGCGATGGCACGGCCGATGACATAGAATGCCTTGATCATCCCTTTATGCCGGCGTAACTCACGCCTTCGATGAAGTAGCGCTGGAAAAAGAGGAAGATCAAGGCCATCGGTAGAGTGGTGAGCATCGATCCGGCCAGAATGGCATTCCACTGCAAACTTTGACCTATGCCGCCTCGCAGTATGGCCAGGCCCAGAGGCAGGGTGAAGAGATCCGTGTTGGTATTGATCACGATCAGGGGATGCATGAATTCATTCCAGTTTCCCTGGAAACTGAAGATCGTGAGCGCCACCAGGGCCGGGCGAGCCAAGGGCAGCACCACGCGGAAGAACATCTGAAAGCGATTGGCGCCATCGATACGGGCCGCTTCCTCAAGCTCGACGGGCACGGCCTCAAAAAACTGTTTCATCAAGAAGACGCCGAACGGCGTAATCAGCTTGGGCAAAATCAGGCCGCCGTAGACATCGATCAACGATAGCTGTTTGAGCACAATGAACATGGGGATCAACTGCACGATTCCAGGAATCATCATGATGCCCAGGATGCCCAGGAAGACAAGGTTGCTGCCGGGAAAGCGGATGCGGGCCAGGGCATAGCCAGCCATGCTCGCAAACAGCACGTTGCCCAGGGTGACGGCGACAGCAACGAACGCGCTGTTGAAGGCCCAGCGGTCTACGCTGAGGCCCTGCATCCGCTGATAGCCTTCCAGGACCCAGTTTTCGGGCACTAAGTTGACTGGATCCGCAGCGATCTCAGGCAGAGACTTGAAGCTGGTGGTCGAGGCCAGCAGAAATGGGTAGATGAAGGAGAGAGCCAGGAGAAAGAGCAGCGCGTAGGAGAGCCAGGTGCGGACACGCCTCCACAACGTGATCGGCTCGCGCCGGAGCATGCGAGCCCTCGATACGGATACAGGCGCCATGATGGTCTTCCTCCTTTCTTCAGACCGCTTTGCCCTCAGTAATGCGGCGTTGGGCAAGAGTCAGGATGAAGATGATGACAAAGAGCAGAATAGCGATGGCTGCGCCTAGGCCCATCTCGCTGTTTCGGAAGCCGTTCCGATAGACCATGTAAGCCATCGTCATGGTGGTTTTTGCCGGGCCACCACTCGTCATCACGTAGATCTGATCGAACACCTGGTAAGTACCGATCAAGCCAAGCGTGACCACGAAGAAGAGGGTGGGACGCAGTAACGGCAGCGTGATCTTCCGAAATGTGGTCCAGCCTGTGGCGCCATCGATCTGAGCGGCCTCATAGACAAAGCCCGGAACGTCCTGCAAAGCCGCGACGAAAATGATCATCATGGTGCCGATCGTGGTCCAGGTGTTCATCAGCATGATGCCGGTGAGCGCGATGCTGGGGCCGCTGATCCAATCCCAGACCGTCAAACCCAGGGCCTCGGTTCGCAGGAATTCGGGGCCGGTGCGCAGGGTGACCCCCAGACTCTCCAGGACGATGTGGATCAGCCCTCGGGAGTCGTTCATCCAAGCGATAGGCTGCCAGGCGCCGACGGTCACCGTTTGCAGCACCCGATTGATCAGGCCACTCTGCTGATAGAAGAAGAGAAACACCATGCTGATGGCGATGGACGAGGTGATGGCGGGCAGATAGTAGGCCGTGCGAAAGAAACCCTTGAAACGCAGCAAGCGCTGATTGATCACCACCGCCAGAACCAGAGCCAGGGCTGTCTGCAAGGGCACGACCCCCAGAGCAAAATAGGTCGTGTTCTTCAGGGCTTTGAAGAAGTCGGCCTGGCGGATACCATTCTCAACCAGCACCGCCTGGTAATTCTTCAGACCGACGAAGTTGGCCTCGCCGGGCGGGCTGATGCCGTTCCAGTCGGTCAGACTGTAATAGACGGCGAACAGGATGGGGATGACGACGAAGACTATGAAGATAATCAAGGCCGGCGTCATAAACAGCCAGCCGGCGACGACATCCTGGCGATCCTGTTCTTTAATTCCAGTCGCCATAGTGCACCTCGCAGAAACGGGGTGAACGGCAGACAGTGACTAGCCAGCAGTCAGTGGCGAATGGCGAACCGACAACTGAACATCCGGGAACGGCGACCGGGACGCGCGCCACATGTTCCCGGTCGCCGTTTACCGATCGCGATGCGCCTCAGCGGTTCAGCACCTCATTGCCTACTTCCTCGGCCTCAGTCAGCACGTCCTCGGGAAGCATCGTGCCTTCAAAGGCCTGTTGCAGGCCGTTGTTGATCGTGTCTAGCACATCCTGGAAGCCAGGGCGGAACTGCCACTTATGGGCGTAGGCAGCGCCGTTCAGGAAAGGCTCCAGATCAGGGAATTTCTCCAGCCAGCCAGATCGCAGGCTTTCGCGAGTAGGCATGGCCAGGCCCAGATCGGTCCATTCCTTCATGCCTTCCTCACCGGTCAGGAAATTGACCAGCCTGAAGGACTCTTCTTTGTGAGCGCCATTGGCCGGCACAGCATAACACACGGTGAAGGCCATTGTCGCCTCGCCTCCAGGGCCGGCCGGCAGCTCCACCAACCCGTAGTTCACATCGGGGAACTGATCGGCCAGGAAGGGCACGATCCAGTTGCCTTCCATGGCCATCGCGGCCCTGGCCTTGCCGAAGGCTTCGCCAGGCCATCCGCTGTCCAGGTCAGGCGGCTGAGCCGCATAACCATCCAACACCAGGTTGGTGTAGAAGTTCAAGGACTCCAGCGCCTCTGGACTGTTGATGGTCATTTGGGTGAAATCGGGGTCGGTCACGCTGCCGCCAGCCTGGTACAGGAAAGCGATCCAGCGGGCGAAGTCGGCGCTGAGCACCATGCCGTAGACACCGGCGTCAGCGTCGGTCAGGGCTTCGGCTGCCGCACGCAAGTCCTCCCAGGTCCAATCGGCGGTGGGATACTCCTGTCCGGCTGCGTCGAAGAGGTCTTTGTTGTACTCGAGGGCCAACGTGCTGAAGTCCTTGGGTGGGCAGTAGAACGTTCCGCCCACGGTGAAGGCGTTACGCAGGCTCTCGTAGAAATCATCGGGGTTCTCGACGTTGCCTTCAGCCGGTTCTATCGCGCCGGCATCCACCAGATCCGGCAGTCTGAAGCTGTCGACATAGAAGACGTCAGGCGGAACACCCCCCGCCAGAGCGGTCTGCAGCTTGGTGTCGTAGTCGGGGACCAGGTTCAAGGTGACCTTGATATCGGGATTGGCCTCGTTGAAGGTGTCCACGACAGCCTGAAGCCGGGTGTTCTCGGCGTCGGAACTAGACCACCCCATCAACTGAAGCTCGACCACCTCGGCGGCCGGGGGTTCAGTCGGCTCCTCCGTTGGGGCTTCGGGCGGTTCAGTAGCCTCGGGCGGTTCGGTGGTCGGAGCAGCGGTCGGGGTAGCTGCCGGCCCACAGGCCGCCAGGATCAACGTCCCAATGCACAGCAGGGACAGGATTCTAAGCAGCGGTTTCATGGGAATTCTCCTCCATCGTGATGCAGCATGATTTGCCCACGTTGGGCAAAAGCGAAATGCGTGGTAAAGGCTCACGCTCCAGTTCTTGCATCGTCAGATGGCCTCACCTCCTTATGTGTGTAAGCCGGGCGTCCCTCATCGAATACGAACCTGATGCTTCTGTACTGCCATGCTTCAATTCTAGGCCGAAGCCCGCACGATTAACTCCGGCTGCAACAGCACCTGCCGCTCAACCGGCACGCGCCCTTCCAACAGCCCGGTCAGCATCTCTACACACTTCTGTCCGACCTGCCGGATGGGTTGGCGCACGCTCGTCAACGGTGGCGCAAGATATTGGGCCATTGGGGAATCATCGAAGCCGGCGACAGCCAGATCACGACCAATCGCAAGGCCGCATGCCTGCCCGGCCTGCATGGCGCCAATCGCCATGGCGTCGTTCAGGGCGACAACAGCGGTCGGACGGCGATCCGCTTCCTGCGCCAGCCAGCGTTCGGTCGCGGAACGGCCAAACTCGTAACGACCTTCTCCACGCGCGATCAAGTCCGTATCAAGTGGGAGCCGCGCCGAGCGCAAAGCGGCGAAGTAGCCTGCTATCCGATCGTCACCGACGCGAGAATCTTCGGGCCAGGCCAGCACGGCGATGCGCCGATGGCCTCGCGCAATCAGGTGCTGTGTGACGAGCCGCAGCCCGATTGTGCCGTCTACATCTACATAAGGAAAGTCCAGTTCTGGATCCGAGCGGCCAAAAGCGACGAAGGGATATTGCCTCTCCAGCAAAAAGCGCACACGTGGATCGTGGTAGTTCACACTGGACAGGACAAAACCATCTACTTTGCCCGTATCGATCAGTTCGCGATAGCCGGATACCTGGTCGTCGCCCTCGCGGTACGGGAAGGGCAGCAAATGATACCCGGCGGCCTCGGCCTCCTCAACCATACTGGTGAGAAATTCGTCGAGGACGGAGTTAACCTGTCCGGACCGAGCCGGCACCCACGAATACCCGATCATCCAGGTGCGCTGGGCGCGCAAATTGCGGGCGGTATGGTGAGGTGTGTAGCCCAGTGAGCGCGCGACGGTCTGAATTCGAGCCTCGGTCTCCGGGGATACACGCGCACGTCGATTAATGACCTTGGAGACGGTCTGGTAGCTGACGCCCGCTTGCGCCGCAACGTCCTTGATGGTGACTCGTTTAGCCATACTTGGGCGAACGTTCGCCTAAGTAGTATATAACGAGATTTGGGTAGTAGTCAAGTACGGATTTTCGGAACAACGTGTATGCTACTCGTGAAGCGGCGGCGCGTCAAGCAGCAGCGCGAGCTCTCCATAGTACTGCAGGTCGGCTGGCCCGTCGATGTCGAGCGCGAGCGTCGGCGATCGATAAACGTGCACCGGGATGCCGGCTATGGTGGCTCGCGCCTGGTGCGCCTCGAATGACGACGGGCCGAACGCCGGCTGGATGACGTGCGGCGGGCGCAGCAGCAGCGCGTTGGTGCCTTCCTCGCGCCGATCCGGGGCGATGACGAGGCACGCTGGCTCGCAAGCCAGATCGATCAACGACTCGATGTCATGCGCCGTGAGCAGTGGCAGGTCCGTCGGGACGATGAGCACGCCGGACGCGCGGCGCGACGATGCGAACGCGCACGCCTGCGACAGCGCGACGTTGAGGCCCGGCTCGCTTTCGGCGAGGGCCAGCGCGCCCTTGGAGCGCGCGATGTCTTGCACGGTCAGATCGCTGCTCATGACGAGGATGCGCTCGATCCGGTCGACTGAGGCCAGCACGTCGAGCGTGCGCGCGAACACGGAGCGCGCCAGCGCCGCGCGCTGGTCCGCTTTCAGCGCGCGCGCCAGGCGGCTCTTGGCGCGGCGCAGCGGCTTGACGGGGACGACAGCCCATATCGTGGGATGAAGGGTGAACCCCCGCTGCGCGTGGGCAGGTAATGAAGGATGAATCTGACCTACTCCAGATAAACGGCCTTGGAGATGATGGGTTCGCGTCCGCGCGGCTTGCCTTCGTCCGCGGGCATGCCAATTGTGATGAGCGCCTGCACTTCCCAATCGTCCGGGAGTCGTAGTGCTTCACGCACGGTGTCCGGGCAGAACAGCGGTGCACACATCCAGCACGCGCCGAGTCCCAGCGCGTGCGCCAGGAGCAGCAGGTTTTGCACGGCCATCGCGACGCTCTGCACGGCCATCGTCCGCTCGGCGGAGGCGCGCCGCTCGTCGGGGTAGTGGTCCATGTCTCGCATCGACAGGCAGGTGACGACGACAAGCGGGGCGTTCACGATACGCTCGTAAGAGCGCTTCACGTCCCGCTCGATGGCATCCGGTGGATCGCCGTCGCGAGATCGATCGGCACGAAGGCGATCGCCCATTGCCGTGGCCAGCCGCTGTCTGGCCTCAGGGGACGTGACGACGGCGAAGCGCCACGGCTGGCGGTTGTGCGCGGATGGCGCCCACGTCGCCGCTTCCAGAAGCCGCTCGATCGTCTCGCGCGGAACGGGTTCGGGACGATAGCGGCGGATGGAGCGGCGCGAGCGGATCAGGGTGAGCAGAGTGTCCGCGAGTTGATCGACCATGTGTAGCCGCTTGCCCCTCGGTTCAGGCCTTCTTCGTGGTGTTACGCTATTACGATAGCCTGTTCCTGCAGCACCTGTTCCCAGAGCGGTGTCAATTGGTGCGTGGCAATTTCCTCAGGCGTGACTCCGCGTGCCTGGATAGGCTCCAGGAGGCGCGCTGCAGCAACGCCTAGCATTTCCAGCCGTTCGCGCTGGTTGTAGCGTGCCCAGTCCGACGAGACAACGAACAAATCAATGTCACTGCCCTCACTGGCTGCACCCTTGGCTCGAGAGCCAAATAGCAGCACACGCTCGCAGACAATCCCCATCCTTCTCAGCTCTTCACAGAAGCGCTGAATCACGTCTGTAAGTTGGGGTGTTGCTTCAGCCATCGAAGCACCTCCTCTGTCTGCCTCAGATAGTCGCGGACTATTGATTCGGGATAGTCGCGCAGAGTGCGCTGCAACGTGGGCTTTCAGCATCTTCTCCAGAGCCAGATGGCAGAGAAACACAACATAGAGATAGCGACCCGTCGCCAGCATGTGCCGCGCGGTTTCCAGATCGTATTCGGCTGTAGCGATCCAGTTCTGTGTATCGGCTCTCACACAGTACCTCCTGAACCCAATGCCTCCTCAACCTGCTTCACCACCGTCCGCTGTGGTGAGCCATCGCCGGGCTCTCGTTCGTCGATCATCTAAACAGATCCATCTCTCTCGGCCTCACCAGTTCCCGCGCCGAGCCGTCGCGCCGCTCGAAAGGAACGCCTCGCACGAGGACAGCCGGTACCGCTTCGGCGGCTTGTCCGAGCAGCAGCGTCGCCGCCGAGGCGATCTGATCCGCTAGCGCGACCTCAGTGTGCTCGAGGGTATAGCCGAACAGGTCCCTTCGCCCGCGCCAGTCTTCCAACCCGGGCAAACCGGCGACTCCGATCGCGACTCCGATCGTGCCCATGCGGTGCGGCCGGCCGTGACTGTCGGCGATAATTACCCCGACGTTCATCTGGAAGCGCTCGCACAGCGCAGCGCGTATCTGCCGGGCAGACGCGTCTGGATCGATCGGGAGTCGCAGCACGACGTCTTGCCCTGTCGGCGCCACGTTGCTGCGATCGACGCCGGCGTTTGCGCATACCCAGCCGAGCCGGTGGCGGACGATGATCAAGCCGGGGCGCGCGCGAACAACTTCGTCGCTCTCCGATAGAATCACTTCGAGCAGGCGTGGGTCTTTTTGTGTGATTGCCGCAAGCTGCACGGCGCGCGCAGATGGTGTGACCGTCGCCAGATCGACGAAGCGGTTCTCCGCCTTGCTGACGACCTTCTGCGCGACGACCAGCACGTCACCGTGGGCCGGCGCCGTTGACTTCAATGCGTCGGCTAGAATTCCCGGCAGGTCGTCTCCGGGCTGGATGAGAGGAATGCCGGGTACCGGCACGAGCGTAATCAGTTTGCCAATCCACGCCGAGCGGTGCGAAATATGAGCTAGGTCTCGTAGATGCCGACGATGCGGATGCCGGCGGACCTGACCTTGTGCCTCACGTTGATGTTGAGAAGGGCCGACACCAGTGTTTCGGCCACCACTGCATTCTCGATCGGGCCAGCATCAAACGCTCGCATGCCGATCGCCTCGGCCAGTGCGGTGACCTGCCGCTTCGCCTCTTTGTCGTTGCCGGTGATCAGCACATCGCACTCGATCGGCGCATTGAGTTCCTGCAAGTGGACAAAACCGATGTTTTGGAACGCCGACACCACTCTGACCTCTTCGCCCAGCAGCGCCTGGGCCTCTGCCCCGGCCGAGCCGCCCGGTGGAATATACACATTGCGGCGCTTCTCAGGGTTGAGTGGCACGGTCACGTCGACGAGAATCTTGCCCTTGAGCGCGTCTCTGACCGATTCCAGTGTCGCGCGCTGCGCCTGGTATGGCACGCTCAATACGGCAATATCGCAGGCATAGGCTGCCTCGAGGTTCGTCATGCCGTGCACGACGCCGTCTCGGCCGAGCTTTTCGTTGATCGATTCGGCCGTGGCCTCGGCGCGCGCCCGGTCACGCGAGCCGACGATCACCGCATAGTGAGCGTGCGCCCAGCGCAGCGCCAGCCCCGATCCTTGCTTGCCCGTGCCGCCCAGGATGCCTAGCGTGAGAACAGTGTCCTGTGCCATTGACTCGTCTCTCGGTGAGGTTAGGGTGATTATATCAGAGATAAGCGCCTGTCCGAAAACGAGCGGGCTGGGCTCCCACGCCCGGCAAACCGGTGGCATGGGAGCCGCCTCCGCTAAGGTCTAAGAGACTGCCCGGTGTGTATCAGTTGTCGTACGCGGGCGCATTGTACGGGCCGAGCATCAGCGACGTCGTGTTCAGTCCATCGCTGCCCAGAACCTCGACCAGGACGCTCTCGCCGGCAAAATCGGCAAGGCTCAGTTCAATCGAAGGCGTGGTCAGGTTCACCCCGATCGTCTGCCACGACGCGCCGCCGTCTGTCGAGGCCCGCACCAGGTAGACCGGCGTCTCGCCGTCGCCGTCCGAGCCGAACCAATCGAAGACGACCGATTGCCCGTCTGTGCTGAGCGCATTTCTTCCGGCGACGAGCGATGGCTTGCGCAGGTCTGCCTGCCGCAAGCCAAGAACTGCTGCGCCGCGCCGAACGCGCATAGCCTTGACGCCAGCGACGTAAGGCAGGGCCATGTGAAAACCGGCTCGCTCGAAGGCGGTTCCGGCTCGCCACCGGTCGGCCACGGCCTGCCCGGGGGCGAAGGGGTAGGCGGCGACGATCCGGCCCGCCGCGTCGAGCAACTCGAGGATGTAGTCACCCGGCTCCGGCAGCAGGGCACTCGCGTCGAGCGTGTAGACCGGGGAGATCGCCATCGAGCCGTCCTGGCTGAGCCGGCCGGACACGAGCATCACACGCTGCCGCTCCACGCCCGGCCGATCGCCCGCGCGATGCGCTTGATTCCAGCCCCGCAGCGCTTCGAAGGTATAGTCCGAGATCCACGTCGGGTCGCAGTAGCCCATGAAATCGTAGTACGGCGAATAGGGATAGATCGTTTGCGTGCCGACATCGAAGCCGAAGTTGGGGTTGGCGTTGTTGCCGATGTAGCCTCGGCCGCCAAATACGTAGGGAAACGCCGAGTCGATTCCGGCCGCGCCGCAGCCGGGCGCGTGTGATCGCCCGTGGTTGTGCCCGACCTCGTGAGCGTGCGTCGGGCCTGCGCCGCTGTGCCCGGCGTTGACGCCGTCGAAGCCGACGGCGGCTTTGCTGTACCCAATCCAGCCGATACCGGCAATACAACTGCTGCCGCAGTATAACTTGACAAGCCCGTAGTAGTAGCTGTCCGGGCGGCCTTCGCTCACCCACACGGTCGTCACCAGGTCGAGCATGGTGTCCCATTCGTAGAAGTCGGGATCGGGCACGCCAGATGGGGTGCAAGGCCCGCCGTTGAAAATCAGCGCCGCGTGCGTGGCCATCGCGAGCGAAGGCACGGGATACGTGCGATACGTGTACTCGGTGAGGTAGGTGTAAGGGCCTTGCGGGGTCGTCGTTCCGCTCCCGCCACTCGTGCACACATAGGAAATCGGCAGAACCGTGACGCGCAGCGGATCGGCGTTCACGAACGTGAACGAAGATGATCCGCCGGTTACGTTGAAGGTCGTTCCATTGGCCGCAGCGCCGTACAGCGTGATCGTCCCGTTCAGCCACGACGCCGGCAACTCGAAGTTGAACGTGTCGTTCAAAACAGCCCGATCGGCGCTTGATTCGAGCGCGCGCGGGTTGTTGATGGCAGGGATGGGCGATCCGGGCAGAGGCGCACCGCCGCGCATTCCGTGCAGGTAGGCGCTGACGCCCGTGTGCGGAGTCGTCGACGTGATGGTCAGGCGGACGAACGTGGGTCGATCCTGTATCAGTGTGACGGAGTTGTCCGGCTGCTGCACGCCCTGCGTCACCTCGATCGGCCACGGGGACGGGAAATCGCGAGCCAATACCGGCAGGTAAGTCGTGCAACTGACGATGCCGCAGCCGGCCAGAACCGCCGATTCGCTCCGATTGGGGGGCCGTGCCTGGGCGCTCAACCACGCCGTGTCTGTGAAGGCGAGCATGCTGATCAACAGCCCGGCCAGCGGGAGGATTAGTCGGTGACGTGCGCGCAAGAATGTGCCTTTATCCAATGGCAGCCACACGTTGGGATTACAAGCGTTGGTGAATTGTAGCACGCACGAGCGGGCCGCGACAATGCGACGGACTACCTATCAGCCCTGCCTTCTCTCGAACACCGGCTTGAGAAGAATGCTCGCTCCGATCAGGATGAGCAGGATCGGGAAGAGCGGCAAGTCGATGCCGGCGAAGTCGCTCAGCCCAGAGGCCAGCGCCAGGATGCCCAACACGATCGTGAAGCCGCTCATCCGGATGCCGTTGAGGTAGCGGGCGGCGTTGAGTCCAAGCATGATCAGGCCGGCCCCGACCAGCCACGTGCCCCCCGGCACCTGTTCGTCTGGCACGAGCCAGATGCCGCCGATCATGATGAGGAACAGCCCCCAGCCGATGCTTTCGAGACGCTTGTTCAGTGCGGCTTTCTGTGTGTCTTGGATGCTCGAGGGTTGGTCGTTCTGTGCGGTCATGGTATCCCCCCCTGTGTCGTGAGATATCCATTCCAGTATAAGGCATTCCCTATGAAATTGAAACTCACGCCTGACCGCAAATATAACCGCCGGGTAGTACAGTAATCATAGCTTGACAATGCCAGATCCGGCCAACGCCGCCGGAGCGTGCCCTGCGAAGTCCGCCCTGAGCGTCGTCGAAGGGCCGAAGGGACGGCGGCTTGAGCCTAACTGTGACATTGTCGAAATAGGTCTTTCGGGTTTACGGGAAACCGGCAGTGTGTCATACGGCCGTAAGCATGGAAAAGCTTTGTCACCAGATTGTCACCGCTTTGGATCCGCCCTGAGACCGCAAGAAGGCAAACTATGTCCATCGTCCTCGAGCAACTCACCAAGCGCTACGACGGCCATCCGGTCGTCAACCACGTCTCGCTGGAGATCGCGGACGGCGAGCTGTTCGTGCTGCTCGGGCCAAGTGGCAGCGGCAAGAGCACCATCCTGCGCATGATCGCCGGCCTGACCGACAGCGACGAAGGGCGCATGGTGCTCCACGGGCGCGACGTGACATATCTGCCACCGCAGCAGCGCGGTGTGGGTTTCGTGTTTCAACACTACGCGCTGTTCCGCCACATGAGCGTGGCCGCGAACGTCGAGTTTGCGCTGCGCATCCGCAAAGTATCTGCCGCCGAGCGGCGCAAGCGACGCGACGAACTGCTCGAGCTCGTCGGACTGGCAGGATTGGGCGGCCGCATGCCGTCGCAGTTGTCGGGCGGCCAGCAGCAGCGCGTGGCGTTGGCGCGCGCGCTGGCGCACCGGCCCGATGTGCTGCTGCTGGACGAGCCGTTCGGCGCGCTGGACGCCAAGATCCGCGTGGAGCTGCGCCGTGCGCTGCGAGCGATACAGGAAGAGCTAGGCATGACGACGATCTTCGTCACGCACGATCAGGAGGAGGCCTTCGAGCTGGCCGATCGATTGGGCGTGATGAACTTCGGCCGCCTGCTCGAAGTCGGGCAGCCCGAAGAACTGTACCAGCGCCCGCAGACCGAGTTCGTGGCGACGTTCCTCGGCACGGCCAATTTGCTGGTGGGGCAGGCGACGCCGACCGGCGTGCAGTTGGGGCCGGTACACTTTCCACTGATCACTGTGGCCACCCCCGCCGCCGAGCAGCGCGTGCAGGTGTTGTTCCGGACGGAGGATGTGGCGCTGGCCGAATCATCCGACCTGCTGGGCTGCCCACACATTGGCTGCGGCGAGGTCGAGCATACCACCTTCGCCGGCTCGTTCGAGAAGCTGAGGCTGCGACTGCCGCCCCTACCCGGCGTGCGGCCCATCTCGCCGCCGGTGTCGTTCGGCGACAACTCGATCCTGGTCGAAGCGACGCGCTCGCAAGACCTGACGCACCGCTTTCCGTTGACACCCGGCAGCAAGGTATGGGTCGGCGTGCGGCGCATCCACGCGCTGGCGCATCCGGGTCTGAGCTTCCTGTTCTTGACCGACGGCTCGCCGCAGGCGAAGGCCGCGCTGGACGTCGGCGGCCAAATCGCCCGCATGGCGCACGCGCGCGTGACGATTCTCGGTTTCGGCCTGGCCGAAGAGACGCTACAACGCCACCTGCAGGAAGTGAAGGAGCAGTTGGGCAGCGGGCTGGCCTCGCTCGACCTGCGCGCGACCGATGACGACGCTGTCGAGGCTGTCGGGCGCGAGATCGAGCGCCAGCCGTTCGACCTGATAGTGCTGGGACGCCAGCTGCGGGGCGGTGTCGAGCTGGCCGAGGAGCTGATGCAGTCGGGCGAGCACCACCTGCTGTTGGTGCCCGGGCCGCAGCCGGCGCCGTCGCGCGCGCTGGTGTGCGTGACGAGCGGCGAGCCGGGCAAACACGACGTGCTGTTCGCCGGCCGGCTGATCCGTCACCTGGGCGCAGAGGCGACGCTGCTGTCGGTGATGCGGCCTGGCGACGACACGCTGCGCCGCAATCAAACCGAGCGCTTCCTGGCCGGCGGCGTCCGCTCGCTGGAAGTGCTGGGCGTCCAGGCGAAGTCGAAGATTCGATTCGGCGCGGTGCGCGACGAGGTCGTTGAGGAGGTAAACGAGGGCCAGTACGACCTGCTGGTGCTCGGCGCGCCGCTGCCCGATCGCGAAGGCCGCATCTCACTGAACGGGTTGGTGGGTCAGGTGTTGAGCGGCGTGGCGGATCGCGCCACGCTGATTGTGCGATCGAGCTATACGACGGCCAAGCTCCCCATTCTTGTGCCACTCGGCCGTCTCAGTCTAGTTGAGGAGGATCAACTGTGAAAAAGAGGATAGTGTCTACCCTTGTCGTCCTGGCGCTGATTGGGCTGCTGGCGGCGTGCACCGGGCCGGCGGCCACGCAGCCGTCCAGCCAGGGATCGATCAAACTGATCCTGGGCGCATACACCACACCGCGCGAGGCGTACGGCAAGCTGATCCCTCTCTTTCAGGCGCAGTGGAAGAAGCAAGCCGGACAGGATGTGACTTTCGAAGAGTCTTACTTAGGCTCGGGCGCGCAATCGCGCGCCATCGTCGAGGGCTTCGAGGCCGATGTCGCCGCTCTGTCCTTGGAAGGTGACATTACGCGCATCGAAAAAGCGGGCCTGATCACTCAGGACTGGAAGAGCGGTACCTACAAAGGCATGGTCAGCACCTCGATCGTCGTCTTCGGCGTGCGCAAGGGCAACCCTAAGGGCATCCAAGATTGGGCCGACCTGGCTCAACCGGGCCTGGAAGTCCTTACACCCGATCCGAAGTCGAGCGGCGGCGCGCAGTGGAACATCGTGGCGCTCTACGGCGCGGCCATCCGTGGCAAAATCAGCGGTGTGCCGGCGGGCGACGAAGCAGCGGCATTGGAGTTTCTGAAGACGGTGCTCAGGAATGTGACCGTGTTCGATAAGGGTGCGCGCGAAAGCATCACGAACTTCGAGAAGGGCGTCGGCGACGTGATCATTACCTACGAGAACGAGATCCTGGTCGGGCAGAAAAATGGGCAGGATTACGAAATGATCTTCCCGCAATCGACCATCCTGATCGAGAATCCGGTAGCCGTGATCGATACGTATGTCGACAAGCACGGCACACGCGCGGCGGCCGAGGCATTCGTCGACTTCCTGTTCACTCGTCAGGCGCAAGAAATCTTCGCCGAATACGGCCTGCGGTCGGTCGATCCCGAAGTTGCCCAGGCGACGGCCAGCCAGTACCCGACAATCGAAGACCTGTTCACCATCCGAGACTTTGGCGGCTGGTCGGAGGTGGCCGACAAATTCTTCGACGACGACGGAATCTACTCCGTCGCGATCGCGCAGGTGCAAGGACAGTAGAATTCCCCTCGTCCCTGCTCTCTCCTGTCGCTTTGCAACGGGAAAGGGTGCGGGAGGGGGGCGCATTGACGCATGGCAACCACGTCGTTAACCGCAACTCAATCACCGCCTCGCATCAGCGCGCCCTGGGGCCGCTGGGGCGTGCGCGGCATCGCGATCAGTTATCTCGCGCTTATGCTGATCATTCCGCTTGTGGTGATCTTCCAGGATGGTCTGCGCGAGGGTCTGGCCGGCGTCTGGGAGGCGGCGTCGAAACCGATCGCTGCTTCTGCGCTGAGGTTGACGCTGTGGACGGCAGCGATCATGGCCTTGATCAACGGAGCGATGGGCCTGCTGACCGCCTATGTCCTGGTGCGCTATGACTTTCGAGGTAAGTCGATCTTGAATGCGATCATCGATCTGCCGCTCGCCATCCCAACGCTGGTCACGGGCGTGATGCTGGTCGTGTTGTATGGGCCGCAGAGCGCGGTCGGAAGCTGGCTGGATAGCACGCTCGGTTTGCGGGTGATCTTCGCGCCGCCCGGTATCATACTGGCGCTGCTGTTCATCACCTTCCCCTTCGTCGTGCGCGCCATCCAACCGGTGCTGCTCGACCTGGAGCGGGCGCAGGAGGAAGCGGCGGCGACACTGGGGGCGGGCGGCCTGACCATCTTCTGGCGCATCGTGTTGCCGAGGCTGGCCGTGCCCATGATCAGCGGCATGTTGTTGAGCTTCGCTCGCGCGATCGGTGAGTTCGGATCGATCGTGATCGTCGCCGGCAACATCCCGTTCAAGTCGCAGACGGCGGCGGTATACGTACTGGGCGAGGTCGAATCGGAGAACCGGCTGGCGGCCAGCGCGCTGTCGATCGTCATGTTGAGCATCGCCTTCGGGCTTGTCCTGTTGGTCAGTCGACTGCAAAAGCGCGGGCACAAGCGAGCGGAGTCAAGTTAAGCTTATGGCCCGGGTTCTGTGGGCATCTTTCCGCGCCGGCCGCGCGACGCGGCCGGGAGCATCTCGGAGCAGAATCGCATGACAAGTCTGGCAGTGGCCGTGCCCCAACGCCGGGCCGGGCGATGGGGACAACGACTTCTCATCGGCGTCGTCCTGGCGTATGTGGCATTTCTCATCCTCGCACCGATCGCCGCGCTAGTCGCCGGCGCGCTTCAGGATGGGCTGGGTTCCGCTCTTGCAGCCCTGGCCGCGCCAGACTTGCTCGCGGCTTTCGGGCAGACATTGTCGATCGGGCTGATCGTCGTGTGCGTCCACGTGGTCTTTGGCACGGCTGTCGCCTGGGTACTGGTGAGACATCGTTTACCAGGCCGCAATCTGCTCAATGGTCTGATCGACCTACCGTTCGCCGTGTCGCCCGTCGTCGTCGGCTATATGCTGCTGCTGCTGTTTGGCCGGCGCGGAGTGCTGGCGCCGATCCTACAGACGCTTGATATCCAGGTCGCATTCGCTGTGCCGGGTATGATCCTCGCGACGCTGTTCGTGTCGCTGCCTTTCATGATCCGCGAGCTGATGCCGATCCTGGAAGAGTTCGACATCGAGCAGGAGCGTGCGGCGGCGACGCTCGGCGCGAGCGGCTGGCAGACGTTTCGGCTGGTGACTCTGCCGGCGCTGCGTTGGGGCTTCGTCTACGGCATCGTGCTCACGTTCGCCCGTGCGTTGGGCGAATTCGGCGCGGTGCTGGTCATCGGCGGCGGCGTGCAGGGGCGCACCGAGACCGCTACGTTGTACATATTTCGCGCCCTCGACGAGCGCCAATACGTCGGCGCATTCAGCGCTGCACTGGTGCTCGGGCTGTGCTCACTGCTGCTGGTGCTCGGCGCCGACCTCATTCGCAGAAAGCAGGGATAGGGCGCCGATGACCTCACCCACTCCCGGCACGCAGTGCCGGAAGAGGGAAGGTGAGGTAATATAGTCCTGTATGGCTTTGCGGAATCCTCTGCGTGGGCTGCGCCTGAGCGCGCTGCTGATCGGCATCAACGTCGGGTTACTGCTGCTGGCGGTGGCGGGTGTCGCCGCCGTCGCGGTGAGTCTGTTGCAGCGGCTGGCCGACGAGCAGGCGCTGGCGCGCGTGGCGCAGGCCGGGGCGAGCGCGCAGAACGCGATCGAGCGCGCGGGCGACGAGATCCTCAGGGACGCGCAGCTCCTCGCCGAGCGTCCCACTCTACTGCGCCTGATCCAATCGAGCGACGCCCAGGCGCTGAGCGCCTTCCTCAGCCAGTTCCAGTTGACGAGCCAGCTCGACGCGACGGCCATCATCGTGAGCGATCGGGTCTTCGCCAGCAGCGGCGCGGCGCTTCCCTGGGATGCGCTGTGGCCGGAGCACCAAGACGAGAGCGGCTATTATTTCCATCGTCAAGCCGAAGGCGCTCTGCTGATCATGGGCGCGCAGGTGGAGGTTCCATCGCTGACCGGAGCTACGGTTCTGGCCGCAAAACTGCTGGATGAATCCTTCGCGGCGCAGATCGCAAGTGAGGTGGGCCTGACCGTCACGATCCTTGAGCGCGAATCGGCCCTGGCGGACGTCGATCTGCGACAACTGCGATCCGCCGCGACCGGGCAGACCGTCACCGCGCGCCGCGACGATCTGGGCGTGTACCTGGCGGTCTCCCCGCTGCGCGCGCCCTCCGGCCAGATCGCCGGCTTCGTCGAAACGGTGCTGCCGTCCACTCTCCTCGCCGACTCGCTGCGCCGCCTGATCGAAACGCTGGTCGCGCTGACCCTGGGTGTCGCGGCGCTGGCGGCGTTGGTCAGCTTTCTCTTCGGCCGCTGGCTCGTTCATCCCTTGCTCAGGCTCAGAAACGCGGCGGCGCGCATCGGCCACGGCGACCTGGCGACGCCGGTCGTCGTCGTCTCCGGCGGCGAGATCGGCACGCTCGCCGTGACACTGGAAGACATGCGCCGCCGCCTGCTGCAGCTCACCGCCGATCTCAAGCGCCAGCAGGCCGAGTCGAATGCCATCGTCACCAGCATCATCGAGGGCGTGTTCACCGTCGATCGCGAGCGGCGCATCCGCTACCTGAACCCGCAGGCGGCGGTGCTGCTCGGCGTCAACGCCGAAGAAGCGATTGGACAATTCTGCGGCAATGTGCTAAACCCTCAGGGGCCGGATCAGGTGAGGCCGTGCGAAGAGCAGTGCCCGATCGTCCATGCGCGATTCCGGGCCGGCGCGAGTGCGACCGAGCATCTGCTTCTCAGGCACGGCGCACGGCGCACAGTCGTCATCACCAGCGCGCCGCCGTCGGAGAACCGGCAGGTGCAGGTCATTCGTGACGAGACCGAGGTGGAAGCGACGCGCCGCCTGCGCGATGCGGTGCTGGCGAACATTTCGCACGAATTCCGCACACCGCTCTCGGCGCAGTTGGCGTCAATCGAGCTGCTGCTCGATCAACTGCCGGACCTATCCACTGAGCAGATCGGCACTTTGATCCTGTCGCTGCAGCGCGGCACGCTGCGGCTGACGCAGTTGATCGACAACCTGCTGGAGAGCGTGCGCATCGAGGCGGGCGAGCACGCCATCCGCCGCCAGCCGGTGCTGCTCGACGAGGTGATCGAGCAGGCCCTGGAGTTCACGCAACCCCTGCTGGCGCAGCGCGAGCAGGAGGTGGAGATCGAGTTGCCCTATCCCATACCGGCGATCTCGGGCGACGCGACGCGGCTGACGCAGGTGTTCGTCAATCTGCTGGCAAACGCGAACAAGTTCGCGCCGGCCGGCTCGACGATCCGCATCGGTGGCGCGGTCGAGCCGACCACCATCCGCGTGTGGGTCGAGGATCAAGGCCCCGGCATTCCGCCACAGGCCGGGCAGTCGCTCTTCACGCGCTTCGTGCGCTCGACGGGAGAAGAGCCGGAGCAGGGTGGCGTAGGGCTGGGGCTGTGGATCGTGAAATCGATCGTCGAGCGCCACGGCGGGCACGTCGAGGCATTCAGCGATTCGACCGGCACGCGAATGCGCATGACTTTGCCGCGAGGGAATGAGTCGTGAAGATACTGGCGGTCGACGACGACCGCGAGCTGCTCAACCTGATTAGTTTCGCGCTGCGCCAGAGCGGTTACCTGGTGATCGAAGCCTCGAACGGCGATGCGGCGTTGAGCGCGTTCGAGCGCGAGCAGCCCGACCTGGTGATCCTCGACGTCAACCTGCCGGGCCTAAGCGGTTTCGACGTCTGCCGCCGCATGCGCGAGCAGGCCAGCACGCCGATCATGATGCTCACCGTGCGCAGCAGCGAAGAGGACGAGGTGAAAGGGCTGGACCTGGGCGCAGACGACTACCTGACCAAGCCGTTCAGCCCGCGAACACTCCTCGCCCGTGTGCGCGCACTCTTGCGCCGCGCCGATGCCGAGCGACCTACGCCGGCGCTGGGCGCCGGCGACGTCGTGCTGGATGTCGAGATGCAGACCGTGAGTGTGCGCGGCGGCGCACCGGTCCGGCTGACGAACCTGGAGTTTCGATTGCTTCAATATCTGCTCGCCAATGCCGGGCGCGCGCTGTCCGTCGACCGGCTGACGAGCCACGTGTGGGGCTATCGTGGCGCGGGCGATCGGCAGCTCCTCAAGCAGCTCGTCCACCGCCTGCGCCAAAAGATCGAGCGCGATCCGGCAGAACCGGAATATCTCATCACCGTTCCTGGGATCGGCTACATGCTTCAGACCACGCTGCCGGAGCCTTGACGCCCACCCCGAATCTCCCCTCGAAATTTCTCCAATCTTTTCGCGTAGAGCCGGGAGCATAGTCACTCCTGGCCTCGTTGTGATAGATGGCCTTCACTCCTCAGGTGAATTGCCGGACTGCAGCCTTTTGGATGTTAACAATTTAATCCGACACTAAAAGCAGGCGACGTAGGGCGGCTTTCGATAGCCGCCTTCAAGGCAGGCATAGAAAAACCTGCCCCCGGATTGTCGGATCTATTTGTTAAGCTGCAATAGGCTGCCATATCATGGGCTCCCACAGGCAGAAAGCCTGCACTCCCCTACCAGTTGTGGTTGTCACCAGAGCGCTTCGGGTTTAGGTCATGCGCTTTTGGCGCCCGGGCTTGCCACCCGCCTTGCGTGGCACAAGGCGCACCTCCAGCCGTGCATCCAGCGCCTTTGCGACTCGGCCTAAGAAATTCAGGTTTGTCGTCTTCCCGCGTCCTTCCAGGCGCGCGATGCTGGGCTGCTTCACACCCACACGCCGGGCGAGCTCGGTTTGACTCATCGCGGCTCCACGCTTGTGGTATCATCCCGCCAAGACGACTATAGAGCAAAACTGAATGTATAGGCATCCGATAAAGGCGATCACTTTCGATTTCTGGGGAACACTGTACCACGGCGTGTCTGCGCGTCATCTCCGCATGCGACGGCTGATCGAGGTCCTCGGCGCAAACGGTCACGTCTTCGACCCGGAGGCGCTCGAGGAGGCCGATGGCGCGGCGTGGAAAGAGTGGGATCGCGCGTGGCGCGAGGAGCACCGCACGCTGTCGGCGGGCGAGTGGCTGCCTCTCATGCTCGGCTCTCTCGGCGTGACGCTGCCCCGGCCGGACTTCGAAGCGCTGGCCGGATACTTCGACGCAGCGGTCCTCGAGCTCGACCCGCCGCTGCGCCTGGTCGATGGGGCCGGCGACGCCGTGCGTCGGTTGGCGCAGTCTTACCGCCTGGGCGTTATATCCGACACGGGGCTGTCGATCGGCCGCACGCTCCGCCGCTTCCTCGAACGAGACGGCCTGATCACCTGCTTCGCCTGCCTGTCGTTCTCGGATGAGACCGGCGTTAGCAAGCCTCATCCCGATGCATTTCTGCGCCCGCTGGCATGCCTGGGCGCGCTGCCGGCGGAGGCCGTACACATCGGCGATCTCACCCGCACCGACGTCAGCGGCGCGAAAGCGGTCGGCATGCGCGCCGTGCGCTTCGCCGGATCGCACGACGATGCAGACCGCTCGGTCGAGCCGGACGCGACCGTGAGCACGTACGCAGAATTCGAGTTGCTGATTCGAGCATGGGACTCCCCGAGAGACCTGGCAGGTCTTCGCACTCCCGCCCACGGCTAACACAGGCGGACAAGAGCTGCCAGGTCCGTCTTTAATGTGCCGTTAAGCATCGTGAGCGATAATAGTGACACACGGATTGGCAGGTATTCCGGCTCGGTCAAGGCGGAAAATGAACGCGCAATCGCCCAGGTCGATAGCGGGATACTTGCCCATTTTGGAGCCAAAAACGTCCCCAGGGAAATCGGTGTGACAGGCGAGTTTTGAACTTTGGATTTTGGAGTTTGAAGTTACGTGGGAGGTTTATGTGGAGTGGCAACAGCCGGTTGAGCCGCGCCGGGGATTGGGGTGCGGCGCGGTCGTTCTACTGGTGCTGGCGGCTGCCATCGTCAGCGCCATAACGGGCGCGGTCGTCGGCGCGCTGGTTGCGACGAGCGTGACGTCGCGGCAGGCGGCTCCCATCACGGCGGCGCCTCCGCCAGCCGCGCCGACAGCGCTGGCTGCCGCCGCGCCGGTCAGCGACACGAATGCGGCGGCGATCCGCGCCGTTCAGATCGTGCGCCCGGCAGTCGTGACGGTGATCAATACGATGCCGCGCCAGCGGACGCTCGGCTTCTTCGGCTTCAGCGAGCAGCAGCCGCGATCGTCCGGCTCGGGAGTGATCATCTCGGCGGACGGCTACATCGTCACGAACAATCACGTGATCGAGAACCACGAATCGCTCGAAGTGATCTACGCCGACGGCACCACCGTGCCCGCCCGCCTGGTCGGCGCCGATCAATATGCCGATCTGGCGGTGATCAAGGTCGAAGGCCCGGCGCCGGCCGTGGCATCGATGGGCGATTCGGATGCCTTGCAGATCGGCGAGACGGTCATCGCCATCGGCAGCGCGTTGGGTGATTTCAAGAACACCGTGACGCAGGGCGTGGTCAGCGCGATGGGCCGCAGCCTGGATACCGGCGACGGTTTTTCGCTGGAGAACATGATTCAGACCGACGCGGCGATCAACCGCGGCAACTCGGGCGGCCCGCTCGTCAATCTGGCCGGTCAGGTTATCGGCATCAACACGGCAATCGTGCGGGGAAACGGCTTCGGCGGCGACGTGGCGGAAGGCCTGGGCTTTGCCATCCCTTCCCGAATCGTGAGCGACGTGACCTTGCAGCTCATTGCCAAAGGCTACGTCGAGCGTCCCTATCTGGGGATTCGCTACCAGCTCATCACGCCGGAGATCGCCCAGGCTTATGGCCTTCCGATGGCGTGGGGTGTGTATGTACAGGATGTCGAGCCAGGTAGTCCGGCCGCTGAAGCCGGTTTGCTGCCGGGCGACATTCTCACGGCGATCGGCGCCGACGTCATCAGCG
>DASSFZ010000105.1:0-6773 GCA_035693785.1 Anaerolineae bacterium | reverse complement strand
AGATGGCAGGAGCTGATCGGGTCGAAGCGAGGCGGCGGCTAGCACATCGGCCGTTCGCCGCTCGCGGCTCGCCTTGAGTCCGGACTCGAATGCGCCCCACTCTAACTCCATACTCTAACTCCACGAAGAGCACGCAGGAGAATACCTCGTGAACTTCGTGCTCTTCGTGGACGACTGGCAGTGAGGTCATCGATGGCCGCCAATGCATGGGCGCTCCCGACACGCTGGTCCCCGCGGCAGCGACGACGCGCGGCCTTCGTCGCGCTGATCGTGCTCGAAGTGTTATTGCTGATCTTCCTTGGCACCCGGCTGGTGCAGGTTCAGGCCGTGGAAGATCGGCGCGAAATCGTCGGCAACGTGGAGACGATTCACTTTCGCAACGAGGTCGTCGGCGATCCGCCGCTGCTGGCGCTGATCGTGCTGGGCGCGCTGCTGCCTCTGGCATCGGGCCGGCTGCGCCGCGAGCCGGTGATGCTGATCGTGACGCAGGCGGCGATCGTCTCGTTGATCGTGTTCGTGGCCTGGCCGCTGGCACAGGTGTTCGGCGAAGGCTTCCGGGCCGGCCAGAGTGAAGAGGGCTTCTCGCTGGTGCAGTTCGAGAAGTTGCTAGAGACGCCGATGGTCGCCCGCGCCTCGCTGAACACGATGGTGATCGGCGTGACGTCGGCTGCCCTGGCGACGGTGATCGGCACGCTGGTCGCCTACACGCTGACGCTGACCGACGTGCCGTGGCGGCGCGGGCTGCGCATCCTGACGATACTGCCGCTCGTCTCGCCGCCGTTCGCCGTGAGTTTTGCCGTCATCCTGCTCTTTGGCCGGCGTGGGCTGATCACCTACGACCTGTTGCACATCACCGACTACAACATCTACGGCCCGCAGGGCATCGTCTTCGTCCAGCTCATCAGCGACATCCCGCTGGTCGCGCTGATTCTGTCGGCGGTGTTCGCCTCGATCAGTCGCGACCTGGAAGAAGCGGCCGAAGATCTAGGAGGGCGGCCACTCTATGTGCTGCGCACGGTCACTTTCCCCCTGGTCACGCCGGCCATCCTGACCGCCGCGCTGCTCAGCTTCATCTCGGCGATCTCCGACTTCGGCAACCCGATGCTGGTCGGCGGCGGTTATCAGGTATTGGCGACGCAAGCGTTCATCCAGATGATCGAACTGTTCGATCTGCAACTCGGCGCGGCACTGGGCATGCTGCTGCTCATCCCGGCGGTGCTCGCCTTCCTGCTGCAGCACTGGATCACCAACCGCCGCTCGTACATCACTGTCACTAGCGGCGCGCGCACCGGCACCGTGCGCAGGCTGCCGGGCTGGATCAAGTGGCCACTCTTCGGCCTGTGCGTCTTCCTGGCGGCATTCAATATTCTGTTGTATGGCTCGATCTTCGTCGGCGCGTTCGTCAACCAGTGGGGCTTCGACTTCACGCTGACGCTGCGTAATCTCAGCGGTCTGGGCAACGCGATGCCCATGCTGCGCAACTCACTGATCGTCGCGGTCGGCGCCGGGATCGTCGGCGGGATCGCCGGCATCGTGTTGGCCTGGCTGGTGACGCGGCCGCACGTGCCGGGCCGGCGCGCGCTCGATTTCTCGGCGACGGTGATGTACGCCGTCCCCGGCACGGTCGTCGGCATCGGCTACATCATCGCCTTCAACGCCGCACCGTATTTCTGGACGGGCACCTTCTTCATCATCATCGTCGCTTATGCCTTCCGGCGACTGCCGGTCGGGCTGCGCACCGGCGTCGCCACGCAGAAGCAGATCGACCCGTCGCTGGAAGAAGCGTCGCTCGACCTGGGCGCGTCGCGCTTTCGCACGTTCACGCGTATCACCTTTCCGCTGCTCAGCCGCGCGTTCTTCGCCGGCGTGATCTACATCTTCATCCGCGCGATGACCGACCTGAGCGCGGCGGTGTTTCTCAATGCAGGCAACACGCAGCTGTATACGGTGCGCATGTTCCGTGTCATGATCACCGGCACGCCCAGCCAGGCGGCTGCGTTTGCCGCGCTGCTCATCGTCATCATCCTGATCGCGCTCGGCCTGCTCGCCAAAGTGACCGGCAAGAGTTTCGTCGATCTGTTTAGGGTGTAGCTATGTCTGAAGTCTTCGCAACGGCATCCATTCAACTGAAGAACCTGCGCAAGCAGTTTGGGCCGGTCAGGGCCGTGGACGACGTCAGCCTGGAGGTCGAGCCGGGCACGCTGATGTGCCTGCTCGGCCCCAGCGGCTGCGGGAAGACGACGACGCTGCGCATGATCGGCGGCTTCGAGGAGCCGACGTCGGGCCGCATCTTCATCGGCGCGGACGACGTGACCGGCGTGCCGCCCTACGCCCGGCCGACGGCGATGGTCTTCCAGAGCTACGCGCTCTTCCCGCACATGAGCGTGTACGACAACATCGCCTACGGTCTGCGCGCGCGACGCATGCCCCGGGCCGAGATCGAAATGCGGGTGCAGGAGGCCATCGCCTTGATGGAGCTGCACGGGCACGCCAAGAAGTCGCCGCCGCAGTTGTCGGGCGGGCAGCAACAACGCGTGGCACTCGCCCGCGCACTCGTCATCCATCCCAAGGTGCTGCTGTTTGACGAGCCGCTGTCGAACCTCGACGCGCAACTGCGCGTCCGCATGCGGGCAGAGATCCGCGCCGTGCAGCGGCGCCTGGGTATCACCAGCGTGTATGTCACGCATGACCAGGAAGAGGCGTTTGGCATCTCCGACCGCGTCGCGCTCATGAACCACGGGAAGCTGATCCAGGTCGGCACGCCGCGCGAACTGTATCGCCAGCCGGCCGATCGCTTCGTCGCCGAGTTCGTTGGCCTGTCGAATATCGTTTCGGCGGAGCTGGTCGAGTCGAGTGCGAACGGCGCCGTCGTGCGCGTGTTCGGGCGCACGATCCGCAGCCGGCGCCCCCCGCGCGACCCCGGCAAGCCGATCTCACTCGTGTTGCGCCCTGAGGCGCTCAAAGTTGAACCACAGGCCGACAGCGGCGTGCCTGTGCGCGTGCTCACGCTCGCGTTCCTCGGCCCACTCGCACGCTACACCGTCGCCGTGAGTGACGGTACGGTGCTCACCGTCGATCTCCACAACCCCGGCCCGGATCAATTCTTCGCCGAAGGCACGCCGGTCAGCCTGTGTCTGCCGGCTGAAGTTCCGGCGCTGCTGAACTGATATGCGGGGAACGGTATGGGGTAATTAGTAATCAGTAATCAGTAATCGTGCCCTGGCTGATTGCGGAAGGTGCATCACTGATGACTGATCACTGACGACTGATCACTGATCAGTTAAAGGAGGTGTGCGCTGACCAGACACATCCTCGCCGTCTGCTTCGACTTTGGTGACACGCTGGTCGACGAGGGCACGGAAATCAAAGACGACACGCTCACTACGCTGCATGCCGAGCTGATCCCCGGCGCGGGTGAGATGGCCCGCGAGCTGAAACGACGCGGCTACCCGCTCGCGCTCATCGCCGACGGCCGCCCGGGCACCTACGTCAACGTCCTGGCGCAGCATGGCTTGTATGACCTGTTCGATGCGTTTGCCATCTCCGAGCGCCTCGGCGTCGAGAAACCGCATCCGCTGATGTTCAGGCACGCGCTCGACCAGTTGCGGATTCGTCAAGAGGACTACGGTCGCACGTTGATGGTGGGCAACAACCTGGAGCGTGACGTGAAAGGCGCGAACGAGCTGGGGATGATCAGCGTGTGGATCGACTGGGCGCCGCGCCGGTCGAAGACGCCCGCCGACGCATCTCAGGTGCCGCAGCACACGATCAAGATGCCGTTCGACCTGCTCGGTGTGATCGACCAACTTGAAGGGGATAGGGGGCACGCATGGCCATTCGCGAGAAAATTCGGGTCGGCTTGATCGGGGCTGGACGGATCGGCCAGTTGCACGCCGAGCATCTTGCAACGCGCATCCCAGGCGTCGAGCTGGCCGCCGTCGCCGACGTCAACCTGGCAGCGGCACAGGCGACGGCCGCGCGCTTTGACGTGCCGGCCGCCGTCGCCGACTATCGCGCGTTGCTGGACGATCGATCGATCCGGGCAGTGGCGATCTGTTCGGCGACGGACACACACGCGTCGATCACGCAGGACGCCGCCTCAGCCGGAAAGCACATCTTCTGCGAGAAGCCGATCGATTTCGACCTGCGGCGGATCGACCAGACGCTGGAGGCGGTCGAGCGAGCCGGGGTGAAGTTCCAGGTCGGGTTCAATCGCCGCTTCGACGCCAACTTCCGCCGCGTGCGCGACCTGGTCGCCGAGGGCAAAGTCGGCGTGCCGCACATCCTGCGCATCACCAGCCGCGACCCGGAGCCGCCGCCGATCGATTACGTCGAAGTCTCCGGCGGCATCTTCCTCGACATGACGATCCACGACTTCGACATGGCGCGTTACCTGATGGACGATGAGGTGCGCGAGGTGTACACGGCAGGCGCGGTGCTGGTCGATCCGCGCATCGGCGAGGCCGGCGACGTCGACACGGCGCTGATCACGCTGCGCTTCGCCAACGGCGCGATCGGGGCGATCGACAACAGCCGCCGCGCGGTATACGGCTACGACCAGCGCGTCGAGGTGTTCGGCTCAGCAGGGATGGTCGCGGTGTCGAACAATGCGCCCGACACGCACGTGTACAGCAACGCGGACGGCATTCACGCGGCGCTGCCACTCTACTTCTTCATCGAGCGCTACGCCGAGTCGTACCTGGCCGAAATGCGGGCGTTCATCGATTGCATCCAGGACGACACGCCGCCGCCTGTCAGCGGCGTCGATGGCCGGGCGGCAGTGGTGATGGGCCTCACCGCGCGCAAGTCGTATCTGGAGAATCGTCCGGTGAAGTTGAGTGAGGTAACGGCCCTCACCGTGCGCTCCCCTCTCCTGTCGTCTGCGACGGGAGAGGGGCCGGGGGTGAGGGCTTAGCGTCCTGCTCTCAAAAACCGAAGACTCTCCGGCAGTTCCCTCAAATACTCTGCCGCCCGCTTTCGATTGTCTCCCGGCTCGCCGCACTCGAAGGCCATCCAGCCCGAATAGCCGATCGCATCCAGCGCCGCGAGCGCGGCTTTGAAGTCAGTCGCGCCCTGGCCGGGCAGCCGGCGATTGCTGTCGGCGAGGTGGACGTGGCCGATGTGCGGCCCGTGATCGCGGAAGGCAGCCGGAATGTCCGGCTCGTCGAGGGCCATGTGGAACAAGTCGGCGACGATGCCCAGGCGCGGGCTCAGCGGCGCGACGAGCGAGGCTGCATCCTGAAGCCGGATCAGCAGGTGCGTCTCGTAGCGATTCACCGGCTCGACCCACAACTGCACGCCGGCGCGTTCGGCGTCCTCGGTCAGCCGTTCGAGCTGCGCCGCGAGCAGCGCGCGCTCCAGCCCGACCGCGTCCATGAACGGCGACAGGTCGGGCAGCAGCGGTCCGAAGAAATGCGGTACGAACACCACGCCCGCCGCGGCGATCCGCCCAGCCAGTGCGATCGCCTCGCGCAGCTCGGCCAGCGCGCGCTCGCGCTCGGCCGGATCGGGATCGAGGAAACGCGCGCGCCGGCCATGATTGACCGACGCCGCGACGACGCCGTCCCGGCCGTTCAGGCGCTGAATGTCGTCGACCTGCGCGGCGAGCGTCTTGCTCCAGAACTCGATGCCCTGCACGCCGAGGTCGGCGGCCTGCGCGAAGCGATCGGCCAGGCGCGGGCCGGGCAGCATATCTTCCTGGATCGCGAAGCGGCGCGTGTGGCTCGTCATCCCAGTCCGAACTCCTTCAGAATGTCTCTCACGCCGCCGGAAGTCGGCCGCGGCGCGACGTAGTCGACGATGTGTTTGACGGCGTCGAAGGCGTTGGCCGGCGCAGCCGAGCGGCCGGCGATCGCCAGAAACGGCACATCGACATCCGAATCGCCCACGCCCAGTACCTCGTCCGGGCTGTAGCCGGCCTGCTCACATAGAAAGCGCAGGCCGGCGCCTTTATCGATGCCGCGTGGCATGACGTTGAGACACGATGACGAATAGGTGAGATCGACCCTGTCACGCAGCGGGCCGAGCGCGGCCTCCACCAGCGGCAGCAGATCAGGCTCCGTCACGCCGTCGAGCGGGAACAGGCTGAGCGAGAACTGTTTGCCGGGTTGGAAGAACACCTTGCCGGGCCGTACGAGGCGCATGTGCAGCCGCTCGCGTACGGTGTCCATCTCAGCGCCGTCGCCGATCGCCGGGTGTGGCAGGAAGCGGTAGCCACGGGGAACGTACAATCCGCAGCCGTTTTCGTACACGGCCGGCAGGTGGCCGTCGATGGCTTGTAGCATGACCTCGACGTAGGGCGCGGGCCGCCCGGTGCACAGGCTCACGGCCGGGCGAGCCGGGTCGTCGCGGGCCGCGCGGTTCATGGCGGCCAAGTGTGCCAGCAGATCCAGGTCGAGCGCCCTGGCTTCGCCTTGTGTCAGGACGCCGTCGATGTCGAGCAGGAGCAGGCGAATGTGCTTCATGATGGGTCCCACGGTGACGTCTTGAGGTTAGATCGTACAGGAAGAGGAGTAATTTCGCAAGCCACGCTCGTTCGTCGGGATTGCGCGCATTTCAATTCGGTGCCGCGAGTAGTCCGACGGCATGGCACAGTGCACGACGGCTGTCCACCTGAACCAAAGTCAGGAGAATTCATGTCCACTCAAATTCAAGCGGAGCATTTCACTAACGCGCTATACACTTTGCTTGATGAGACATTCGACAGCCTTCACCGCGACGCTGCTGCCGCACAATCACAGCGGCAGCGGCTTCTTGCTGAAGAGCCACGGCAC
>DASSFZ010000104.1:0-3323 GCA_035693785.1 Anaerolineae bacterium | reverse complement strand
TATGAAGGTGTCCACGAAATCGGGGGAGGATCAATGAAGAAGTCGAAGTTTACCGAGCAGCAGGTCCTGTTTGCCCTGAAGCAGGCAGATGCCGGCCAGGTGGTCGGCGATGTGTGTCGGCAGATGGGGATCAGCGAGGCTACGTTCTACGTCTGGAAGAAGCGCTACGGCAATTTTGGATTGTTGGAGGTGCGCGAGCTGCGCCAACTGCGCGATGAGAACGCGCGGCTGAAGCGCTTGGTAGCCGATCTGACGCTGGATCGGCACGTTCTGCAAGAAGTCATCAAAAAAAAGATCTAGTCGCGCCGCGACGCCGGGAGATCGCACGATGGCTTCAAGAGTGCTACCGATTGAGCATACGACGCTCGTGTCGGCTGATGTGGCTGGGATCGAGTGCCTGGTACTACCGCTCGCAAGCCCGCGACAGCAGCGGCCTGCGGCAGCGAATGCGCGAACTTGCCACGGCTCGACCGCGCTTTGGGTACGAGCGCATTCACATCCTGCTGGTCCGGGAGGGCTGGCGAGTGGGTCGCAACCGCGTGCACCGGCTGTACAAGCTGGAGGGCCTCCAGGTGCGTATGAGAGTGCGTCGACGAAAGCGCATCAGCCTTCATCGTGGACCAACGCCGACAGCGACGAGACGCGGAGAATACTGGGCGATGGACTTTGTGCATGACCAGCTTCAGAACGGCAGGAAGTTCCGCGTGCTGACGATCATCGACAAGTGGCATCGTGAGTGCGTCGCCCTACAGGCTGACTTTGCGTTGACCGGCCAAAGCGTGGTGAATGCGCTCGAAGCGATCTCTGTCGCGCACGAGTTGCCCTACGCGATAACTGTCGATCACGGAACGGAATTTACATCGAAGGCTCTCGATGAGTGATGCTACCGCCGCAGCGTGAAGCTCGACTTCATCCGTCCTGGCAAACCGACCGAGAACGGGTTCATCGAATCCTTCAACGGCCGTCTGCGCGATGAGTGCCTGAACGTGAACGAGTTCGCGTCGCTCGAGCATGCTCGGGCAACACTGCATAGCTGGCGGGAGGATTACAATCACTGCCGGCCACACGGCTCACTCGGCAACCTGACCCCGAGTGAGTATGCGATAAGAGGTCAGAAAATCGACTCCGAGGCATCGAGTCTCTAGTTTTGAGCTGTTCGAAAAACGGGCCAAGGTCATTCTGGGCCGGACTCCAAATCGCCGTGCTACTCAAAAGTGGGGGGACGTCGCAGACAGAAGAAGAATATCGCCAACGCCATACCGACAACCACTCGCTTGCCGTTGAATGATAACTTGCGCGTATTCTCTACCTAACTGCTGGTTACTGCCGAGTACACTTGCCGAGGTTCGAGAGAATCCATGCGACCCGTTAAGCTGTCGTAAACGCCTCCCGTCACGGGCTGGCCGCTGCGCATACAGCGGCGTGAGCTTGCATGCTACCTGGCAATAGCTGCATGCATGAGCAAGGGTCGCGGAGCGAGGGATCCGCGACCCGCCTTTGAGAATGCGTGCGCTCTCCGCCTTTGCCGTCGCACATGGCTAGCGTTCCCTGAGCCATGCAGGCGTAACCGCCTGCGCCAGTCCGGGGTCATGGTTTGCTCGTTGAGAGCACACGTTCAGGAGTCGACTGCCGGGCAAACCATCTGATGGCCCACACGTTGGCCAGCAACAACCCGCCGACCACCATCATCTTTACAGCAGGCGCGATCGAGTGCTCTGCGAGCAGTGCGCTTAGGGTCGGTGTAAAACCAGAAGCTGCGATAGTCAGCGCACCCGTGTTGTGTCCTACATGCAAGATGGCCGAGCTGACCACAGTGCGTGTCTGCGCAACCAAGTAACCATAGCAAAGCGATATGAATCCTATGTACGGTATAAACTTCGTGTAGCCCAGTCCGTAGATATGGGCAACCAGGAACCAGAAAGTCGTGAATGTAATGGCGATCCAGGTTGCGCCAGCATACGCTTCGTAGCGCCTCATCAGTGCCGGCTGAAGCATGCCTCTAAAGACCATTTCCTCCACCACTCCTCGAATGCCGGAGTCGACGAGGATCCATAGCCCCAGCAAGTAGAGCGGAAGGGCACTGAACTGGCCGAGATGCAATGGTGACTCAATGAAGGCCGCCCAGTACGCTACGCTGGACAGCAATTGCAGCAGGATCACAGGAACACCGCGCCACAGCAGCGACACGAAACGAGTCGAACCGGGAGCGGCTTGACTACCCCTGTTGCGTCGGAACTGCCAGATCAGGAGCAGCAGGCCGAAAAGTCCGACACAGAGCGTTAGCAAGAACGTCCCATTAGAGCCCAGACTTTCCCGAGCCGCGCGTGGCCACACGTAGGCGGATAGAACCAGAAGCGCGAGCGCGAGCGCGAATCGGCGCATGGGCTTCAAGACGAAAACAGGACGAACAGCACCAATGGGACGCCCAGCGCACCAGCAAAATATGCTTTCGAATAAATCACATCCTTCTCTAATCCTGCATCCGCTATCCCGAACGCCATGAGCCGTAGTTCACGGCCATGCCGGCGCCTGAAACGATCCACCAGGTACCTGCAGAGTTCTATTTGATACGCCGGCACCAACGCCAAGAAGCCGAGAGCCAAGGTATTCATCCCGAAAGTCCAGAGCACTGCAGCCATCACTGCGAGCGCGCCGCAAGCGGCAGCTAGGCCACGCCGGGCTCGGTCTGACAAGTTTGGAACCACTCCTCCACTCAGCAGGAGTGGCCATGCGAGTATTACGACGAACGCGAAACCACTCATTGACCACCAGGCGAGTTGGGGCAGCGCAGTGCCCTCTGCGCCTCATAGAGAGTCGCTATGGGCCCTGCCTCAAGTATGGGAGCAATCTGGCGATACGAGTCTACTGCACCTCGCGCTCCACCAGCTTCGTCCCAGGCATTCGTCATCGCGAAGGTCAGAACCGTGTTACCGCCAATGTTGATCGCCGTATCAAGGGCACCCGCACCAGCACGAACGCTGTCACCATCTACCCAATCGTCTATTGCCTCGGCAGCGTCGGCAGTGGCATCGATTCTCCCGAACGCTCGACTATAGTGGCCCGACAGCAGCGATGCATCGCTCGCCGGCCCAGTTGAATTGCGGATGAATCTATCGATCAAGTCGGATGTATTTGCCAGCCGATCGGTGACGGAGGACTTACCACGGAGAATGTCCGTGTTATTACATGGAATTGGATTTGGCTTCGGCTCCGGTGAACTCGCTGCCGCGACGGCCGCAATGGTGGAAGCTGGCCTGATTCTTGTGGCAGTTGTAACAACGTGGGCGATTATCCCACCACCACCCCCACCCCCTATGCCATCG
>DASSFZ010000103.1:0-3481 GCA_035693785.1 Anaerolineae bacterium | reverse complement strand
CCAAGATCGATCTGGAGACCGCGCAACTGCACGCCACGTTCGGTGTCCTGTTGGTCATCGGCCTGGCGCTGCCCGGTATCGTCGCATGAGAGTCCATCCAAAAACCCCGTAGCCGCGTATCCCTATGCGCGGCTGGGCGGGCATGAGGATGCCCTCATGAATCGACTGCGCCGATACTTGCCGGAGCCGATCGTCGCCATGGGTCTGGGTTTGGCGTTCGCATTTTTTGCGCTCACGTTTCGCGGCCCGCGTGCTCGATTCTGGCAGAGAATGACGGGAACGGGGTTGGCGTTGGGCACTTTCGCACTCGCCGCCGAGCCGGGACTGCGCCGAACACGCTTCAGCCTGCGCGACGTGCTGGCCGGACTCGGATCGGCGGGCATTCTCTACGGCGTGTTTCAAATCGGCGACCGCCTGGCGCGGCTGATTCTGCCCAAAGGCGGGGCCGAGATCGACGCCATCTACGGCCTGGAGACGCTCCGGCCTCGCCAGGAGCTGGCTGCCCGGCTCGCCTTTATCATTGGCCCAGCCGAGGAATTGTTCTGGCGTGGCCTGGTGCAGGCGCGCCTGATGCGCCAGTTCGGGCCGCTGCCGGGATACGTGCTCGGCACAGCGGCGTATGGTGGTGCTCATCTCGTCACCGGCAACTTGACACTCATTGCGGCGGCGACCATCGCCGGCGCGTTCTGGGGCGGCCTCTCGGCCCTCGGCGCGCCGATGGGCGCGTTGATTGTCAGCCACGCGGTGTGGGACGTGTTTACGTTTCTGATTGCGCCTACCGCTGGCAAGGTAATTAGGGATTGGTAATTGGCGTCAATTACCAATTACCGATCCCTATTAACAGGAGTCTGGGATGGACATTGACCACGCCAACGCGATCGCCGTCGATCGCCTGATGGAGGCGCGACCGATTTTGAAGGGCGTCGCGACTGCGCGCGATGTGATCCCCGGCATGAGTGACAATCTCATCCTGCACGCTGGCCCGCCCATCGAGTGGGCGCGCATGTCCGGCCCGCTGCGCGGCGCTGTCATCGGCGCGCTGCTGTTCGAAGGGCTGGCGAAGAGCGAGGCCGAGGCGATTGCCATGGCCGAGCGCGGCGAGGTCACGTTCGAGCCATGCCACCACCACGGCGCGGTCGGACCGATGGCCGGCGTCATCTCGGCGTCGATGAAGGTCTACGTCGTCCACAACGAGACGCACGGCAACCGGTCGTTCTCCAACCTCAACGAAGGCTACGGCAAGGTGCTGCGCTACGGCGCGTACGGCGACGACGTGCTCAAGCGCCTGCGTTGGATGAACGACGTGCTCGGCCCGGCGCTGGCGGATGCGCTCGCGCAGAGCGACGGCGTCGACCTGCGCGCGTTGATCGCGGAAGCGCTGCACATGGGCGACGAGGGCCACAATCGCAACAAGGCCGGGTCGCTGCTCTATCTCAAACAAATTGCGCCGCTTCTCGCCAAAGTCGTCAAAGATAGCGCCGTTCTGCCTGACGTGCTGCAGTTCGTCGGCGACAATGCGCTCAGCGTGCTCAACCCGGTCATGGCCGCCTGCAAGGCGATGACCGACGCGGCGCACGGCGTCGAAGGCAGCACGCTCGTCACGACGATGGCGCGCAACGGCACCGACTTCGGCATCCGCGTCAGCGGCCTCGGCGAGCGGCAGTGGTTCACCGCGCCGGCCGAGATTCCGATCGGCCTGTTCTTCTCCGGCTTCACGCAGGACGACGCGAACCCGGACATCGGCGACAGTGCCATCACCGAGACGGCAGGCATTGGCGGCTTCGCCATGGCGACCGCGCCGGCCATCGTCACCTTCGTCGGCGGCACGCCGAAGGACGCCATGAACGCGACACTCGAGATGTACGAGATCAGCGCCGCCGAGAGCAAGTACTTCACCATGCCCGCGCTCGACTTTCGCGGCACGCCGACCGGCATCGACATTCGCAAAGTCGTCGAGTTGGGCATCGCCCCGCGCATCAACACTGGCATTGCCCATAAAAACCCCGGCGTCGGCCAGGTGGGCGCCGGCCTCGTCCGCCCGCCACTGGCGATCTTCGAGCAGGCGTTGGTGGCGTATGCTGGGCACTACGGCTTGAAGTGATCAGTTATCAGTAATCAGTTATCAGTGATCAGTTGTCAGTGATCAGTAGGCCACAATCAGTGAAGGAGGTGATCATGACAGGCTTACCCCATGCGAGTGGCTTTCGAGATTTGCTGGTTTATCAGAAGGCACGAGAGCTTTCGCGAGAGATATTTCGATTGACCACGGCATTGCCAAAGGATGAAATGTATTCGCTCACCAGCCAGATACGTCATTCCTCACGCTCTATTGGGGCTAACATTGCCGAGGCCTGGGCGAAGAGACTCTACGAAAAACATTTCGTGAGCAAGCTTACAGACGCCGACGGCGAACAACAGGAAACCCAGCACTGGATCGATACGGCGGTTGATTGCGGTTATTGGGATGAGAAAATCGCCATTGTGCTGAGACAGAAATGCGAGGAAATAGGTCGGCTCCTCGGGGGCATGATTGCAAAGGCGGACTTGTTCTGCGGCGAACCTTTGCCCGCTTTCCGCGAGCTTCCCGCCCACTATTTCGCCACCGATGACCGATCACTGATGACTGATGACTGATCACTGATCACCGATAATCATCCACAGGAGGAATCAACATGAAAATCCACGACCTCTCCCAACCCCTCAACCAGGACTGCTCGTTCTGGCCGTTTTACCCGCCGTTCGAGGTCAAGTACATCAAGCGCAAGGCGGAGCACGGCGTCAACGCGCAGTACATCATGACCTCGAACCACATGGGCACGCACCTTGACGCGCCGCGCCACTTTGTCACTAAGGGTAAGACCATCGACCAGATCCCGATCGAGTGGTGCTACGGCCCTGGCGTGATCGTCGACTTGAGCGATGAGATGGATGAGCTGGACGTCTTCACGCCGGAGATGCTCGAAGAGCGCGCGGAGATCCGCGAGGGCGACATCCTGTTCATCCACACCGGCTGGCACCGCTACTCGTTCCTGAGCGAGGACGCCGACGAAGAGAAATATATCCACCGCCACCCCGGCCCGCACTACAGCATCTGCGACTGGCTTCTAAAGAAGAAGGTTCACATCTGGGGCGTGGATATGATCTCCACGGACCACCCGATGAACCTGCCGATCGGTCGCTTCCTCGGCAAAGGTGGCCTGGAGCACTGGCAGAAGGTTCGCGCCAAGGTGGAAGCCAAGTTCGGCGCGGACAGGATTCCCGATCTGTTCCCCGACTCGGCGTACCAATTGACGCACAACGCGCTGTTTCCGCACGACTGCATCCACGTCGAGAACCTCGGCGGCGACATCGGCTTGAAAGAGCTGCACAACCGGCGGCTCACCCTGGGCGTGTTCCCGTGGAAATTCAAGGGCGGCGAGGCGGCGTTCTGCCGCGCCGTCGCCATCGTCGACGACCAGCCGCGAAAAGCTCCGCGCAGTCC
>DASSFZ010000102.1:0-3067 GCA_035693785.1 Anaerolineae bacterium | reverse complement strand
GTCAGGCTCGCCGACACGAACGCGCCGAACGAGACGGCGATGCCCGCGCCGAACAGCAGCAGCACACCGGCCAGCGCCAGGTCGTGGTAGTTGAGGAACATGTTGCGCGCGGTGATCCACACGCTGATGAACAACAGCGCGGCCTGCAGGATCGACCCGAAGATCATCGTGTGCAGGATGCGCCTGGGCCAGCGCCACCAGCCGAGCCGGTACAGCACGTAGCCCGCCGCGAACGCACCCAGGCTGGTCAGTGACAGGCCCAGCGCGAGCTGTTCCAGGTCGGCGCGCGGCGGATGCATCACCAGCTCGATGGCGATGACCGCGACAGCCAGCGTGAAGATGACGCCGACGAGGAACGCGGCTGGCTGCCCGATGCGTTGGAAACGGATGGAGAGTGCGCTCATGTTTCCCATTCACGTGCGACGCACTTCGCGAGTGCGTCGCACGTAAAGAAAAATCACGCGGCCTCGAACTTATAACCGACGCCCCACACGGTCTGGACGAATTGCGGGTCGCTCGGATCGTCTTCGATCTTCTCGCGCAGGCGCCGGACGTGAACGGTGACCGTGCTGGGATCGACGTATTCGGCGAACCCCCACACGTGCTCGAGCAGTTGGTCGCGCGTGAACACCTGGCGCGGGTGGCGCGCCAGGAACCACAACAGGTCGAATTCCTTCGCCGTGAGATCGCAGGCGCGGCCCGCGACGGTCACTTCACGCGTGCGCGGGTCGATGTGCAGGCGTCCGAAACCCAGCGGCTTCTCGGCGACGAGCGTCGTATTCTTGGCTCGGCGCAGCAGCGCCTTGACGCGCGTGACCACCTCGCGCGGGCTGAAGGGCTTGGTCACGTAGTCGTCCGCCCCTAATTCCAGCCCGACGATACGGTCGGCCTCGTCGGTTTTGGCGCTGAGGATGAGGATCGGCACGTCGGACTGCTCGTAGTCACGTAGATGGCGCACGATCTGCAAGCCATCGACGCGCGGCAGCATCAGGTCGAGTATCATGAGGTCGGGCGGCTTGCGCTCGATCTCTTCGAGTGCAGTCTTCCCGTCGCGCGCGACGGCGACGCTGAAGTTCTCGCGGCGCAGGTAGATGCCCAGCACGTCGCCGACGTTCGGCTCGTCGTCCACGATCAAGATGTGCTGCCCGTTCATCATCGCTGCCAGCATGCCTCCAGCCTAGCGGCTGAGGCTTACACGGAGATTACGCGCCGGGACGAATGACGAAGGACAGACGACGATGGCATGTGTCTTTGGTCATTCGTCTTCAATACGCCCCCAGTTCTTGCAGGCGGTCATCGTCGATCCCGAAGTAGTGAGCGATCTCGTGCCGGACGACGCGATGCACCATCGCGCGAATATTCTCCCCGCTGCGCCGGCAGTGGATCAGGATCGGCGACCGGTAGATGCTGATCTTGTCGGGCGTGACGGCATTGTAGCCGTGCGTGCGGTTCGGAAGCGGGACGCCGTGGTAGAAGCCGAGCAGGTCGACCGGACGCCTGATCCCGGCGACGCGCATCGTCTCGCGGTCGGGCCATTCCTCGACGACGATCGCGACGTTGTGCAGCCGGTTCCGAAAGACGTCAGGCAGGCCTCGCACGGCTTCCTCTACATATTGCTCGAAAGTGTCGAGATCCATCGCCAGCCTATTGTAGCAGCAACTTTGCTATCTGGCATAGCACAACCCATTCCGCATCTCGATCAAAAGGGAGGTCCGCCAATAACGCGAATCCCCGCAAATTCATGCGTATTGACCCACGCTTGACGGCGAAGGGTGTCCATGTTAAACTTGTCCCGTCTTTAATAACCGAACATCGGCAAAGGTGCGCCAGACGCCCGGATGCGTGGCGCACAAGGGGGGAAGCCGGTGACATTCGCGCCATATCCCAGGATATGCGAGTGAAGTCCGGCGCTGTCCCGCAGCGGTAGCACTGCTCTGATGGAGCGGTGGAGCCCGAATACCCGCCTTTGCCCGGCTTTGCGTTCCCTTCGCGGAAAGGGGGGCCACGTTGCGCTCTCCCGCCCTCAAGGCGGGTTTTTTTTCTTGCGGCCTCACCTTCAAGGTAGGCCGCATGCTGTTTTGACGCCAAGACTTCGCGCCGCGAAGGCGCAAAGGGCACCAAGACTTCGGAAGTCCTTAAGTGGCATCTCGCCGGCGAAATGCGCCTTAAGACTTCCGAAGTCTAAAAAGGAGACATATTCCATGCACAGGTTGATTGTACCCCTAGCTCTGGGAATGACGACGTTGATGCTCGCGCTGGCTGCGCTGCTGACCCCGGCGCCCGCCGCCGCAATTGGCGAGATGCAGCAGACTACCCCCCAGGCGGATTCTGCCTCGGCCAACGTTGGCGACGTGATCTCCAAGGCGCTGGCTTACATTCACTCGCAGCAGCAGCCTGACGGGGGAATCGACGCTTTCGCTTCCGGCGCTTCGAATCCAAGCGGCACGGCCCGCGCGGTGCTGGCTCTCGCCGCCGCCGGCCGGCCTGTCGATTCGATGACTGCTGCCGGCGGCGCGACGATGATCGACTACCTGAGGGCGCAAGCCATCACCTATACGCATGACGCTACGGGAACGCTGTTCCCCGAGAGCGCCGGCCTGCTTCTGGCCGCTGCGAGCGCGGCGCAGGAAGACCCGACCGACTTCGGCGGCATGGACATCCTGGCCGAACTGGAAGCGGCGTTCCACCCGGCGCCGGGCGCGTACAGCACGACCGCCGCACAGGACTTCGCCAGCGGCGCGGCGAGCGATCTCAACCAGGCCTGGGCCATCCTCGGATTGAGCGCCGCCGGCCGTCCGATTCCTATCTCGGCGACAAACTATCTGATCGACTCGCAGGCGCCGGACGGCACCTGGTTCTTCGGCGATGCAGACGCGACCGCTTACGCCGTCGTCGCGCTCGTCGAGAGCGGCAACGTCGAGCCGGCGGATCCGGTCATCCAGAAAGCGATCGAGTTCTTTCGCGCCAGCCAGACGCCTGAAGGCGGATGGCGGCCGTCGTGGGATACCGACGCGATCAACGCCGATACGACCGGATGGATCGTGCAGGCGCTGACTGTCGCCGGCGA
>DASSFZ010000101.1:0-14340 GCA_035693785.1 Anaerolineae bacterium | reverse complement strand
GCTCCACAAAACGCTGGTGAGATTCGCTGTAAGCCGCAAGCCGATCGCTTTCCAGGTTGATCACGCCCTCAACGCGCCCATCCCGAATGATCGGCACACACAGCTCGGCTCGCGTCGTCGGCGCCGCTTCCACGTAATCCGGATCGCGCGAGACGTCGGGGACGCGCGCGCTTTCCCCGGAGCGCAGCACCCGGCCTACGATGCCGTCCAGCCCCGCCCACGAGTGGTCGCCGCCGCTCTCCTGCAGCGAGCGGCCGAACCCGATCGTCGCCGCATCCACCATCTGCTGGCGTTCCTGATCGTACAGGTAGATTCCTCCGCGATCGCTGTCCGTGTCTTCCACGGCGTGCTGAAGCACCGTGCGAATGACCTCGTCGGGGTCGAGGCTGGACGCGATGTTGCGGGCGATCTGCGCCAGCGCCGCCTGCTCGCCCGTGCGCCGCGAGAGGCGATCGGCCAGCCTGCCGGCGACGTTGGCCACGATGAAAGTCGGCACGATCACGCTGAAGATCAGCCCGCCCAAAACGAGGCCGCGCCCTTCCAGAGACAGGCTCGGCTCCCAGATAGGATAGATCGGAATCGCGCCGGTGAACTCCAACCCGATGAGGACGCTGAAAGACGCCGCCGAAAACAGCGCGATTCCCAGCGCGCCGCGTCGTCCCAACAGAAACGCCGCCGCCACCGTGACAGCTACGTACAACGCCGTCAGGAAGGACTGCGGGCCGCCGGCGAAGTGAATCGCGAGCGTCACGGCCAGCACGTAGCCGATGAGGACCAAGCGGATCGCCGCCAGGGGGTTTCCACTGCGCGGCGCGAGGAACATGCCCGCCCACGACAACAAGAAGCTGAATAGGCCGCATGCCGTCGCCGGCAGAAGCCGTGGGCCGGGCGGGGCGAGGATGATACCGATCACGCCGACCGCGGCGAAGACGGCCGCAAGCAGTGCCCCAAAGGAAAAGACATTTCGGGCGTCGTCGAGCAGACTCGTGGTGAGCCGAAGCCCTGAACGCAGTGAAGGGGCAGCCGAACCATCGGGGCGCGCATCCGTGTATCCGCCTGCCCTCGCGCGCTGCTTGCCCTCGCGCGCTGCTTGCCCTCGCGCGCTGTCTGCGGGGGTCGGCGGGGGTCTGCGGGGGTCTGCGGGGGTGCCCCAATCCGTGCATCCGTGCCCCAATCCGTGGTCGAGTTTTCACGGCGGAATCGGCTGGAGATCGGCCACTGGCAGCGTGAAACTGAACTGGCTGCCCTGGCCCTCGGGCGGCTCCTCGATCCAAATCGATCCGCCGTGCGCCTCGATCGCCATCTTACAGAACGCCAGCCCCAGCCCCGTGCCCCGCCTCCGCTCCAGCCCGTCGCTCAGGTGCACGAACCGCTCGAATATGCGCTCGCGATATTCGGCCGGAACTCCAGGCCCCATGTCCCGCACGCTGCACACCACGTTTTGCGACGGAACCCCGTCGTGACTCGATCCCGGCCGCGCCGTAATCACGATGCGCCCGCCCTGCGGACTGAACTTCACCGCGTTGTCGATCAAATTGATCAGCACACGCGTGATCTGATCCTCGTCCACCTTCACCAGGGGCATATCGGCCGGCACGTCGTTGTGGACGACCAGGCCGCGATCCGCGAGCATCGGCGCGAGCTGCGCCAGCGCGTTCTCCGTCAGCGGGCGCAGCGCCGCGAACTGCGTGTCCACGCTCACCTGGCCGTGCTCGAAGCGGCTCATGTCAAGCAGCGAATTGACCAGGTCCAGCAGCTTGCGTGTGCTGCGCTGGCCCACGTCCAGCGCCTTGCCCGTCAGCCCCGTGTGCACGTCGGCCGGCAGCGACTCCCCGATCAGCTCGTACGCGTCGAGAATAGCCACCAGCGGGCTGCGCAGATCGTGCACGATCATATTCGTCAGGTCTTCGCGCATCACCTGCAGCTCGCGCTCCTCCGTCACGTCGCGGAACACCAGCATCCAGCCTACCAGCCCGCCGTTTTCGTCCAGCACCGGCGCCCCCGTGCGCTCGATCCAGCGCGCGCCCAAGGCCCCGGGCAGCGTGAACACCTCCTTGCCCCACACCACGTGAACGCCCCTCGTCGCCTGTTCCAGCAGCGCGCGCAGTGCCCCGCGCGAATATCCCGAGAGCGCCGGCAAATCGAGTCCCGGCGCCTCCAGCAAGCGCGCCAGCGACTGGCCCTCCAGCTCAGAGCGGCGCATGCTCCACATCTGCTCTATCATCGGATTCGCCACGATGATCCGGCCGGACACGTCGAACATCAGCACCCCGTCGCGCGAGGAGTTCAGAATCGCTGCCAGCCGATCGCGTGTCTCCGCCATGCGGCTGAACAACCCCGCATTCTCGATCGCAACCGAGGCGTCGTTTGCCAGCAGCTGCAGCAGTTGCACGCTGTCCGCCGTGTACTTCCCGACCGCGCGGCTGTTCACGTACACCACCCCCAACACCTCGCCCTTGCGGATGATCGGCATGCCGATCACCGAGCGGATGCCTGCCTCCAGCACGCGCGGATTCATCTCGCGCTCAAGGTGCGTGTCGTGCACCAGCATCGGCTGCCGCGTTCGAATGATACGCCGCGTCATCCCATGCGGCCGAACCATTGAGACATCGGCACGGCGGCTGGATCCGACCAGTTGGCTGCCGTGAGTGATGCTGTCCGTCTGGCCATCGTACAGGTACACCGCCACCGAATCCGAGTCCGTGATCTCGCGCGCCACCACCGCGATCCGGTTGAGCGCCTCCTCCAATTCGAAGCTGGAGGCCAGCGCCAGGCTCGCCTGGTATAACTGCGCCAGGTCGTTCACCCGCCGCGCCCGCTCGCGGAACAGCCGCGCGTTTTCCAGCGCAATGCTCGCCTGATTGGCTAACGTCTCCGCAAAGCGGATCTCATCTGCGCTGAACGGCGCCCGCTGCCGGCCGTCCATCCACAGCACACGCCCGATGACCTGGTTCCCCGCGATCAATGGCAGGCCGATCAACGAGCACAGATTGTGCGCACGCAGAATTTCCACATCCGCCAGGCCGAAGCCCTGACCCTGAGCAGCGCGAAGGGGATGGGCGTGGGGAAGGGGAAGGGGCCACTCGGCCGCATACAGAATAACCGGCTGTCGATTCTGGCGCAATCCCTCCACGTCGAGCGAGCGTATCGCGCCGACGACTTCCGGAGGCAGGCCTGCCCTGAGCGCAGTCGAAGGGTCACCGGCGTCAGCCTCAGGCGCTACGTGCTCCGCGATCCGCTCCAGCCGCTCCGAGTTGTGCCCCATCAACTCGATCGCGCAGTGTGTCGTGCCTAGCGCCTGGGCCAGCCGCCCCGCGATCTCCCGACCCAGCTCGGGCAGATCCAAGATCGCCGTCACCTCTCGGCTCAGCTCAAACAGGATCGACATCTCACGCAGCTTCCCCTGTGTCTGCTCGTGCAACTGCGCATTGTGAATCGCCACGGCGGCCTGCGTCGCCAACTGTCCGATGAACCTGGCCGAAGCCTCGTTGAATGCCGCGCGGCGTGTGCTCTCCAGCACGATCACCCCCAGCGGTTGGCCGTCGCGAACGATCGGAACGGCCAGCGCCGAGCGCGTCTCTGGATCGTTCGGCTTGTACGCTTGCCCTGCGAAGCCTGCCCTGAGCGAAGTCGAAGGGTCCCCGGCCGAAGGGAGTGGGGACCCTGAAAGGGCTGGCGCGCCGCGCACGTCTTCGATCCACTGCACCGTTCCATCGCGAATCACGGCCGCGATCATCTCCTGCCGCCCAAGCCAGCTCTCCACCTCGGACCTCTCGAACGTGCCCGGCGCGGAACCGCGCACCGCCACCAGACCCAGGCGGAAGCCCTGACCCTGAGCCGAGGGAACGGCAAGGGGCCACCCCGCGTCGTGCAGCGCCACCAGACCGCGCGATGCACCCGCGAACTCGACCGCCGCATCCAGCACCCGCTCGATCACGCGATTGAAATCCAGCGTGCTCGTCAGCTCGCGGCCGATCTCCTCCAGCGCCGCCAGCTCCTCGATACGCTGTGCCAGCGCCAGGTCCGTCTGCGCGTACAACGACGCGTTGGCCACCGCCACCGCCGCCTGATTCGCAAACGTCGTCAGCAGGTCGAGATCGGCAACCGTGAAGCGGTGCGGTTCAGTGTAAAACACAGCCAGCGTGCCGATCACGTGGTCGCGCGCGTGCAGCGGCATATCCGCGAATGAGCGAATGCTTTCAGAGTCGATCAGCGCCCTGAACTGCTCGAAGCGCGGATCTGCCCGAGCATCATTCACCACCAGGGGCTGGCGCTCGCTGCCAGCCGCCTGTTTCTCCCCGCGCCCAAGGCGCAGCATGGCCGGCATCTTCTGGAGGAAGTGCTGGCCCAGCCCGCGCGAGGCCGTCGGCGCAAAGTTGAGGCCGCCGTTCTGTAGCAAAAGGATCGCCGCCTTCTGGCAGCCGACCACCGGACCAACGGAACCCACCACAGCTTCCATGACCTGGTCGAGGTTCAGAGACGATCCCACCACCGTCGACACCGAGTTGAGAATGGCCAGCTCCGCCGCGCGCCGCCGGGTGGAAGCGTACAACTGGGCGTTCTCGATGGCCACCGCAGTTTGGATCGCGATCGTCGTCAGCAGATCGACGTCGTCCGCGTCATACGCATTCGACTGTGCGTGGCTTTGCACGGCGATCACCCCCAGCACCCGTTCGCCGGTCGTGATCGGCACCCCGAGCCAGCAGTGTGCTTCTTTGCCCGGAATCGATTCCAGGCCCAGGCGCCGAATCGCGCCGGCCACATCAGATGGGATGAGCAGGGGCGCCCGCGTGTGCAGCACGTGCTCGGTCAGGCCGTTGCCCGCCATGCGACTGCGGTAACGCACCGCCTGGCCATCCTCGTAGACCAGGGGAAAAGACAGCTCGTCGTAATCCTCGTTGTACAGCGCCACGTAGAAGTTGCGCACGTCCATCACGGAGCCGATCTGCTTATGGATCGCCTCCAGCAGCTCCGGCAGGTCCAGGCTGCTGGTGAGGGCTTGACCGATGGCGCTGACAGAGGCGCGCTCGCGCAGGCGCTTCTCCAATTGCCACTGCGCCGCGCCCAACACGCCGATCAGCAGCGTGACCACCACCAGGAATAACACGAAGACCAGGAACACCGGGAAGTCGGTGCGCACATAGATCGAGGCGATGATGAGCGCCAGCGGCAGCAGAAGCAGATTACTGACCAGGATGGTGCGTAGGTATTGGCGCAGCCAGTCGCGCGCCGACAGGCGTGATCCACGCCTGCCCTGAGCGAAGCCCGCTCTGAGCGTAGTCGAAGGGTCGAAGAGGCGCGAGGAAGCTGCTCGCGCCCCGCCCAGCGGGGTCGCCTGGAACAATGTATCGGCGGCGGAATAGACGACAAACAGAGCCAGGATCGGCACAGCCTGGCTCAAGTCTATCTCGGTGATCGGGGTCTCTCCGCCCAGGGTATAAAAGGCCGGACCGGCGGCGCCCATGCTAAAAGTCGCCTCGCCCAGCGCGGCCCCGGCTGCGCCGAGTGCATCCCGCGCCGTTCCCGGCTCTGCGGCTCTCCGGGCGTATAACGCCAGGCGTGCGGCGTGCTCCACGAGTGTGCCCGCGAAGCCAATCCACAGCGCCACGGTCAGATCCAACGTGAGAAAGGCGGATACCAGGATGACGTGGCTGAGGCTGAACCCCGTGCCGTGAAAGGAGATGGTCGACAGTCGCGCCAGGATGAATAGCGCCAAGTAGATGGCGACATGCAACCAGGGTGTTGCGGGATCCGGCGGCAACCGGATCGTGATCAACGCAGTAAACAGAAGCGCCGCGATCCCGATGATCAACGGCGACCACCTGCTGATCGAATCACGCGTGGACGCCAAGCGGTGCACACTCATACCGGATACCTGGGTTCAGCTCTGGAGAGGTGGAGTTCCGACGCCAACGAGCGCGTTGCCTGAGAAGTACCCGCGGCCGCCGTGCTCACCGAAGGCAGCGCCGCAGAGTCGAGCGAGTTCAGCACCAATACCGTCCATAATGAGTGTAGCACAGAACAGAAGCAGCGACAAGATGGCACCGGTCGCCACAGGCCATCGGAGAACTGGTATAATCGCGCCATCCATTGGCAGGTAAAGAGATGTGCATGCGACGTTCAGCGCCGTGGATTGCGCTGGTCGCTCTCGCGACCGGATGCGGACGGCCAACCGATGCGCCTGCGCCGACGCCTGAGCCGCTCGGAGTGACGCTGCCAGCGCCGACGCCCGCGCTACGCGTGACGCGCTCTGTTGGGGAACAGCCCCCGCTGCCGACCGCCATACCGGCCCCTACACCCACCCCGGTCATCCACATCGTGCAGCCGGGAGAGACGCTGATCGACATTGCGCAGGACTACGGGGTCACGCTCGATGCGCTTCAGGCCGCGAACGGCGTGCTCACGCCGGAGACACTTCAGATCGGTCAGCGTCTGATCATTCCACTGGGGCCAGGGGCGCCGTCGACCTCCGGCGGCGGACTGTTGCTGCCCACACCCGCGCCGCTGCCCGTCTCCGTTCAGGGCGCAGCGCTGTACGAAACTCCGGTCGGAAGCCTCGTCGTGCAAGGTGAAATACTCAATACGTCCGGCGTCGCCCTGGAGAACACGCAGGTGCGAGTGGCTCTCCTGAACGACTCAGGTGAAGAGGTCGCCGCAGCAACGGCTTTCACGGCGCTGGAGGTGATCCCGATGGACGGCAAGTCTCCGTTCGGCGTGTTATTTGCGCCGTCAGACGTGCCGCCAGGCGCTGCCTCGTTCGTCATCACTCCCATTCGCGCCGAGGCGTCAACCGAGCCGGGGAGTCGCTACATGCCCATCGTCGTCACCGGTCAAGAAGGTGCTGTAGACGGACTCCAGTTTAAGGTCAGTGGGTCGGTCGCCAACCAGGGCAGCGCCACAGCGACCGGCGTCAACGTGGTGCTGACGACGTACGACGACACAGGCCGCGTCACCGGTTTCCGGCAGGCCACTGTCGGCGATGGCACGCTTCCGGCAGGCGCGACCGCCGAGTTTGAAATCGGCCTCGCGCCGAACAGCCTGCAGGGATTACCGCCCGCCGATTACGCGCTCGCCGCACAAGGGCAGGCCGCCCAGCCATGACCTGGCCCCATTCCTCACGTTCTGAGCTGCCGCGCCGTCACACGACGCCGGGCTTCCACCACGCCGTCCGCCTGGTCGCGCGACTCGTCGCCATGGTCGCCACGCGTGTCGACGCGCAGGGAGTGGAGCGCGTGCCGGCGCAGGGTGCATTCGTCGGCGTTTCCAATCATCTCAGCTCGTTCGACCCGCTAGTTGTTTTGGCCGTCATGCCGGTTCGCCCCGGCACTGCCTTCGCAGCGATCGAGCACCGCCGTGATTTCCTCGTCGGTTGGGCTTTGGATCGCCTGGGTGTTATCTGGATCGATCGCGACAACCCGAGCCGCAACGCGCTGCGCATCGCGCTGAACGAGCTGGCGCATGGAACGGCATTTGGCATAGCGCCTGAGGGAACGCGCAGCCGGAGCGGCGGGTTGCTGCCGGGCAAGACGGGCGCGGCTTATCTTGCCACACGTGCCGGCGTGCCGATCCTCCCGGTCGCCATCTGGGGCACCGAGAAGGTCGCGGGCAACTTGCGCCGCCTGAAGCGCCAGACGGTGCACTTACGTGTCGGCGAACTGATCCACCTGCCGCAAGGGCGCGCTGGCACGGAGGAGCTGGAAGAGTATACCGATCTGATCATGCACCGCATCGCGTCGATGCTGCCGCCGGAGTATCGCGGCGTGTACGCCGACAGGGTGAAGTGACCGGCACTTTTCGCAGACCCCCGAAGCGGAGGGACCGAAGTGCTGGTCACTTCATATCAGGCAGTGTCTGCGCCAGCGCAGCCCACTCTTCGAGTGCGAGCGTTTCCGCCCGGCGTTTCGCATCGATCCCCGCCTTCGCCAGCGCGGCTTCGACGACCTCGGCTGGCAGCGACAATCCGATCCTCAACGAGTTGTGCAATTGCTTGCGCTTTTGCCCGAAGCCGGCCCGCACGACGGCGAAGAAGTGGTCGACATCGCGCACCCCGACCGGCGGCTGCGCATGCACCTCGATGCGCACGACCGCCGAATCGACTTTGGGCGCCGGGTAGAACGATCCGGCCTTGATGCGCGCCACGATGGCTGGCGCGCCGTAGAACTGGACACCGACCGCGAGCAGGCTCATGTCGCCCGGCCCGGCGATCAATCGCTGCGCGACTTCCAGTTGCACAGTCAGGATCAGCCGCGACGGGTGCGCCGGCGCTTCGAGCAAATGCCGTATGACGGCCGACGTGATATAGTACGGAAGGTTGGCCACGACTTTGTAATGAGGGGATGGTGTAGTCGAGTAGTCGGGTAGTCGGGTGGTCGGATGGTCGGTCGGCCCGTGCAATGATTCACCCACGAGGGAGGGTGGATCGATTTTCAGGATATCGCCGTGGACCAGTTCGATGTTGGAGTAGCCGGCCAGCGTGTAGCGCAAGATGGGGATCAAGTTTTGATCGAGCTCGACGGCGATCACCTGGCCGGCAGCCCGCGCCAGGCGCCGTGTGAGCGTGCCAAGTCCAGGACCGATCTCCAGCACCGTGTCTTCCGGGGTCAGATCGGCGGCGGAGACGATGCGATCGAGCGCCGCGTCATCGACGAGAAAATTCTGCCCCAGGCTCTTGCGCGGGCGCAGGTTGAATCGGGCGAGGAGATCGCGGACTTCGGACGCGGAAGACATGCAGAGCCTGCCCTGACTCAGAACGATAGTGAAGGGGAAGGGGCCTATCGGCCGGGGAAGGTGGGCCAGTCGGGCAAGATGTACTTGATCTTGTCGGCAGGCGGCGCTGGCGTGAGCAGATACACGTCGACCCACTGATGCCAGACGACCAGGTTGTTGTCGTCGTAGCCGAGATCGACCCAGCGGCCGATGACGCCCCCTCCTGTGTCGCCCGCCAGGCCGACGCCGTAGCTCGGCACGTACAGCTCGGTGCGCAGCGGAATGACCGTCGGATCGACGGCGACGATGCCCTTGCGCATCTTCAGGCCGGTCGCGGTGACACCATACCACGGTGCGGTTCTTGGCGTGCCGGCCGTCGCCGCGCTGTACGACGTGGCATAGGCGCGAAAGCGCCGCCAGTACTCGCGCGGCCCGCTCGGCGTGTCGATCGTGCGGATGACGATCTGCGTGCCATAATGGATGATCTTGTGCTGCGGCGCGCGAACAAGCACGCGATCCTCAAGCTGCCGCCCCACTTCCTGACCGTCCTCGTAGCGCACGCGGATGCGCTTTTGCAGCACACCGCTCTGGCCCTCTTGCACGAGCTGCTGTGTATCGATCTCCATGTCCGGATTGGGCAGGATCTGCGTCTCGAAGGCGACCGGCTCTTGCTCGATGAAGAAGGACTCGGCGACGCGGACGACGCGCACGCTCAGATCGGGCTGCACCGGCGCGTCGAGCGGGGGCTGCGTGTAGTCCTGACCCTGCAGCGGGACGCCTAACTCCGCCAGAAGATCGCCCACACGCTCGGCGTGCGTTCGCGTGCGGATCGCCCGCCCATCGACCTGCACCGATACTGGAACCGAGCGCTCGATATGCGCCGAAGTAGGCCCAGTGATGCGGCTATTCGCGGCTGGCGTCAGGCGATCGGCGGCGTACTCCTCGATACCGGCTTCCTTCAGCGCCTGCCCTACCGTCGCTTGAGTCGTGAGCAGCGTGCGCGACGAGCCATCGTCGAAAGTGATGGTGAGTGGAACGGCGCGCTTGATGGACACCGTGTGGGACGTCGTCGGCGCGCCCGCGAACCCTGACCCGATCCCAGCCGGATTCCCGTCGACGTGAAGCGCATCTTGCGGATTGATCCGAATGCCGTATTGAGTGAACAGTTCGGCCAGCGTCGCCGCGTGCGTGCGCACGGCCAGCGTCTGCCTGTCGACGAGGATCGTCAGCGGCCGGGCGTGGGCGATGTCGATCGTGTCGATTTCCTCCACGAGATCGTCGAGCGCGGGCGTGACCCGATCCTCCGGATACAGCGTCAGACCGGCGTCGCGCAGCACGCCACCGACCGTATTCTGGTTCGACCGGATCGGGAACGGCTGGCCGTCGACGACGAGTGTGACAGCCTTGAGGCGCAGGTTATAACCTGCGGCCATCGCGCCGAAAGCGAGCACCAACGCGGCGAAGGCGACAACGGCCTTCGGCGCGATGGTGCTTCGGCGTCTCGATGGATGTCGTGTCAACGGACTGAGTTCCACGGAGTTCCCGTAACCTCATCCCCTTCCCCCTGTCCCAACGCTTTGCCTTGGGACAGGGGGAAGGGTCAGGGAAGGGGGTGAGGTGGTCGTGCACCCCCTGTCGAATCTGCCGCCACAGACCGCTTCGGACAGCCTGCTCAGACCAGGCGCCCCGGCGGCACCCAGAAGGGTCTCCTTACCGTTGCTTCCTTCCGGACCTGGCGGGGTTCGAAGTCTTCTGCCGCGCCGGACCCGATCGTCGTCGCCACTTATCCTGGGCAGGCTGCGGCCGCTCAACCCTCGAGGGGGAATTCGACCCCGCTAAGTGGATTGCGGGCACGGCTGGGCCGAGAGGGCACCACTAGCTCCCCATCTAGCACGACCGCGCGAAATCGTATCACGTTTGAGACGAACGGTCAACCTATGGTGTCAATGGACAGGCAACGAGTCAGCTGCTTGACAAACACGCGAAAATGTGTAACCATATGGTTACGTATGAGTGCGGCCGTCACACCGTACAAAGCCATTGCCGATCGCACGCGCCGACTTATCCTGGATGCGTTGCGAGAAGAAAGCCTGTCGGCCGGGGCGATTGCCCAGCGCTTCCCGAAGATGAGCCGGCCGGCGGTTTCGAAGCACCTCGCCATCTTGCGGCGATCACGGCTCGTCGTGATGAAAAAGCGCGGGCGTGAGCGGCTATACGCGCTCAACGCCGCGCCGCTGCGCGATGTCTCCGAGTGGGTGCACCAGTACGAGGTCGCCTGGGACGGGCAGCTGCAATCACTCAAGCGCTACGTCGAATCCGAATCCAAGGAGGAACCTGATGCTGAAAGTTGAAAAGTCGATCTCCATCGCCGCGAAGCCAGAGCGGGTGTGGCAGGCGTGGACCGGCGAGATTTCGAAGTGGTGGACGCGACCGTATTTCAACGATGCCGAGCGCGCGACGGGTCTCATGTTAGAACCACACCTCGGCGGGCGCTTCATTGAGACCTGGGGGGATCGCGGCGCGGGTTACCTGATCGGCCACGTCATCGAGTGGCTCCCGCCGCACCGCTTTGCGTTCACGTGGGCGGAGAAGCCCTGGTCGGGAGTTTCAACCGTGGTGTGGGTGACGCTCAAAGCAGAGGGACAGGCCACGCGAGTGACCCTCATCCACGAAGGGTTCGATCGATTGCCGGATGGTGCTGCCCAGCGCTCCAGCTATGAGGCGGGTTGGGGAGATCTGCTCGGCAAGCTCAAAGCTTACGTCGAACATTAAACGCTGGAACAGCCATCTGAAACCTTTGCCGGGAGGAGACTGACAACGTGACTGAACCATATGTCATCCTGAAAGAACTGGATGCTGTCCGAGCCGAGACTTTGAAGAAATTAAACGAGCTGACACAGGAGCAACTTGACTGGCGGCCTGCTACGTCGGCTTCGGGTGAGGAGATTTGGTCGCTGGGGGAAATCTTCATGCACCTGGCCATCGACGAGCATTACCTGCGCGAGCAGATCGCGCGGCCGCTGCTGGAGGGCGTCAAACCGCCGAAGGGCGTGTCCTTCCTGCCACCACCGCCGCCGTACGGCACGCCGAAGGAGGTGATCCGGTTCTGGTTCGAACGCGCTCGCACGATGACGCGCCGGATGATCGAAGGGTGGCCGGCGGACGCGAATCTCGAATTGAAGCACACCAGTGGCCTGGAGCCGATGAATGGCGTGGAGTGGCTGAAGGGGTACGGTGGGCACGAGACGTTCCACCACAGGCAGATCGATGCGCTCATCGCGCAGCTCGCTGATCGCCAGTGACTGATAGCAAATGGCTTATGGCCTCTTCTGCTCGAAGCCATAGGCCAACTGCCATCAGCGATATGCTATCTGCTAAAGGCGGAGAGGGCGGGATTTGAACCCGCGGTGCCTTTCGGCACACGCGCTCTCCAGGCGCGCGCGTTAGGCCGGACTACGCTACCTCTCCGTATGGGCCGACTACGAGGCGGATTATACCACGGGGAAAGGATGAAGGATGAAGAACGTCATCCTTCATCCTTTGAACACCGTCTCCATCAGTTGAGGCGCATAGCGGCGCACCATGTCGGTGTCGAGAACATTAGCCTTGCAGACCTCGGCGTACAACTCGCCGCTCCGCCGCAGTGACCGTCTCTGCGTATCGGGGTCCAGCTCGACCAACCCAAAGCGCAGATTCCAGCCCTCGGCCCATTCGAAGTTGTCGGTCAGCGTCCAGTGGTAATAGCCCATCACGGGCACGTTGTCGTTGATGGCGTGCCACACCTGCTTGAGATGGTTGACGAGGAAAGCGGGTCGCCGGTCGTCGTCGTGATCGGGCAGGCCGTTCTCGGTGATATAGATCGGCTTGCCGGTGCGCTTCAGGCGGCGCAGCAGGCGATACAATCCGCGCGGATACACCTCGCCGTAGTTCTTGTCGCTGATCTCGCCGTCGGGATTCTGCACACGACGGCCGAACAGCGTCTGCGGCGAGCGCCGATCGAAGGCGACGAGCTCGCGCGCGTAGTAGTTCAGCCCGATGAAGTCGACCGTGTCGCGCAGAGCGCGCACGCGGCGCCATCCGACCCGGCGCAGGATATGCCCCGAGAACACCGCGGCGAGCACGCTTTGATTCGTGAACCGATCGTGCTGCTTGAGCGCCCATCGATCGAGCAGCGAGCGCGGGTTGAGCGGATCGAGTATTTGCATGGCGTGCGCGATGCCAACGCGCGCTTCGGGCTGCAGACGATGAATGGCGTGATATGCGCCAGCGTGCCCGAGCATCAGGTTCTCGCAGACGGCCAACATCAAGTCGGCATCGTTCTTGCCAGGCGGGAACGTCGTCTGGTGGCGCACACTGTCCTGCGATAGAGCCTGGAGATAGCCGAGCGCAGCGTACACCGTCGGCTCATTGACCGTGATCCACACCTCGCACAGATCTTTAAGCGACGCGACGACTTTGTCCACGTAGCGCTCGAAAAGCGGCAGGATGTCGGGCGACTCCCAACCGCCCCGCTCGGCCACCCAGATAGGGTTGCTGAAATGGTGCAGCGTCACCATCGGCTCGATGCCGCGCTCGCGCATCGACTTGAGCATGAACCGATAGCGGTCGATCGCCGCGTCGTCGTACCGGCCCTCGTCCGGCTCGACGCGGCTCCACTCGACGCCCATGCGGTGCGCGTTGTTGTTCAGGCGCGCCATCCAGTCCAGGTCTGCCAGGAAGCCGTCTCCCCACCAGTCGCAGGCTTTACCCGATTTTTGCCCGCCCGCGATGTTGCCCTCGCCCTGTTCCCACACCCACCAGTCGCTGTGGGTATTGTCGCCTTCGGTCTGGTAGGGCGATGTGGCGCAGCCCCATTTGAAGCCTTTGGGGAAGTAAAGTGTGACTTCGGCCATTTTCTACATTCTACATTCTGCATTCTTCATTCTACATTCGTCAGCCCAACTCGTACCACCAGAACAACGCGACTTCCCTGAGAGCAATATCTTGATTGGAGTAGAAGTGATCGTCGATGCCGCTCAGCTGGAAGCCGAGTTTTCGGTAGAAGTTGCACGCAGCCCAGTTGTTCGTCTGCGTCTCGCATACGATGCCGCGCAACCCGGAGGCGCGCGCCCAATCGAACGCGCGCTGCATGAGTTGCCTGCCCAGTCCCCGTCGCCGATATGCGCGGTCGACGAAGAGATGCCACACGTTGGCCGACTTGCGCCAATGCTCGACCTCGACGTCGAGAAGCGCCGCCGGGCGTGTGTCGTCTTCCGCCACCAGATACAGGCCGTCGTTCCGGCGCAGGCGCTCGATCAACGCCGGGCGCTCGTCGGCGTGGAGGCCGTAATCCGTCGAGACGAAGGGCGGCACGAGCGGGCGCTCGATCAGCCGCCACGAGGCGCCCAGTCCATCCACCGCCTTTTCCAGGTCGAGGAAGCGATCCGATTCAAGATTGGCGTCAATCCGGTCGAGGTGCGGGACGTCGGCGACGGTGAGCGGGCGGATGATCAAGGATGGCATACTGACCGTTGCACACGGCGGATCCGTGGTGCGTATTCCGTGTTGCGTGACGAAACACGCACTACGCAACACGTTAAAGACGGAAGTAGTGGCTGAGATCCGGGTTCCAGCCGACGGCGCGATATTCGCCCG
>DASSFZ010000100.1:0-8403 GCA_035693785.1 Anaerolineae bacterium | reverse complement strand
AGGCGCGAAGGCACGAATCTCCGGCGCGCCCATCTGGATGGCGCCGATCAGCCTCCCCTTCGCCATCAGCGGCACGGATACGACGAGCTCGATGCCTTCGTCCTTCAACGCCTGCTTCATGTCAGGCTCGGCCGGCGAACTCTGCACATCCCACACGAGCGGTTGCCCGCTGCCGGCGGCGACTTCTATCGCGCTGCCCTTGAGTGGCAGCCGCCCCGCAAAGCGGACGAACTCTTCGGATAGGCCACGGTACACCAAAGGATTCAGATACGCTGCGTCTCCCTCTCCTTCCAGGCGATACGCTCCGCCGCATCCCATCTGGATGACTTCCATGGTCTTGTCGAGTGCGTTGCTCAAAACTTCCTTCAAGTCGAGCGAGCGGCTGACGACGGCGGCGATCGCGTTCAGCGCCGCCAGTTCTCTCGTGCGCTCCTCGATGCGCTGCTCCAGCGTTTGATACGCCGCCTGAAGCGCTTTCTGTGCACGCTTGTGCTCGATAGCGATCCCGACCAGGTGCGCGGCCATCTCGATCGCGCGCAGTTCGGCGGCAGTCGGCGCGCGGGGATGGCGATAGTACATGGCGAACGTGCCCACGACCTGTCCACCGGCCGAGAAGACCGGCTCCGACCAGCACGCGCGCAGCCCATACTTCACCGCCAGATCGCGCAGGCCGTCCCAGCGCGGATCGGTCAGGATGTCTTCGACGATCACGCGCTCGCGCCGGTAGCACGCCGTTCCACACGAGCCGACCATCGGCCCGATCTCCAGCCCCTCGATCGATTGGACGTAGTCTTCGGGCAAACTGATGGACGCCCCGATATGCAAGTGACGGCCATCCACATCCAGGAGCAGAACGAGTCCCAGCATACCCGGCCACTGCTCTTCGATCAGACGCACGAGCGTGTGAAGCGTGCCTGAGAAATCGCCACCGGTCGCCAGCAACTCCAGAAACTGGCGCTGTCCCGCCTGAATGGCCTGAGCGCGTTTGTGCTCCAGCGCGTTGACGAAGATTTCGCCGACGATGCGAAGCAGCGCGATGCTATCTTCGTCCCACGCCTTTTCGCTTCGCACCGAGTCGAACCCCACGAATCCCACCAACGAGCCGCGATAGACCATCGGCACAGCGAGGAGCGATTGGGTGGATTGCGACTGGAATTCCTGCTTCTCGGCGCCGGCCTCGGGCGGGAGATCTGCGACGCGCGGAATCTGAACGATCTCCAGACGATTCATTCTCTCGATGAACCACGGAAAGGACTCGGCCGACACCTCGGCTACGCGTCCGATGGCCGGCTCGATGCTTTCGGCGCACCATTTGTGTGCGTTTGCCATCCGGGTGCCATCGCCGGAAACGAGAAAGATGTAGCTGCGATCGGCTCCAGCGAATTCGCCAATCGCCTGCAGCGCATGCCGAATGCCCAGGTCGATCTCGTTGGGACCGAGGTTGATGAATTCGGTCGAGATGCGGCTGATGAGATTCTCGAAAGCGAGGCGTTTCTGCAGCAGTTCGTCCTGGCGACGCATCTCATCTTCAACCCGCTTTTGCTCGGAGATGTCAACCACCAGGCCGTTGAAATGGGTCAGTCTACCGTCGGTATCAAACACGGGCGAAGATCGCACGTGCGCCCAGACCCAGCTCCCGCGTTCGGCGTTAAAGAAGCGCAGTTGCTGATCGAACGGCACGCCCATCTCAAGCGAGCGTCGATTCGCTTCGACGATTCGGGATAAATCCTCGGGATGGATGGGTGTGAACCAGGTCGTGAAGTCATGGAGGTCGGGGATGCCGAAGACCTCTTTCAGCGAAGGGCTGGCGACGACGACGCGAGCCAGATAGGGATTCGAGGGATCGACGGCGATGCGATACACGGCAAAGTCCCTGGCGTTCTCCATCAACGAGCGCAGGTTCGTCTCGCTCTCGAGTAGCGCCTGTTCCGCGTGCTTGCGATCGGTGATATCGGTATGCGAACCGACCATGCGGTAGGCCCGGCCCGCCTCGTCGCGAAGCGCAATGCCCCGGGCCAGAACCCAGTGATACGTGCCGTCTTTGTGGCGAAGGCGGTGCTCAAGCTGGTAGGTGGTTGTCCGGCCGTCCAGATAGTCCTGCACCGCAGCCAACGCCCGTTCAAGGTCATTCGGGTGGAGAAGGCGATTCCATTCGTCTTTTCGATTGGCAACCTCGTCGTCCGCATAGCCCAGCATGCTCTTCCAGCGCGGGGAGAAGTAGACCTCGCCCGTGCGCATGTCCCAATCCCAAATCCCATCATTTGTGCCTTGCAGGACCAGATCTAGCCGTTCTTCTCTGCTCTGCATAGTCGCGCCTCCGCCATCGTGGCGATGTCTCATTTTGACGCAAAAGCCCGTCCACCAACTTGGTGGGCGGGCACTATATCAAACGTCCCCACCAAGGCGCCCCCGCCTTGGTTTATTCTTCTCACGACTACGTCAGAAAAGATTCACTTCAATCTGCTTGAGACCGACCCCAGTATACGGCGGTTTCTGAACAAAGTCAACTGCATTGCCTCTGGGCGCATTTCAGATTGGGGGTAAACATAAACTGCGGCTCGTGCTTTCGCCACAGTCCAACTTTGGCGACGGCAGTGCAACTGCCGTCCCAACTTCGGTACCTGCTGGGTGCGAAATTCAGGCTCAGATCAGGCTCGGCTCCAGCCTTCGGAAAATCCCTTGCGTGCCGCGCCCCTTCTCCCATGGATAGATGATGAACGCGTCCGTCACGGCGGCGTAGTATTCGGGTTTCGTCGTGAACAGCGATTCGCCCGGCTTGTAGTGCAGCACGGCCACTTCGGGCTTGCCGCCGGCCGCCTCGATGCGTCCGCGCACCGAGTTGATCGTCCGCCCGCTGCCCCACACGTCATCCACGACGAGCACGCGCCGGTTGCGCAGCAGGTCATCCTCGGGGAATTGCAGGAAGGTCGGCCAGGCCAGCAGTTTCTGATCGACTTCGGGGAACCGCACCGCAGCGGTCAACACGTACTTAATGTCGAGCGCCTCGGCGATCATCCCGCCCGGCACGATGCCGCCGCGCGTAATCAGCAGCAGTGCGTCGAAGACGCCGTAAAGTTGCGGTATCAGCGTATCGACGAGCATTTCCAGATCCGTCCAGGTCACGACTTCTTGGCGCATCATAGGCGTCCTCCAGCGGGAATGCTGCGATTATACACAGAATCCCGCACGGTGGGCAATCGTCGTGCAATCGTTGACCAGGGGATCGGGCGCTTTACTTTCGCGGCGGTGTATAATCGGCAAATCATGCGAGGCTCGAGATGAAGACGCGATACGCAGGTCGGTGGGCTTTCTTTGCAGCAGCCATCGGCGCCGTGATGTTGATGGCCGGCGTGTTCGCCGTGCGTTCGCTGCAGCCACGCTACCAGGCTAGCCTCATCAACCGGCTGCCGTCTTTCCTCCGCCCGGCGGCGCGCTCGCTGATTTTGCCCGACTATCCCGACGTCGTCCCGACGCCGGCGGCGCAGATTACAATGGATGCATCGGAACTGCTTGCGCCGCGTCAAACGAAGACGCCAGCTCCTTCGCCCACGCCGGCGTCGTCACGCACTCCGACTCCGACGTTGACTTCCCAAACACCTGAACCGACCGACCCGCCGGGTCAGACTGACATCCTTGCGCAGACCCAACCGGCGGCACGACTCACGCTCACGCCCGTCATCCCGCCCGGACCGAGGCAGGCCGCGCGCTCCACGCCGGCGTCGCTCGAATCGACCGACGTGCTGTTGACCGGTTTTCGGCATATCTATCAGACGTGGAACAACTGCGGGCCGGCTACCCTGTCGATGAATCTCAGCTTCTACGGCTGGGGCGGCGGCCAGGCCGACGCCGCGAAATTCCTCAAACCCGATCCGGAGGACAAGAATGTCTCGCCGCACGAAATGACGGCCTTTGCCCGGTCGCTGGGTTTCGAAGCCGTGATGCGCGTCGACGGATCGATTCCGCTCGTCAAGGAATTCCTGCGCGCGGGCATTCCTGTGTTGATCGAAAAAGGCTTCGAGCCTGACCCGCAATCGGGATGGGAAGGCCATTATGGGCTGGTCGTGGGTTACGATGATTCGAAAAACGCGTTCGTCCTCATGGACTCGTACACCGGCCCGAATCAATCCATGACATACGATACACTTGACTGGTATTGGAGCCACTTCAATCGCACCTTCATCATCGTCCACACGCCGGATCAGGCCGGCACGGTCATGCAGATACTCGGCGCGGATGCCGATCCAACCGAGAACCTCACCGGCGCGCTTGCCACGGCGCAAGCCGAGGCGACGACCAATCCTTCCAATCCATTCGCCTGGTTCAACGTCGGGAGCAACTTCGTCGCACTGGGCGATTACGAATCCGCCGCCGCCGCCTACGACCAGGCCCGCAGTCTGGGGCTACCCTGGCGCATGACCTGGTATCAGTTCGGCATATTCGAGGCGTATTACCGGACGGGGCGCTTTGACGACGTGCTTGCGCTGGCCGATGCGACGCTCGCCACGACGCCGTACGTCGAAGAGCTATGGTACTACCGCGGCCTCGTGCGCCAGGCGCGAGGGGAGCCTGACGCCGCCCGCGAGCAGTTCAGGCAGGCGCTCCATTACAACCCGAACTTCACGGCTGCTGCCGAGGCACTTGCGGTGTTGGGCCAATAATGCGACCGGGCCAAATGATGACGGATTCCCAGTCTGCCGAAGCCACTCTCACTCGCAACCGGCGTATCGCCGTCGCGGCGCTGCTCGTCGGCGCAGGCTTTCTCGCCAGCAAAGTCACGGGCATACTGGACGACCTCATCCTCGCCCGCATCATTGGCCCGGGCCGCGAGCTGGATGCCTACTACGCCGCCTTCAGCCTGCCCGATCTGCTCTTCACGCTTGTCGCCGGCGGCGCGCTGGCGTCGGCGTTCATACCGGTGCTCTCTGGCCTGATCGCGCGCGATCGAGCCGCTTCATGGCGACTGACCAGCGCCGTGGTGAGTCTCGCCTTTCTCGTGACCTTGTGCTTTGCCATTGGCTTGGCTCTTTTCGCTCCGTGGATCGCCGACGTCCTATACGGATGTCATCAAGGGAGCGCGGCGAACGAGCAATGTTTCACGCCCGAACAGGTCGTCCTCACGGCCAATCTCATGCGCGTCATTCTGATCTCGACGGCGATCTTCTCGGTCAGCGCCGTCGTGATGAGCACCTTGCAGGCACATCAGCACTTCCTTCTGCCCGCGCTCGCGCCGATCCTGTACAACCTGGGTATTCTGGCAGGCGTGATCCTGCTGGCGCCCTCGATCGGCGTGTGGGGGCCGGCGATCGGCGTGGTCGTTGGAGCAGTGCTGCATCTACTCGTTCAAGTGCCCGGCCTGGCGCGCTACGGTGCGCGCTGGTCGCCGGTTCTCAGTCTGAACGATGTTCTTCTTCGACGAGTCCTCAAGCTGCTCGTGCCGCGCGTCGCCGGATTGGGAGTCGTCCAACTCACATTTGTCATGACCACAAGCCTGGCCTCGCAGTTAAGCCCAGGCAGCGTCACCGTGCTCAACTATGCCTGGCGCGTGATGCAGTTGCCTGAGACGGTCATCGCCACGGCAGTTGCGACGGCCGTGTTTCCGACGCTCAGCGAGCTGGCGGCCTCAGGCAAAATCGCGGAACTCCGCGCGACAATTTCTTCGACTTTGCGCACTATCCTGGCGCTCACGGTGCCGGCCGCCGTCGGGCTGATCGTTCTGGGGCGTCCATTCGTGCGCGTATTGTTCGAGGGTGGGCTGTTCCAGGCATCCGCGACTGACGCAGTGGTCTGGGCGCTGCAAGCCTACGCGCTCGGTTTGATCGCGCACTCCATGCTCGAAGTGTGCGCCCGCATCTTCTACGCGCAGCAAGACACCTGGACGCCTTTATATGTCGCCGCCGGCGCCATGATTATTGTTATTGCGGCCAGCCTGATTCTGCGCGAGGCTTTCGGACACGCCGGACTGGCGCTGGCCAACTCGATCGGCGTCAGTCTCGAAGTCCTTGCTCTGCTGCTCATCGCCGGCCGCCGCTTGCGCGGCATCGAGGGGCGCCGCATCGCGGCATCGCTGGCGCGCTTTGTGGCGGCGTCGGTTGTTATGGGCCTGGCAATCGCTGTTTCACAGGTTGTGTTCGCGAAGTGGCCGCTACCAGATGGAGTCTCTGTTAGCTTGACGCTTCGCTCGGCGCTCGAGATCGGCATTCCATTCTCGATCGCCGCCGGCGTCGGGATGCTCGTGTACGTCGTGACGGCGCTGGCGATGGGTTCGGAAGAGTTGCGCGCGCTGCCGCGTGTCGTGCTGCGGCGGCATGCCGCGTAAGATAGAACCGACGGCCTACTTGACGCTTCGTCCAGGTTGGGTTAAGATGACAGTACTTCAGCATCGGGGGTGTGCATGGCGCTCAAGCGTGCGGTTGTGATCATCGTCGGCCTGGCGATCGGAGCGGCGGTTACATTTGGCATCGTTTACTTCCTCCAGATCTCCAGCAGCGATCCGCTCCTGCTGCAGAAGTTCGGGGCGCTGAATTTCATTCTGGCGTCCACCATGTTCGGCGCCATCGCCATCATCTATCTCGACAAGTTTCTGAAGACACAGATCCTGAAGTAGATCGCTCGGTTCAACCCTGCCGTGCGCCGGTCATCCCGGCCGCGGCTTTTTGCTCCCTGCGTCCGCACCGTCGTACCCGCTGGACGGGATCAGTCACACACCTCAGGCGCGCGGTATGCCGACTATTCTCTTGATCGAGAGCGCTCGCTCGAAGTCCTCGTATGCGCCGTATCTCGAGCGGCGAAAGTATGACGTGATTCGCGCCTCGACCGTCAAGCAGGCGCTGGCGTGCGCGAGAGACGAGGCGCCGGCCTTGATCGTTCTCGACTCGACCTCCTCGCGCATCGACGGCCCGCGCCTATGTCGCGCCATCCGGGCGCGCGTCGACGGTATCGCTATTCTGCTGCTGGTGCGCTCGAACGTCGAAGTCGATGCGACGAGCGGAGCGGATTTCGTTCTGAGGCTGCCCTTCACCCCGCGCAAGCTGCTGAACCGTGTCGCGCGCATGCTCCCCAGCGGCGAGGCCGACGTATTGACGCTGGACGATGTCATGCTCAACGTGGCCACCCGCTGCGTGCGGCTGGGTAAGAAAGAGCACCAACTGACCCCCAAGCAGTCGCAGTTGCTCGAGATCTTCATGCGCCAGCCGAACGAAGTGATCACGCGCCGCCAATTGATGAAAGCCGTGTGGAATACCGACTACATGGGCGATACGCGCACGCTCGACGTGCACATCCGGTGGCTGCGCCAAATCATCGAAGTCGACGCCGGGAGGCCGCGCCGGCTCGTCACTGTGCGCAACGTCGGTTACAAGCTGAAAGCGTAGAACGCAGCCTCCGGTGGTCTCCTCCCACGTGCGACGCACTTCCAAAGTGCGTCGCACGTTTTTTTCAGTCGTCTTCGCCAATGATCGTGAACGGGCGTGACCTTGGCACGAGAGGCTCCAGTGTTGGTGGATACAAGGGCGCATGGGAAGGGGGAGGGTTCTGCGGTGGAATCACGACGACCTGCGGCGGCGGAACAGGCGTCGCGGTGCTGCGGCTGCGTGACGATCCCACGACCATTCCGATGGCGATCCCTAGAGGGGCAGCCAGCCCGGCGCCGCAAGCAGCGCCCGCCAGCGCGGCCACTGTCTCGCTCGACAGGCGCGAGCCGACGATGATTGCCACTGCAATCACGAGCGAGACAAATCCAACCGCGACGATACCGCCGTTCTTCATTTCATTCTTGCTCACCACCAAGACACCAAGGCACAAAGAAAAGCTCTTGAGACACTTGGTGTCTTGGTGTCTTAGTGGTTACTCCAGCGACCTTTTCAGACAGGCTCCAACGCTGGTTGTAGTTGTTCCCAGATGACTTTGTGCCCCTCCGTCCCAAGCATCAGCTCGACGAGTCGCGCGATCTCTTCCGGCGCGGCGAAGGCAGCCTGGAAGCGAATCACCCCCGCGCCGGAGACAGCCAGGAAGTCCCCCCGCCCGCACAAGCGCTCCGCGCCGCTTCCCCCGATGCCCGTCGCCACCCGCGCATCCTCGATGCTCGTCACGCGCCCCACCAGCCGCACCGGGAAGTTCGCCTTCGTCACCGCGCCCAACAGCGCCGCCGAGGGCTTCTGCGTGCAGGCCACCACATGCAGCCCCGCCTCGCGTCCGCGCTGCGCCAGCCGCGTCAGCGCCTCCAGCGCCGGCTTGCCCGCCGTCGCCACCAGGTCGGCCAGCTCATCGATGACCACCACGATGCGCGGCGTGCTCACGCGCTGCCGGTCGCGCTGCTCCATCACAGCGGTCAGCTCCACCAGCGTCGTCGCCGCGGCCTGGGCGTCCACGACGACCGGCCTGAGCAGATGCGGCAGGCCGGCCAGC
>DASSFZ010000099.1:0-5020 GCA_035693785.1 Anaerolineae bacterium | reverse complement strand
CTGGCTGACCGCAGCCGACGACCTTGCGCTTCAGCTTGACAACGCCACCAACAACACAAGCCTCGTGCTCGCCATCGAGTTGATTGGCGACGGCCGCGTCCTGCTGCTGCCAGCCGATGCACAACTGGGCAACTGGAAGTCGTGGGCAAAGGTAGAATTCAGCGTGACCGAGAGCGGCACAACGCGCACGGTGAAGGCGGCGGACCTGTTGAAGCGAACCGTCTTCTACAAGGTTGGCCACCACGCCAGTCACAATGCGACGATGAAGGACAAGGGACTCGAAGCTATGCAGCGCGACGACCTGGTCGCAATGATCCCAGTAGATCGTCGGGTCGCGCTGAAGAAAAAACCCCCGTGGCAGATGCCCGCGCAGGCGTTGTACAAGCGGCTGCTCCAGAAGACGCAAGGGCGCGTGCTACGCTCCGATACTGGCTGGCCGCGCAACAGCGACCGGCCGTCGGGCGTAACAGACGCAGAATGGGCGGAATGGCAGGCCGCGCGCACGGACGAGAACATCAGCATTGAACAGCTCTACATTGAATACCGATTGCACTGACGATGAGTGATAACGTGATTACGTGATCACGTGATCACGTATCCCTCATTACGCATCACTTCAGCGTCAATAGAAACGCGAGCAGCGCGTCTAACTCTTCTCCCGTCAGCTTATCCCCAAAGCCCCTGGGCATCACATCCGAGAAGCCCTGGACGACGTAGGCATCCGGCTTGAGGATCGACAGCTCCAGATACCGCCGCGCGCCGAGGCCGGGAGAGCGCCCCGCAGCGCGCGCCGCCACACCGGCCAGCGACGGCCCGACGACGGAGATTTTCAAAGGCTTTTCTCCTTGACAGCGATCCATCGGCGAACTATACTCACATGCGTAAGGAGTGCACCATGAGCGTCATTATTCGAGATTACATGACGGACGAAGAGTTCTTTGACATCAGCCCCGACGACCGCAAAGCCGAGCTGATCGATGGAGAGATGATCGTGACTTCACCCGCTTCCGAAATACACGAGCGCGTCTTTATCTTTCTGGCCACGGTTCTGGAAATGTTCGTCGCCGAACGCGACCTGGGCATCGTGCGCGGATCGCGCACCGCCATGCGTTTGAGTGAGAAGGAAGTGTACGAGCCGGATATTCTCTACGTTGCCAAAGATCGCTTGAGCCTGGTTCACGACAACTATATCGACGGGCCTGCCGACCTGGTCGTCGAGATCCTGTCGCGGAGCACGGCTTATTTCGACCGAGGCCACAAGCTCGCCAACTGCGCGCTGGCCGGCGTGCGCGAAGTTTGGCTGATCGATCCCGGCAAGCGCACCGCCGAGTTCTACCGGCTCATCGGCGCGCGATACGAGCCGATTCCCGTCGACACTGAAGGCGTCTTTCGCTCGCAGGCCATGCCCGGTTTCTGGCTGCGCACGGCGTGGCTGTGGGAGCAGCCCAAACCCCTGCAAGTCGCCCGCGAACTCGGCCTGGTTTGATCCCGCCTCAAACCACTCACATAGGTGTTCTGCCTCGTTGATTCGCCAATGCGCAACTCGCTGACTCGCTGATTCACTGGCTCGTTATGTCCTCCCTCGTCTTCCCCGCCCAACCCCGCCAGACCGTCCAGGTTCGCTTCGACAACGGCATGGGCACGTTCGAAGCGCCGGCCGGCACGCCGCTGGAGGTCTTCGCCCGCGCGGCCCAGCCCGACGTGTTCGACCTCGCCGTCGCCGCGATCGTCAACGGCAAGCTCGGCGAGCTGAACACACCGATCACGCGCGACTCCGAAGCCACGCTGATCACGCGCGCCTCGCACGACGGCAGCCGCATCTACCGGCGCTCGCTCACCTTCCTGATGATCGTCGCCGCGCACGAGCTATTCCCCGGTGCGCGGACGCTCGTCGATCACGCGGTACCGTACGGCGGCTATTACTGCGAGATCGCCGACCGCAAGCCGCTGCCCCGCGCCGACATCGAGCGGCTGCGCGAGCGCATGCACGAGATTGTCGAAGCCGACGAGCCGATCGTCAAGCGGCGTGTGCCGCTGGCGGAAGCCGAGGACATCTTCAAGCGACAGGGCTACCAGGACAAGCTGCGCCTGCTGCGCTACCGGCAGAAAGACTACCTGACCGTCTACACGCTGCGCGGCCTCACCGACTATTTCTACGGCTACATGCTGCCGTCGACCGGTTACCTGCGCGCTTTCAATCTGATCGAGTTCCCGCCAGGGTTCGTGCTGCAGTTCCCGCGCGCCAGCCAACCGGCCACGCTGTCGACGCCCGTCGAATCCCCCAAGCTGAGCGCCGTGTTCCGCCGGCACGCCGAGTGGATGAAGATCATGGACGTGGAAGACGTCGGCGCGCTGAACGCGGCCATCGAGTCGCAGCGCGTCCGCGAAATCATGCTGGTCAACGAGGCGCTGCACGAGCAGCACGTCGCCGAAATCGCCGGAACGATCGCCGCGCGGAGCGACACGATCCGGCTGGTGCTGATCGCCGGACCGTCGGCGTCAGGCAAAACGACCTTCGCCAAGCGGCTGGCGGTCCAACTCCTGGCGCACAGCCTTCGCCCGATCGCGATCGGCATGGACGATTACTTCGTCGATCGCGAGCGCACGCCGCGCTGCCCGGACGGCACATACGACTTCGAGGCATTCGACGCGGTGGATCACCCGCTGTTCAACCGCCACCTGCTGGAACTGACCGAGGGGCGCGACGTGCAGTTGCCGCACTTCGACTTCAAAACCGGCGCGCGCCAGCCCGGACGCCGGGTGCGCATCACGCGCGACCACATCATACTGATTGAAGGCATCCACGCGCTCAACCCGAGACTGCTGCCCGACGTGCCGCCTGAGCGTGTCTGCCGCGTGTACGTGTCCGCGCTGACGCAGCTCAACATCGACGACCACAATCGCGTCGCGACGACCGACACGCGGCTGGTGCGGCGCATCGTGCGCGACGCGCGCGATCGCGGCTACTCGGCGCGCGACACGATCGGGCGCTGGAACAAAGTCCGCGACGGCGAGACGCGCAACATCTTCCCGTATCAAGAGAACGCCGATTTCATGTTCAATTCGGGGCTGGTGTACGAGCATGCCGTGCTCAGGCCGATCGCGGAGCCGCTGCTGCGGCAAGTGCGGCCCGACACACTGGAGTACATCGAAGTCGCGCGCCTGCTCGCCGCGCTCGACTGGTTCCTGCCCTGCCCTGCCGATTTCGTGCCGGACAACTCGATCCTGCAAGAGTTTATCAATCCCGAGCACAACATCTTCAAGACGCTGACTTTCCGCGTTTGAAGGCAAGCCCCGCGAAACGATTGCGCTGCCTGACTATCCGGTCTATACTCCTCGCCGTTTACGCACCTCTATGGCGGTTACATGACGTGAATCGGCGCGGCGGCCGTCGCGCACCGGCGCGAGATCGCCCGGCCAGATGCCGTGAAGGAGGCAGACGATGAATGCCAAGCGGCGACCAGTCACGACGAAGTGGGAGTACCGCATCTCGGTGACGGGAGAACTTCCGGGTTATGCGGAAGACATACCCGATGCGACCGCGTTGTGGAAGCGCAAGTACGCAGACGGATCGAGCGACTGGGATACCATCATCAGGATTGGCGATGAAGGATGGGAAATGGTCAACGTCTTCCCCATTGCCGGGCCGGGCGGTCGGACTACAGCCCTGATGTTTGTGTTCAAGCGTCCCCAATTCCAGTGACCGAAAGGCGTTCGTCAATTGCCTCCCGCCAGCCGGCGAGCAATTCATTAGCAGCGATCCGCGGAACCGGTGACCCTGCCCGCCATCAGCACGTCCTCAACGGTCAGCCATCCGCGTCCAGGGAAAAGGCGCGCCATTTGAGGAGCGAACGCCGGTGAATCGCCGAGCACGGATGCCGGTGATCCGTCCACGCGAATCTTGCCCTCTTCCAGCAAGATAACCCGGTCGGCCACTCGCGCCACCAGTTCTACGTCATGCGTGACTAATAAGATCGCCATTCCGTCGTCGCGCCACTCTTGCAAAAGTTTGAGCAGCGCCTCTTTGGCGCAATAGTCCAGCCCGCGCGTCGGCTCGTCGAGGAGGAGCAGCGCTGGGTGCGTGGCCGCGATCGCCGCGAGCGCGACCCGCTGCCGCTCGCCGGCGCTCAGGTCGCGCGGATAGGCGTCCGCCAACTCGGACAGCCCTAGCCGTTCGAGCAGCGCCGCCGGAGGTATCGGCGGGTGCGCTTGAAGCCCGTGGTTGCGCAGCGTGATGAGAATCTCCTCGCGCACCGTATCGGCGAACAGCAACGCGTTAGGATTTTGCGGCAGGTAGCCGACCGAGCGGCAAATATCGGCGACGCTGCGGCCGGCGATCGACCGCCCACCTACCGTCACCTCGCCCTGCTGCACTCGCGCCAGGCCGGCGACCGCCCGGAGCAGCGTCGTTTTGCCTGCTCCGTTGCGCCCCATCAACGCGACGACCTCGCCCTCGTGAACTGCCAGATCGATCCCGCGCAGCGCCGGCCGATCGGCGTAGGCGACGTGGAGATCGCGCACGAGAAGCGCCACCACGCCTGGCCTCACCCCCGGCCCCTCTCCTGACGACCGCTCCGCCACGGCTGTCGCCAGGAGAGGAGAGCGGCGTGCGAGCGGCAATCCCTCTTCCACCGTCAGAGGAAGCGGCTGCCAGCCGAGCACACGTCCCAGCTCGACAACCGGTGGAACGAGCGGGATGTGGGGAAGCACCTGGCGGGCAGGCCCGCTGACTGGCGCCAAGCCGTCGCCGCCGAGATAAATCATGTGCGTCGCGTATCCGACGACTCGCTCCAGGCGATGCTCAGAGAGAACGACCGTCAGCCCCAATTCGCGATTGAGCCGGGCGAGCGTATCCAAAAGCTCTTCAGCAGACTGGGGGTCGAGCTGGCTGGTCGGCTCGTCGAGCGCCAAAACACGCGTCCGCAGCGCCAGCGCCGAGGCGATCGCGACGCGCTGCATCTCGCCGCCCGACAATCGGCCTACCTGGCGGCGGCGCAGGCCGGTCAATCCCAATAACGAC
>DASSFZ010000098.1:0-2740 GCA_035693785.1 Anaerolineae bacterium | reverse complement strand
AATACGGGCGATAGGCCTTTGACGGTTTGAAGCAGTTCGGCGGCTAATCGCTCTCTGACTCTTTGATAAGCCGCCTCGATTTCTTCTTCGGGCGTCCGTGTTTCGGCTGTTTCGTGATCATCAGATTCGTCCACTCGATTCCGGTGTGTGGACTGAAACTCAATGAACTCTGCGAACTGCTTGAGATATGCCGTGTTGATCTCTGTCAGATTCTGGCGGAGAACATCCTGTCCGCGCTTTGTGATCCGATAGTAGCCTCTGCGTGTTGTCTCCAGTAGCCCCGCTTTCTTCAAGTAGGTTCTTGCCCAGCCCACTCGATTGTCGAAAATTGTTTGCTGCCCACTGGGGAGAAGATTGCGCCTCTCGTCATCTGTCAGTTGGAACTCGTCAGCCAGAGCCTCGATGGTTTCACGCAAGGAGTGTTCTTTGCCGTCGCTGGCGTACTTCAGAAGGGGAAGCATGATGGATTGGTAGTCTGGAATGGCCATACGTGCACAATCCTCTAACAACTCTGGTGAATTCGCTAGCGTGTCTGCCGCTCACGCGGGTCGGGAGGGAAATTCGGCGAGCACATTAGGGTACGGTGGAACCTTCACACCTTTTGGCGTGGGCCTCAGCCCGTCTCCCCTTACCACGTCTCTGAAAGCCCTTGCGTTCCCGGACTGAAGGCCCGCCATGTCACGAACACCATGATAGGAACACAGTCACCCGCGTCCGCCGGTCCGCCTCTGAAGCACCGACGCGGGGAGGTCCGTATGACAGTGTACATCGGAATTGACCGGAGTCAAGCCCAATGTAGACCTGGCAGATCTTCGCGATCCATATTACGGCTAACATCGGCGGACAAGACCTGCCAGGTCTATGGAGCAATAAGAGACCGCTTTCCTATTGGCAAAATTACCTCCGTCGTTTACGATATTACGCGCCAGTTATTTCTACACTGCGCTCCTTGTCACTCCTAGTCGTCACATTCGTTCGCCTCAGCGGCACGGCACCTCCAGGCCGGCAAAGGAATGACCCCTATGACTCGTCATGGTGTCTTGTCTGGCATTTTGCTCGCGCTGGCCTGCCTGTTTATCATCGTCGTAGTGAGACATTCCTCGGCGGCCCCATTCGCCGCGCCGGCCGGGCCGGGCTACGAGCCGCTGCCGGGCTTCCCGCGCGACGATCCGAAAGGCGCGATCGTCTTCTCGTCGCCAACCGTCGTGGACCTCAATGGTGACGGCCGCAATGAGGTACTCGTGATCGACGGCGACGCCTGCGTTTACGCGTGGCGTTTCGACGGCACACCGCTGCCCGGATTCCCGCTCATGACGGGCGCCAGTTGCACAGGTGTGCCGCGCAGCACCACCCAGGTCGCCATCGGCGACGTCGACGGGGACGAGCGCCCTGAGATCGTAGCTGGCAACGAAGGCAGCGGCGTCGAGCCGGGCCAGCGCGGCAAGGTTTTTGTCTGGCGCGCCGACGGAGACTTGCTGCCCGGCTGGCCGAAAGAAATGGACTGGAACACCACCTACGCGAATTCCACACCCGAAGTCTACAGTGTCGCGTTAGCCGATATGGACGGCGACGGCTTGCCCGAGGTGCTCGCCGGCACAAACAATAACGCGTCCAACGGCGGCATCGACGACGTCGACCTGGCATTCAACCTGTATGCCTGGAAAGCCGGCGGCACATTGCTGCCGGGCTACCCGACCCAGTCGCGCACGGCCGGCATCTTCGGTGAGATCGCGGCCGCCGATCTGAGCGGCGATGGTCGGGCCGACGCGATTGCCGGCCGCGACCACCCGTTCCTGCACGCCGCCGATGCGCATGGGCAGCCGCTCTCCGGTTGGCCGGTGCGCCTGTTCGTCAATGCCTCGGGCAGCGATCCGCGCACCGACGCCTACATCGAATTGACCCATGCCGCCCCGGCCGCGGGCGATCTCGATGGCGATGGCAGCGTCGAGTTGATCGTCGCCGGCAAGGTTCGAGCGCCTTCGACAGGCGACGTGATTGGAAATGGCGTCGTGGTATTAGGGCCGGATGGCGCGCGCCGTCCGGGCTGGGACCCGGCGCGACAGGGTGGGCCGCCGCTGGCCACCAAGGATTACCCGCATCAGGCCCCGGCCTTGGGTGATCTCGACGGCGATGGCGCACTCGACATTGTCGTCTCCACATTCGACGGTCACATTCGCGCTTATGCGGCCGACGGCGTGCTGCTATGGGACTACGACTACGCGGCCGGCAAGGTGCTTTTCGCTTCCGAGCCTGCATTAGGCGACATCGATGGCGACCGCCAGATCGACGTCGTGTTCGGCACCTACAGCCCGGACGGCCTCGACGACGATGCCGTCCGGCTCCACGCGCTGCACGACGATGGGGCGCCCGTCTCGGGGTTCCCACTCGACTTGCCCCTCGAGGCGGAACATTTGCGAAAGGGAATACGCGCCGCGCCGACGCTCGCCGACCTCGACGGAGACTGCCGGACCGACATCCTGGCGTCAAGCCTGGGTGGTGTCGTCTACGCCTGGCGCACGCCGGCGAGGTGGAATGCCGAAACCGCGCCGTGGCCGACCGGGCGGCACGACTTGAGACGATCGGCGAGCCTATCCGTTCAGAGCGGTACGGTCAGCGTGCGCCAGTTGCAGTCTGATTACTTTGTCTACTTGCCTGCGGTGAGTCGGGGTTACTGCGGCTTCTGAACAAGGTGACACATTCGTGGGCCTGGCGTATAATCAAGCGTAAGCACACCCTCGTC
>DASSFZ010000097.1:0-5373 GCA_035693785.1 Anaerolineae bacterium | reverse complement strand
GGCTGCGACGCAGATCATCTCGCCTTTGCGCCTCTGGGCGTCGACACGGCGATGTTTCACCCCGCTAGCCGCCGCCCGGAGACGTCTGCCGTCCTCGTCAACGTGGGTGCGCTGCAGGCCGTCAAGGGACACGCCGACCTGATCCGAGCTTGTCGCTTCGTCGTCGACCGCGAACCGAACGTGAGGTTGAGAATCGCCGGGGCAGGGGAGCTGCGCGCGGAACTGAAAGCCTTGAGCGCAGAACTGAACCTGCATGATCATGTGCAGTTTGTCGGCGAGGTGCGGCACGATCAGTTGCCGGACGTATATCGCAGGGCGACGATGTTCGTTCAGGCATCATATCACGAAGCGCAGGGCATGGCCGTGCTGGAGGCGGCTGCCTGCGGCCTGCCGATCGTCGGAACACGGGTTGGCGCGCTGGCCGATCTGGCGCCCGATGCCGCCGTGGCGACGCCGCCCGGCGATCCGATTCGATTGGGCCAGAATATCTTGACGGTGCTGAGCGATCCGGCGCGCCTGCGGGCCCTAGGCCACGCGGCGCAGGATCGCGCCCAGAAGATCTATAGCCTGGAGGCGTCGATCGCCCGCTTCGAGTCGCTGTACGGCCTGGGGCTATAGACCTGGCAGGCCTTGTCTGCGAAGACCTGCCAGGTCTACTCCCAATCCCTGGCGACAGTCTGTGCGTAACGTTTCCTGTTAATAGGAGACGCGATAGACAATAACGTTACCTGCCTAGGAGGCGAGGGGCTGCTGGACGTAGTCCCTCGGTTTTTCGTCGCATGAACGCGCCGATTGCGCTGGACTTGCGGAAAAGCCGGCTCTACCTTCGGTCGCTGATGTTGGCGGCGAGCGAGGCGGCACTGCTGGCGACAGTGTTCGTGCTGGCCTGGCAGCGCAACTGGCCGGTCGAGCTGCCCGGTTTCGACGTCGCGGGTGTTCCTTTCACACATTATCTGCCGACTGTCCGCCTGGTCGAGCTATTTGCGCTGGCGTCGGTGGGAGCGTATGGTCTGGCTGGATGGCCGAATCGCGAACGCCTGATACACGGACCGCACAGAATGTTTCTCATTTCGCTTCTGGCGCTGTGCGCCCTGGCGCTGGCCTCTGCGCTGTGGGCCATTCATCAGGGGCTGGCCGCCGTGCATGCAGCGCGGGTGTTGGTATGGGTGACCTTCGCGCTGATGCTTGTGTGCGGCGACTGGTCGATGCCCCGGCTGGCAGCAGCCTTCCTGGGAGGCCTGCTGGCGCACAGCGCAGTGGGGCTGTTACAGGTAGCGCTACAGCATTTCGTCGGGTTGGGGCCGCGATTCGGCGAGCTGCCGGTGCGGCCGCAGGATACGTGGGCGAGTGTCGTATTCGCCGGACCGGTGCGCTTTCTGCGCGCCTATGGCCTGAGCGGGCATCCCAACGTGCTGGGCGGTCATGCTGCTGTCGGACTGATTCTCTCCTTCGGTCTTCTGGCGACCTGGCCGCGCGTGTGGCGTGCCCTGATCGTCGTCGCGTGGACGATCATCTGGATGCTGCTTCTGATGACATTTTCTCGCTCGGCGTGGCTGGCTATCGTAGCCGGGGGAGCGGCCGGAGCCATACTCTTATGGCGAGGACGGCGCTGGCATCGACGAACACTCGTCGGCTCGTTCACTCTGGCCGCCATCGCCGCCGTCGTCGCGGTGGGCTTTGCGGTGATCTTTCGGCCATTCCTCGTCGGGAGGGTGGACGCGGCCAGCCAACCGTACGAGACCTTCTCCATCAGCGAGCGCCAGGACATGATCGATGTCGCCAGCCAGTTGATTGTGACGCATCCTCTCACTGGCGTGGGCGCCGCTAATTTCAGCAATGCCAGCCGGGGAATGCTCGGTTATCCGCTGGATTGGGTGCACAACGTGCCTCTGCTCGTCACAAGCGAGCTGGGACTGATCGGACTGGCGGCGTTTCTGGGGATGAACGGATCGATGCTCGCCGCCGGCTGGACGCACTGGCGCTCGCGCTCGATCACGTTGTGGCAAGCGCTGCTCGGCGGCGCTGTGGTCGGGCTGTCGACGATCATGCTGTTCGATCATTATTTGTGGACGGCGCCGCAGGGAGCGCTGTTGTGGGCCTTCGTCGCAGGAAGGTGGATGGCCGAGTGAACGATGGCTGCCGATCATGAAACGGAGGAGGCGGATGCATCTGGCTATTGTCACGCCGTTTCCGCCAATCGTCACCGGAATCGGCCAGTACGGATACCACGTCAGTAGAGTACTGGCCAGGTCTGGATGTTTTCGGCGAATCACGGTGCTGACCGAAGCGGCGCGTGACGCGCAGCCGCTCGAAGTCGGACCGGGAATCACGGTCGAGCGTGTCTGGCAGCGCAATCGATCGGACGCAGGCTGGCGGATACTCACTCATCTACTGCGCGTCAAGCCTGACTTGGTGTGGTTCAATCTTGGCGTGAGCGTGTTCGGCCGCTCGTTACAGGCCAACGTGTCCGGCCTCCTCGGCGTGGCTGCGGCACGGTTATTCGGGCTGCGCTCGGTTGTTACCTTGCACGAAATGCTCGAGCAGGCCAATCTCAGCGAACTGGCTGTCCCGGGGGGGTACCTCACCAAGTGGGGAATACGGGCATTTGTCGCACTGCTGGTCGCTCAAGCCAACGTGGTCTGTGTGCCGCTGCGGCGCCAGGCGGACTGGCTGGCCTCACGTTCGCCGAATACCCCCATCGTGCGCATTCCGCTCGGCGCGTGCGACGCACCGCAGGTCTTGGCCGATTCCGGCGAGCAGGAGCTGCTGATGTTTGCCACACTCGCTCCGTTCAAGGGGTTGGAACTGCTGCTCGACGTGTTCCGCGAACTGCATATGCACCGTCCGCGATTGCGCCTGACCGTGGCCGGCGCCGAACATCCGCGCTTCCCCGGCTACGTCGATCGCGTGCGCAGCGCGTTTGGCGATCATCCGGCCGTGCGCTGGCTGGGTTATGTGCCGGAAACCGAGTTGCGCGATCTCTTCGCACGCGCGGCGATCGTCGTGCTGCCCTATACGGCTGCCACCGGCGCCTCCAGCGTCATCTATCGGGCGGCCACCTGGGGCCGTCCCGTCGTCGTCAGCGATCTTCCAGAGCTGAGTGCCGTGGCCGATGAAGCGGGGTTTCAGGTGACGTTCTTTCGCAACCGAGACCGATCGGACCTGGCAGCCGCCCTGCAGCGAGTGTTAGGCGATCCCGATTTGCGAGCGGCTCAATCGCACGACAATTGCGCCATCATGTCGCGCATGACCATGGAAGAGACGAGCCGGGCCTATTTGCGCGCCTTTGATTTGGCATTGGCCCGGCCAGCCGCCCCGCGGCACCTGCCCCTCACGTCCGATACTTTTCACGGAGGGATTGAATGAATCGGCGCTTGCGGCTGGCGCTGGCTCTGGCGATGGCGGCCCAGTGGCTGCTCATCGCCGGCGCTGTCTACCGCTTGAGTTACGATGCCCACGTCCACATGTTTTTCGCGGATCACTATCGCCGGAGCTGGTGGTCGCTTTGGGAGCCGCGTTGGTACGGCGGTTTTAGCGTCGCGTCTTATCCACCGCTCGCCCACCAGTTGATTGCGCTGCTGGCCTTTCCACTGGGCATAGAGCTGGCCTGGGCCGTCGTGTTGTGGCTTGTTCTCGCCTCCATGCCGGGTGGCGTTTACGCATTTTCGCGCATTTTCGTCGGGAGCCGGGCGGCAGGCTACGCGGCGATCGCGTCGGCCGTGCTTCCTTCAGTTTACCTGGCTGCGCACACCTTCGGCCAGTTGCCGACGCTGGCTGGGCTGCTGGCCGCGCTGTGGGGATTGGCCGCACTGAACGCTTACCTGCATCGGGGCCGCCTGATCGATTTCGTGCTGGCTGTTGCACTCATGGCCGTCGTCGCGGCAACTCATCACGCGACACTCCTCTTCGTCCCGTTCGGCGTACTGGCGGTTGGCGCGCAGGCGGCGCTGACTGGCCGGCACACCTGGCGCCGCTACCTGCTGCGCCTGTCGCTGTTTAGTTTGGCCGCGCTTGCCGCGATCGTCGCCGTGATTTGGCCCTTCTGGGAGTGGGGGCTCGGCCAGGCGATACAGACGCCTATCGATCACCCGACGCGCCACAACCTGCTGTTCGACGTGAGCGCGCAGGGTCTCTTCTTCTGGGCCATCTACGGGCCACTGGTGCTGATCGTGCCGTGGGCCGTGCGCATATCGCTCCGTCGCAAGCGGCTCGCGCCCGGCATGCTGTTTGCGGTGATGTTCACGCTAGGGCTGGGTGGGACGACACCGTTGCCTGGCTGGCTGTTCGGCTCAGGGTGGACCTGGCTGACGTACGACCGATTCGCCTTGTGGGCCTCTGTTGCGTTAATGCCGTTTGTCGGGCTGGCCGCGATCGCTGCCCGGCGCGCGCTGCGGAGGCTCGCTTCCCACGCCTGGCCCGTCGGGCACAGGGCCGCGCTCCTGGTGCTGGCGATCGCCGCGTTCACCTCTGCGCTGCTGGCAACGCTCGTGCACATGCAGCCGGCCTCGCTGGATATGCAGCCTATCGTCGTCTTTTTGTCGGAAGGCGATCGCGCGCAGTGGCGCTATCTGACGTTCGGCTTCGGCGATCAACTGGCGCGACTGTCGATGCTCACCGAAGCGACGACGATCGACGGGAGTTATCACACTGCGCGCGAACTGCCCGAGCTGCGCGCCAGCGGCATTGGACAGATCGACACGGCGTATTGGCTACCTGGCGGTCTACAGGCCCTCGATCCGATCCTGGCGCGGGCAGGGGAGCGCGGGGTGCGCTGGGGATTTGTCAACCATCGGGTATACAACCGCGTGTTGGCGCGTCACGGCTGGGTGCGGTTGCTCACGCTGCCAAACGGGGTGGATGTATGGGAGAATCCCGATGCGCCGCGACCGCCGCCCGACAAGTATACAGGTGGTGAGAATCGACCGGATGGTGTGTGGTGGGGAACGCTCCCGCTGGCGGCGCTAGCAACAACGGTTGGATTGGCAGCCGTTCGACAGCATCTCGTTCGATCTGGCTTCGGCCGGATTGGCATGGCACCAAAACAAAAGAGTGCGGCCTCTCTCGTAGCGCCGCACCGCTCGTCGCAGTACCCCCGGTGAGAATCGAACTCACGCACCCGGCTCCGGAGGCCGGCGCTCTATCCACTGAGCTACGGGGGCAGGCAACTATTAGTTTACCACAGCCACGATCGGCCTGCAACCTCGTGGCCGAAAGCTGATAGCATATGGCTGATAGGGCGCCGTGTGTTATAATTTTCTTGCCATCAGTTATCAGCCATCAGCCTTTCCGGCCTTGCGACGGTCTCCGGTCCTCATGTACCCTCTTTCAACTTGGCGACTCCTCGACACGGGACACCAAGACGGCGCGACTAAT
>DASSFZ010000096.1:0-10086 GCA_035693785.1 Anaerolineae bacterium | reverse complement strand
ACGAGAAGAGAAGATGTTCGTCGAGCATCATCCCACATCGCGGCGGCTATTTGAGCGAGCGAAAGCCAGCCTGCTGGGCGGCGTACCCATGAACTGGATGGTGCGCTGGGCCGGCACTTTCCCCGTCTTCGTCAAGGAAGGGTCGGGCGCGCACTTCACCGACGTGGACGGCCATCGCTACCTCGACCTGTGCCTGGGCGACACCGGCGCGATGACCGGGCACGCGCCTCCGGCCACCGTCGAGGCGGTCATTGCACAAAGCCGACGCGGATTCACGTTCATGCTGCCGATCGAGGATGCGATCTGGGTGGGCGAGGAACTCACGCGCCGCTTTGGACTACCCCACTGGCAGTTCGCGCTGACGGCCACCGACGCGAACCGCTTCGCCATCCGGCTGGCGCGCCACATCACACGGCGCAAGTACGTCCTGGTCTTCAACTACTGCTATCATGGCACGGTGGACGAAACTTTCATCACGCTGACACACGGCATGGCCGGCCCGCGCCGGGGCAACCTGGGCCCGCCGGTCAACCCGGTCGAGACGACGAAGGTCATCGAGTTCAATGACATCGAGGCGCTGGAGCGCGCGCTCGCGCCCGGCGACGTGGCCTGTGTGCTGGCCGAGCCGGCCATGACCAACATCGGCATCATCCATCCGCAGCCGGGCTATCATGACGCGCTACGCGAGATCACGCGCCGGACTGGCACCCTGTTGATCATCGATGAGACACACACCATCTGCACCGGGCCAGGCGGATACACGCAAGCATATGGACTGAAGCCGGACATGCTGACGCTGGGCAAGCCCGTCGCCGGTGGTGTGCCGGCCGCCGTGTACGGGTTCAGCGCCGAGGTCGGCTATCGGATTCAGGGCAGCATCGAGGTGGAAGACGCCGATGTGGGCGGCATTGGCGGGACACTGGCAGCCAACGCACTGTCCATCGCAGCGATGCAGGCAGCGCTGGAGCATGTCCTCACCCCGACCGCATATGCGCGTACGATCCCGCTGGCCGAACGCTTCGCCGAAGGCGTTGGCGCAGTCATAGAGGAAAGGGGCCTGCCCTGGATTGTCAAGCGGCTGGGCTGCCGCGTGGAATACTGGTTCCGCGCCTCGCCGCCGCGCAACGGCGGCGAGGCCGCCGCAGCCGTGGATGCCGAACTCGATCGCTACATGCACCTGTTCGCGCTGAATCGCGGCATCCTGATGACACCCTTCCACAACATGGCCCTCATCGCGCCGGACACCACCGAGGCCGACATTGACTACCATACCCAGGTCTTCCGCGAAAGTATCGAGGCGTTGTTCGATTAAACCAACCCGCCAACTAATCAACTAGAGAGACACCATGCCCGGACTCGATCACATCTCACCCGTCTGGTCGCGCGCCTTCACGCCGTCGCTGATCGTCGAGCGCGGCGAAGGGCCGTACCTGTACGACACTGACGGCCGGCGCTACCTCGACTTCACGTGCGGCATCGGCGTGACGAACACCGGCCACGCGCACCCGAAGGTCGTCAAGGCCATCCAGGAGCAGGCCGCCAGGTTGATCCACGGCCAGGCCAACATCGCCTACCACAAGCCCATGATCGATCTGGTCGAGGAGCTGCTGACGATCATGCCTGATCCCAGTCTTGACTCGTTCTTCTTCAGCAACAGTGGCGCGGAGATTGTCGAGGCGGCGGTCAAGCTCGCGAAAGTCGCCATCGGGCGGCCTAACACGATTGTGTTCGCCGGTTCGTTCCACGGGCGCACACACCTGACGATGTCGATGACGACGAGCAAGACGATATACCGAGCCGGGTATCAGCCGCTCGTCCCCGGCATATTCGTCGCCCCCTACCCTTACACGTACGCGATGCGCATGGGCGACGACGACGCGAGCGACACCTGCATCCGGCAGTTGAAGAAAATGCTCAAGTCGCAGACCGCACCGGAAGAGACGGCATGCGTCGTCATCGAGCCCGTGCTCGGCGAAGGCGGGTACGTCGTGCCGCCGGCCCGCTTCATGCGCGACCTGCGCGCAGTGTGCGACGAGCACGGCATCCTCCTCGTCGCCGACGAGATACAGTCGGGCCTCGGACGGACGGGCAGGTTCTTCGCCGTCGAGCACTTCGGCATCCGGCCGGACATCATGATCATGGCCAAAGGCATTGCATCAGGCCTTCCGCTGAGCGGGCTGGCGACGCGCCAGGACATCATGGCCCGGTGGAAGCCCGGCTCGCACGGCGGCACGTTCGGCGGGAACGTCGTCGCCTGCGCCGCCGCCGTGGCGACCATCCGCGCCATGAAAGAGGAGAAGATGCCGCAGAACGCGGCGGCGCGTGGCGAACAACTGCTGGCAGGCCTGCGCAAGCTGCAGAGTGAGTTCAAATCCATCGGCGACGTGCGCGGCGTCGGGTTGATGGTCGCCACGGAATTCACGACTGCGCAGCGCGGCGAACCGGACACGGACACGGCCAAAGCTGTGGTCAAGGCCGCCTTCGAGCGGAACCTGATGCTGCTGACGTGCGGCACGTACGATAACATCATCCGCTGGATTCCGCCGCTCGTCGTCACGCCTGAGCAGATCGACGAGGCGCTGACCATCTTCGCCTCGGCGCTGGATGCCGCCAGCGCCTTATAGACCTGCCACGTCTCACGAAGCATTCCGGAGCGGCGCACAGTGAGTGGAGACCTGGCAGGTCTTGTTTTTGACTATTCAAAATCACCGATGTTATAATCCGTCCGCTCTCCAGCGAGAGTCCCCGTTGATCTCTGTAAAGTAACTCAAACTAAACGGAGGAGAAATGCTGCATAATCGCAACATGGCTCGCCGTCTGTTCCTGCTCTTCTCGCTGTTGATCGTCCTATCGCTCGTGCTCTCGGCATGCCAGCAGGCCACGCCGGCCACTCCGGAGGCGGGGGCTGGAATGAAGCAATCCGTGGGCGAAGGTGAGGGTGAAGTGTCGATCGTGGCTTGGGCCGGCTACATCGAAAACGGCTCGACCGATCCGAACTACGACTGGGTGACGCAATTCGAGAAGGACACCGGCTGCAAGGTCAACGTCAAAGTCGCCAACACGTCTGACGAAATGGTCGCGCTGATGACGCAGGGCGGCTTCGACCTGGTCACCGCCTCGGGCGACGCCAGCAACCGCCTGATCTCCGGTGGCACGGTTCAGCCTATCAACATTGATCTGATCCCAAGCTTTGGCACGGTCGACGAGCGCCTGCAAAACGCGCCGTGGCACACTGTCGACACCGACGGCGACGGCACCGCCGAGCACTACGGCACTCCCTACCAGTGGGGACCGAACGTGCTGATGTACAACACCGAAGTGTTCGGCGATAATCCGCCCACGAGCTGGAGCGTCGTCTTTGAAGAGACGACGCTGCCCGACGGCGAATCGAACGCGGGACGCGTCAGCGCCTACGACGGCCCGATCTATATCGCCGACGCTGCCCTGTATCTGGCGAAGCACCAGCCTGAGTTGGGCATCACCGATCCGTACGCGTTGAACGACGAGCAGTACAAGGCTGCGCTGGATCTGCTGCGCCAGCAGCGCGAGCTGGTCTTCCGCTACTGGCACGATGCCTATACTCAGATGGATGACTTCACTAAGGAAGGCGTGGCGGCCTCCAGCTCGTGGCCGTTCCAGGTGAATTTCCTGCAGTTCAGCGGCGGTCCGATCGCCAGCGTATTCCCCGAAGAAGGCACGACGGGCTGGGCCGACACGACGATGATGCACGTCGACGCGCCGCATCCCAACTGCGCCTACAAATGGCTGGAGTGGTCGCTGAACCCGAAACTGCAGGGCGATCTGGCGGCGTGGTTCGGCTCGGTGCCAGCCGTGCCCGCAGCCTGCACGGGGAACGAGCTGCTCACCGACACGGGCTGCGAGACCAACGGCTTTGGTAATTTCGACACGATCCGTTTCTGGAAGACACCCACCGAGGATTGCGGCGACGGCCCGGGCGGCATGCAGGGCTGCGTCCCGTATTATCGCTGGGTCACCGACTACCTCGCTGTGATCGGCGGACGGTAACATCGGCGCGCACAGGCTTTGGGAGCTGGCCGGCATGCCCAAGGCTGTGCCTTTTATCGACGGGGACTTCGATCGCTCGTATGAACCCTTGCGAAGGTTACGAACCTTCGCAAGGGTCTGCAAACTCAGGTGAAGAACACGACGTGACCAACGATTCCATGCCCGCAGTCCGGCTGTCTGGCGTCAGCCGCCACTTCGGCGAAGTGAAGGCGCTGGACAACATCCACCTGGACATCGTAGACGGCGAGTTTTTCTCGCTGCTCGGGCCGTCCGGCTCGGGCAAGACCACGTGCTTGCGGTTGATCGCGGGGTTCGATCAGCCCACGGCCGGGCGCATCGAGCTGCACGGCGAAGACGTCACCGACCTGCCGCCGTACGAGCGCAGCGTCAACACGGTCTTCCAGGATTACGCGCTGTTCCCGCACATGAACGTTGCCGACAACGTTGGCTACGGCCTGATGATCAACAAAGCGCCCAGGCTGGAGCGCATGAAGCGGGTGAGCGAAATGCTGGATCTGGTTCAGTTGCCCGGCATGGAACAGCGCAAGCCGTCTCAGCTTTCCGGTGGGCAGCGCCAGCGCGTCGCGCTGGCGCGCGCGCTGATCATGCACCCGCGCGTGCTGCTGCTCGACGAGCCGCTCGGCGCGCTCGATTTGAAATTGCGCCAGCAGATGCAGATCGAGCTCAAGGCGATCCAGCAGCGTGTCGGCATCACCTTCCTCTATGTAACGCACGATCAGGAAGAAGCGCTCACCATGAGCGACCGGCTGGCCGTGTTCAACCACGGCCACATCGAGCAAATCGGCACGCCGGCCGAGGTATACGAGCATCCGGCGACGCCGTTCGTGGCGGGGTTCGTTGGCGTGTCGAACCTGATCGGCGGCGCCACGGCGCAGGCGATCTTCGGAACGCCCGACACGTTCTCGATTCGCCCGGAGAAGATCAACATCCAGGCGCCGGGCGTCAGCGTGCCGGACGGGTACTGCTCGGTCAGCGGACGCATCCGCGATGTCGTGTATCTCGGCATGTACACGCGCTACCTGGTGGAGATCGACGGCGGCGCCGACCTGACCGTCGTCCGCCAGAACCTCGACGAGACCTCGATGGACGTACTGGCGAATCGAGGGCGCCCGGTCCTATTGACGTGGCAGCGCGAACACAACCGCCCGATCGCGGCGCTAAGCTGATCGCATGACAACCGCGTCGATGACCCCCGCAGTGAGCCATCCCTCGGCAGAACGCCGCCTGTCGACGTTCCTGTATCGTCGCCCGGTATTGTCCCTGCTGCTGCTGCTGATCCCGCCGCTGTTGTGGCTGGGCATTCTGTACATCGGCTCGCTCCTGGCGCTGCTCATCCAGAGCTTCTATCGCCTCGACGGCTTCACCGGGCGGGTCGTGCGCGAGTTCGGGTTGAGCACGTACGGCGATCTGCTCACGCAGGCACACTTCGACATCATGGCCCGCACGGCCTTGATGGCCGCCGCCGTGACGATCGCGGCGGCGTTTGTCGCGTTTCCGATCGCCTACTACATGGCGCGCTACGCGGGGCGGCGCACGAGGGCCTTCCTGTATCTGGCCGTTCTGCTTCCGCTGTGGTCGAGCTACCTGGTTCGGGTGTACGCCTGGAAGTTCATTCTCGCCAAAGAGGGTGTCTTCCATTGGTTTATCTCGCAGATCGGGCTTCAGGGACTGCTCAATGCCGTCCTGGACTTTCCCCTGATCGGCGGAGAGTCGCTGTCGGTCTCGCCGCTCGGCCTGTTCCTCGTGTTTCTGTACGTCTGGCTGCCGTACATGATTCTGCCGGTCGCCGCAGCGCTGGAGCGCGTGCCACGCTCGCTCCTCGAAGCATCGGGCGATCTCGGAGCGCGCCCTGAAGCCACATTCCAGCACGTGACGCTGCCGCTGGCCTTCCCCGGCGTCGTGGCCGGATCGATCTTCACCTTCTCGCTGACGCTGGGCGATTTCATCATCCCGACGATTATCGGAGACTCCAGCCCGTTCATTGGGCTGGCCGTGTATCAGTATCAGGGCACCGCCGGGAACGTTCCGCTCGCCGCCGCGTTCACCATCGTCCCGATGGTGATCATGGCCGCGTACCTGATCATCGCCAAGAGATTGGGGGCGTTCGATGCGCTCTAACCGCGGACGCATTCTGGCCAAACCCTCCCTGGGCCTGCGGCTGGCGACGATCGCCGTTCTGTTGTTTCTGCATTTTCCGCTCTTAATCATCATTCTGTACGCGTTCAACACGCAAGAGTCGGCGTTCACCTTTCCGCCGCCGGGCCTGACGACGGAATGGTTCCGGGTGGCCCTCACGGAGCGTCCCGACTTGTGGAGCGCGCTGTGGCTGTCGGTCGGGGTGGCGCTGGTCGCCACGCTCGTCGCCATCGTGCTGGGCACGCTCATCGCAGTGGCCATCTCGCGCAGCAAGTTCTTCGGGCGCGAAACGATCTCGTTCATCGTCGTGCTGCCGATCGCGCTGCCGGGCATCGTCACCGGCATCGCGCTGCGCTCGGCGATCGGCCTGATGGAGATACCCTTCACCTTCTGGACGATCGTGATCGGCCACGCGACGTTCTGCGTCGTCGTGGTCTACAACAACGTGGTGGCGCGGCTGCGGCGCACCGGGCGCTCGCAGATGGAGGCGTCGATGGACCTGGGCGCGTCGAGCTTCCAGACATTCCGCTATATCGTGCTGCCCAACATCGCCACGGCGCTGCTGGCGGGCGCGATGCTCGCCTTTGCCCTCTCGTTCGACGAGATCATCGTCACGACCTTCACCGCCGGGCAGCAGACGACGCTGCCGATCTGGATCTTCAGCCAGTTGACGCGGCCGCGCAGCCAGCCGGTGACGAACGTCGCGGCGGTCATGGTCGTCGCGATCACGTTCATCCCCATCCTGCTGGCACACCGCCTGACGCAGGACACCGAAGCGTCACTGTAAGTTTTCGGTTTTGCGTTCACAGGGCGTTCGCCGGGGGCTTGACCGCTGCCATGCGGCGGGGTACAATGCGCCTGCATTCGCCGGTTGCACAGCCTGGCCAGGAAGGCTCACACGCATGGCGGTTCAACTACAGCGCAAGCTCTTCACGATAGATGAATACCAGCAGATGATCCAGGCCGGCGTGTTTCACGAGGACGATCGGCTGGAGCTGATCGAAGGGGAGATCGCCGAGATGTCACCCATCAGTCCGAAGCACGCCGGTTGCGTGAACCGGCTGGCCGATCTGTTCTATGATCGGTTGCGCAGGCGGGCGATCATCGCAGTGCAGAATCCTGTTCGCGTGAACCAGCGCTCTGAGCCGCAGCCGGATGTGGCATTGCTTCGTCCACGTCCGACGTACTATGGAAATTTGCATCCTGCACCTGAGGATGTGCTGCTTATTGTCGAAGTGTCTGACACATCCGCCGACTATGACCGCGACGTGAAGATGCCTATGTATGCAAAGGCCGGCATCCCAGAAGCATGGCTCGTGTCACTTGCCGACGGATGGATGGAAGTGTATCGAGAGCCATCGCCAGTCGGTTACAAGTCGATTCGGCGTGTACTGCCAGGCGAAACGGTGTCTCCGCTCGCGTTTCCCGATGTTTCGCTGGATGTGAGCGAGATCACAGAATAATTTGGATCAGATCCTGTTTCGGGGTGTAGCGCAGTCCGGTAGCGCGCACGGTTTGGGACCGTGAAGTCGCCGGTTCGAGTCCGGCCACCCCGACACATGAGCTGCACAGACAGCTTACCGTTCCTGGTGAGCTGTTTTGCTATATTCAAGTGTTCAACTCCAGAAACCGCTCAATGAGCCGCTCGCGCCAGGATAGGCGCACCGCGAACATCCACACCATCACCGCCGCCGCAATGAGGGCCATATGCACCGGCTCGAGAGGCTCCAGCGCGAAGAAGGCGCGCAGCGCTGGCGTGGACACGATCGCGACGAAGGCCAGGAACAGGCCAACGGCCAGCGCGGTCGGTCGCCAGTCGCCGCTCAGCACGTCGCCGCCGGTCCACCATTCGGCGGGCGGCTCGACGAAGACGATGAGGAAGAGACCACATACGGTCAGGAAGCTGGCGAGTGCGGTCTGCGCCAGTGCGGCGCTGGCACCGGTGGCCACATTCACCTGATCAGGAGACAAGCCCGGCTCGCTCAGGCCGCGCCACTGCGTGTCCAGGAGCAGCGTTCCATAGAACACCAGCAGCCCGATCAGGCTCGACAGGATGGCCACGGGCGTGACGAAGTGCGTCAGCTCACGCCGCAAGCCGCCTCGCCGCCGCTGGCCGGGCCGCGCCCAGAACGCCAGCAGGACTGTCGGAATCCCGACCGTCAGCAGCGTCACGAGCGAGCCGTTGCGCAGCCCCAGCGGGAAAGCACCAATCACGAGCGACGACAAGATCGTCAGCGCGACGGTGCCGACGCGCGTCATGTATAGCTTGAAGATGTCGTGCATGCCGTTGACGATGCGCTGGCCCTCTGCGACGGCGGGCGCGAGCGCCGTGAACGAGTCGTTCATCAAGACGATGTCGGCGACGCTGCGCGTCGCCTGGCTGCCACTCTGCATGGCGATGCCCAGATTCGCCTTTTTCAGCGATAGCACGTCGTTGACCCCGTCGCCGATCATCGCCACGTAGCGCCCCTGCCTGCGCAGCGCGTCGACGAGCCTCTCTTTCTGCTGTGGCGTGATGCGCCCGAAGATCGTTCCCGACGCGGCTGCCTGAGCAAGTTGCGTCTCATCCATCCGATCCAGCTCCAGGCCGGAGACGAGTCGAATCTCAGGGCTTAACCCGGCCTGCCTGGCGAGCGCGGCGACGGTCTCCGGGTCGTCGCCGGAGATAATCTTCGGCTCGACGCCAATAGCGGAAAAAGCGGCGAGCGCCTCGCGCGCTTCCGGGCGCAGCTCGTCGCTGAGGGAGACCAGTCCGAGGGGCGTCATGCCGTTCGGCAGGCACGATGCGTCACCCCCGTCCTTCAAGCGAATCGGGTCAGGGTGATGGGCGACAAGGAGCACGCGCAGCCCCTGGCTCGTCCACGCGCCGGCCTGGGCAGAAATCTGCTGCCACACGGCCGACGGCGCCTCGCCGTCGGCACCCAGGTACGGCCGCAGCATCTCCGGCGCGCCCATAGCGAAAACGCCGCGCCGATCGTCTTCCAGCGCGACAGCGCTCCATTTGCGCGCGGAGGAGAAAGGCACTTCGGCGAGCGTGCGCCGGGGACGCTCCGGGAACGCCGCCGCGATGGCCTCGCCGGTTTTGTTGCGCGCCGCCGCGCTCGCGGCCATCGCGCCAAGAACGCTCTGCAATTCCTGTTCGCCGACCCCGATGGCGTGCAACTGGCTGACCTGCAACCGGTTGGCAGTAAGCGTTCCGGTCTTGTCCAGGCACAGTACGTCCACGCTGCTCAGTGACTCGACGGCGTTTGACTGCTGGACGAGCGCGCCGAAGCGGATGATGCGCACGGCAGCCAGCGCGTAGGTGATGGCGATCGACACGAACAGCCCGTTCGGCACCAGACTCGCGATCATCGTCGCCTGGGTCACGCTTTCGGCGGCCGGCACCAGCTTCACGACGGCATTGACCACCAGCAGCGCCTCGATGTAAATGATGATGAGCAGCATGACGCGAATCACGAGGTGAATCTGCCGCTGCAGCGGCGTGAGCACGCGGCGAAAGGCGCGCGCCCCGGACGTGATCTGGTTGGCCAGGCTCGCCTCACCGACTTTCTCGGCGACGTACATGGCGCTGCCGCTCATGCAGAAGCTGCCGGAATAAACCGGATCGCCAGGCTGCTTGAAGATCAGATTCGATTCCCCGGTAAGCTGCGATTCGTCAACGGACATGCGCCCGTCGATCACCGCGCCGTCGAGCACGATCTGATCGCCGGCGCCGACTTTCAACACATCGCCCACAACCAGCTCTTCCGGCGCGATCGGGCGCTCTTTTCCGTCGCGGATGATCCTCGCTTGGGGACGGGTGAGCAGCGCTATCCGATCGAGCGTGCGCTTGGCGCGAATCTCTTGCACGACGCTGACGGCGATGTTCGTCGCGATGACGCCGACGGAGAGGATCGCGTC
>DASSFZ010000095.1:0-2491 GCA_035693785.1 Anaerolineae bacterium | reverse complement strand
ATATTGCCGAAGGGTATAGCCGCCACAGCGGAAGAGATCGGGCGCGATTCTACGAGTATGCGTTAGGCTCTGCACGGGAAAGCCGTGACTGGTATTACAAGAGCCGCCATGTGCTCGGCGATGCGGTCGCTATGCATCGCATTCACCAGGCAACCCAAATCATTCGCTTGCTTCTCACGATGATTCCAGAACAGCGTCGTTCCGTCTTGAAAGAGGATGTGCCTACCTATACAATCGCAACGGAGGATCTGCTTGAAGATGCGCCACTGCCCGAATAAGGTCCGGGTGGTCGAGTGACGGGCCTCACTCGTCACGCATCACTCATCACGTAACCACGTGATCACGCATCCAGGAGCACTCATGGCCGAAAAACTCACCCCCCGAACCGAAGACTACTCGAAATGGTACAACGAAGTCGTGCTGCGCGCTGAGCTTGCCGACTATTCGCCGGTGCGCGGGTCGATGGTCATCCGGCCTTACGGCTACACGCTCTGGGAAAACATCCAGAGCGCGCTCGACCGCCGCTTCAAGGCGACCGGCCACGTCAATGCCTACTTCCCGCTCTTCATCCCGATGTCTTTCCTGCAAAAAGAAAAGGAGCACGTCGAAGGTTTCTCGCCGGAGCTGGCGGTGGTGACGCACGCGGGCGGCGAGCGCCTGGAGGAGCCGCTGGTCGTGCGGCCCACGTCCGAGACGATCATCGGCCACATGTACGCGCAGTGGATCAAGAGCTACCGCGACCTGCCCATCCTGATTAACTGCTGGAACAACGTCGTGCGCTGGGAGCTGCGCACGCGGCTGTTCCTGCGCACGGCCGAGTTCTTGTGGCAGGAAGGACACTCCGCGCACGCCACGGCGGAGGAAGCCGAAGCCGAGACGATCCAGATGCTCGACGTGTACACCGACTTCGCCGTATCGGACGCCGCCATCCCGGTGATCCCGGGACGCAAATCGGACCTGGAGAGATTCGCCGGGGCGGTGCGCTCGTACACGATCGAAGCGATGATGGGCGACAAGAAGGCGCTTCAGTCCGGCACGTCCCATTTCTTGGGGCAGAACTTCGCCCGGGCCTTCGACATGAGATACCTCGATCGGAACAACGAGCTTCAGTACTGCTGGACGACCTCTTGGGGGTTGTCGACGCGCATGATCGGCGGCGTGATCATGGTGCACGGCGACGATCAGGGGCTGAAGCTGCCGCCCCGCCTGGCGCCGATCCAGCTCGTCGTCGTCCCGATTTACAAGACGGACGAGGAGAAGAGCAAGGTCACGGCCGCCGTCGCGCGCATCCGGGCGATGCTGGAGAATGAGGTGCGCTTCAAGATCGACGATCGCGAAGAGGTCTCGCCGGGCTTCAAGTTCAACGACTGGGAGATGCGCGGCGTGCCGCTGCGCATGGAGGTCGGGCCGAAGGACGTAGAGAAGGATCAGGTGGTGCTGGCGCGGCGGGACGTGCCAGGCCGTGACGGCAAGTCGATCGCGCCGCAGGCCGGCCTGCTGCACGCCGTGCACGAGCTGCTGGATACGATCCAGGCCGACCTGTATCGCGCCGCCGTCGCCTTCCGCGACGCGAACGTCCACGAGCCGGCGAGCTATGATGAGTTCAAGGCGGTTGTCGCGGACGGCTTTGCGCGCGTGTGGTGGGCCGGCAGCGACGAAGACGAGCTGAAGGTGAAGGAAGAGACCAAGGCGACAATCCGCTGCATCCCGATCGATCAGCCCGGCGGCGAGGGCAAGTGCTTCTACACCGGCAAGCCGGCGAAGGAGATGGCAATCTTCGCCCGAGCGTATTAAACCGCCAGGCCCGAACGCATATTAGATACGCTCACAGCCCGCACGATCGGCGCCAGTCGTGTCATGCCCAGGAGGCACGACGAGGCATCTCTACCCCGGCGCGCTACGCTCGCCGGTCGGGCGAGATATTCCTCGCTGCGCTCGGAATGACACGGCTGCGCTCGGAATGACACGGCTCCGTTCGGAATGACACGGCGGAGCGATCGGCGTCCGTCGTGTCATGCCGAGGAGGCACGACGAGGCATCTCTACCCCGGTACGCCGCGCTCGCCGGCCGGGCGCGAGATTCCTCACTACGTTCGGAATGACACTATTGAAGTTTGGAGTTTGAGGTTGGGAGTTTGAGAGGGATTGCTGCGCAACTTGGTCAAACTGATTGCAAATATCACCATACCAATTCTAACATAACTACAACCGTTTCTTAAGAGATATGGCACGAATCCTATTGTACAATGAACAGCGTACGGTGTAAGTGCGACTTGCAGGAATGCTCAAGCCAGCCGAGTTCCGTATACTTCGCCGTGCAATCTGTACACAACTCAGTATTGAATATGGAGTGCGTTCGTGAGCGTTCAAACCGCTAGTCCGGCGAATGTTTTCCCTGTTATCGCCTACAAACACGGTGGCCGCAGCTTCAATCTTTCCTTCGCCGATCGCCGGGCGCTGCTCGTCTTGGTCGATGCGATGCTGGTATTGTT
>DASSFZ010000094.1:0-8249 GCA_035693785.1 Anaerolineae bacterium | reverse complement strand
CCGTGCCGCAGCCGACGACCTGCCGCCTGACCCCCAGGGACAGAACACAAACACGATCATCGTGATCAGCGCCGGGCAAGACAGGTGCCTGGAGAGCGATCCGTGCCGGGCGATGGCGTCCGTCGCGCAGAGTCTGGAACGCTCCAACATCGACTTCCAGTTGGAAATCGTCGCGCTGAAGCCCGACGAGCAGACGCGTCTGCAGCTCACCTGCCTGGTGCGCGCGAACGTCAACGGCCGTTTCCACGAAGCGAACTCGGTCAACGACCTTCGGACGATCTTCCAGGAGATCGAACCTGCGCAGGCGGTTCCCGGCGTGCAAAACGGCTCCTTCGAGTCGGGCGACGCAGAGGCCTGGAGCGGCGAGGGCATCGAAGTCGTGGCCGTCGAAGATGCGGACGTGCCGGATGTCGGCCAGTACGCGGCGCAAATGAAGCCCGGGCAGGCACTCGAGCAAACTGCGAAAGTGCCGGGCGTCGGACAGCCGCAATTGACCGTGTGGTACCGCGCGCCGGGCGAGAAGGCCGGCGGCGTGCTCAAGATCTACGTCAACGGCCAGTTGGAGTACACCGACGACAGCCCGGCCGATCGCACAGGGAACTATGTCGCGGCCGATGCGCCCGACTGGCTCGTCGCCGTCGTCCCCGCGGAAGGCTTCGCCGGGCAAGAGGTGACGCTGCGCATCGAGTACGCCGAGGCCGCGTCTCGCGCCGGGGGCGTGCTTCGATTTCCGGCACGCCAGGTCGACGATGTGCTGTGGGTGGACAACGTCGCCTTCGTCGCCGAGGGGTCCCTGCCGGCGGTGATCGAGGCCACCCCTACCCCATCCGCCACGCCGGCATTGAGGCCGACGCCCGGACCCGACGCATCTCAGACCCCCACGCTGCTGCGCACGGCGACCCTCACGCCGACGCCGCCCGTCTCCGTGACGGCGACACTAACACGAACGCCCACGGCGCAGCCGCTCACCTTCACCTGGCGTGCGGGTGCGTTTCGGGAGTCGGGGCGGAACGACCAGGGCGTCGGCATCTGGGCACAGGAGATCTTCGTCGAGGCGCGCGGCGGCGTTCCGCCCTACACCATCCTGTTCGACAACGCTCCGAAGACGACCATGCCGTTCGACGTATTCGGTCTGTACTGCATCGGCCAGGTGGGGACGATCACCGTTCGATCGGCCGACGGCCAGGTGGCAAGCCAGCGAGTGACGATTCGCGCGCCGCTGTGCCCGACAAACACGCCAACACCAACTGCCACCAGGACGCGAACACCGACTGCCTCCCATACGCCGACGCCACTCCCGACAACCGACGACATCAGCAACTTCAGCGTGGTCAGCGCCACGGACACAGAGATTCAGGTCACGGTGGATTACGCCTATATCCCTGCGCATGGAGCGGATGTCTGGCTTGGAGTATGGGTGCTGAGTGATGGAGAGTTTCAGATTTATTATGGGTATGCTCCTGCACTCCTGTCCAGCAACAGCGGCCGGGCGACGGTGCGTGTCACGTATGGCTACAACGACCCGCCGGCCAGTCTCATCACAGACCAGATAGAAGTCATCATGTACACTGGCGACGGAAAGGTCTTTTACTCGGAGACATTCGACTACCTCAAGACGTGGTCTTTGGCCCCGCCCCTGACGCCTGCTTCCAGTTCTCGTTGAAGTTTCAGACTTCCGAAGTCTTGGAGACTTCGGAGGTCTGAAATGGTATAATCGCCGCGAGATGGACGAGCGGCACATCCGCAACTTCTGCATCATCGCCCACATCGACCACGGCAAATCGACGCTAACCGACCGGCTGGGAGTCGATCGATGAAGCGCGATTTGAAGAAGCCGGAGCGCCGCAGGCCCTCGGCGCGCGGTCGGCAACCACCCCCAGCACAGAACGTCGAAGTCAGCGGCGGCGCGAACATCGAAGCCGACAACGTCGAAATCGGCGGCGACGTCGTCGGGCGCGATAAGATCACCAACGTCATATCGGTCACGCGGAGCGCCATTCACATCGGCACGCTGGCGATCCCGACCCTCCCCGTCGTCATCGCCGCGATTCTGGTGACGGCCGGATTGGTCTTCGTCGGCGTGAGTGTGATCGGGCCGCCGGGGCCATCGAAGATGACGGGGGGATTTAACGTCGCGGTCGCCCAGTTCGGCCAAGAGGCCGAGAACGGGCAAGTCGTTCCGTCAGAGGAGGGCCAGCGCTTGAGCCGAACCGTGTTCGGGGTGCTGCGCGAGCAGACGGATGAATTCAGCGACATCGAGCTCCGCAGCCAGGTGCAGATCTGGCACGATGATCTCGCCAATTCCGAGATGGGTACCGACATCGGCCTGATCGCGGATGAAGAAGCGGCTCAGGCGCTGGCCGAGCGCCTCGGCGCGGACATGGTGATCTACGGCGCGATCGATCGCCAGAGCAATTTCGTCCCCAAGTTCTACGTCACGACCGAAGCCAAAGGCGCAATCGATTCATATGTCGCCGGGCATCAGGCGCTCGGCAGTCGGCCGATCCGAGTCGATCCGGACACCAGCCTCAGCGCGGGCACCGATATCGCCCGCCGGGCCAGGGCGCTGACCTATCTGACCATCGGGCTGACTTACGACGTGCTCGGCCGATCCGAAGACGCGCTGCAGGTCTACCGCGACGCCGAGACGCAGCTCGCCAACTGGAACGAAACGGGCGAAGGCAAAGAGGTGCTGTATTTCTTTCTCGGCCAGGCTGCCTTGTATTTTTCACAGCAGCAGGCAGGTCTCGATCAGGCGACCGAGCTGCGGCAGGAGGCACAGCGCGCCTTTGAAAATGGCATCCGCAGCAATCCGGAGTACGCTCGCCCACACGTCGGCTTGGGCAGCGTCTATTACTTGCAGGCATTCGACACGCAGCCATTAAGCACACTCCTTGGTGCATCCGATGTATTGACCCAAACTTTCGCGGAGTATAATCAGGCGCTGGAACTGGCGAAGCAGTCCAATGATCGACAAGCCGAAATCCTGGCGACTTATTCGCTCGGCACGGCTCAATATCTGCAAGGTGGAGCGTACAAAAGTGACGGCCAGATCGACGCCGCCGACGCCGCCTTCCGCCAGGCTATCGATACGCTCGATTCGATTCTCGCGTCCTTGAAAGCGACAAACCAGCAGCGCCTTCTCGGACAGGCCTATCAGGCGCAGGGCTCAGCTTTTAAGGAACTGGCCAGGATGTGGGCCGAACAAGGCGATAGCCAGAAGGCTGGCGTACTAATCGAGCAGGCGCGTCAGGCGCTCGACCAGTGCATTGCGCTCAGTATCGATTCACAGGATAAAGTGCTGCTTGAGCTGATCATCCGCGGCCGATGCGTACCCCAGCGCGCCAGCCTGGACATGCCGTAAGGATCATGAAAATGCACAATCAGGTCTTTCGCGCTCTAGTGTGCGTGGTTTTATCCGGTCTGGCGCTGGCCGGATGCGGCTCAGCCACGGCCACGCCGGAACCCGATCGCGTGGCGACGCGCGTGGCCGAAGAACTCGCCGTCGCCGCGACGCTGACCGCCGCCGCTCCGCCTGCGACGCAGCCCCCTCCCACTGACACGAGCGAGCCAACTGCGCCTCCGCCACCATCGGATACGCCTGCGCCGACGCAACCGCCTCCCCCACCCACCCCGACGCCAGAAATCGACCGTGTCATCCCCGGCGCCGGGACGACCAACGGGCTGCTGGGTGTGATTGCGCTGCCCGGTTATACGGGCCTCTTGGAAGAGCCGATCATTTTCCAGGACCGGATCGTTTTCCACCTCCAGGTCTTTGACCCAGACACGGGCAACCAGGCAAACGGCGCGGGCATCCATACCGTCGATTTTTTCATCTCCGACCCAAACGGCGAGAGCGTGCATCAGCGCACCGAGCAAAACCCTCTATATTGCGCCTTCGGGGGAGGCGATAACGGCCAGCCGTGCAACGTATGGGCGTTCCCCGAGCACGGCAATACGTGGACCAACGGGCAGGCCGTCGTCAACGACGTGTGCTGCTACGAAGTGAACATGGTCGTCCACACGCAAGACCCGGAGAAGGACGGGGCAAACTGGCGGTTTAGTTTCATTGTGCGGCTGCCCTGACTGTTCCCATCGAGGAAAGCCTGGCGAAGTTGCTAAACCTTCGCCAGGCTTTTTTGCTGGTATAATCGCCGCGAGATGGACGAGCGGCACATCCGCAACTTCTGCATCATCGCCCACATCGATCACGGCAAATCGACCCTCGCCGACCGGCTGCTCGAAGTGACCGGCACCATCTCCGAGCGCGAGATGACCTCGCAGGTGCTCGACTCGATGGACCTCGAGCGCGAGAAGGGCGTGACGATCAAGGCCTCCGCCGTGCGCATGCTGCACACCTCGCGGTCGGGTGAACGCTACGAGCTAAACCTCATAGACACCCCGGGCCATGTAGACTTCACGTACGAAGTTTCGCGCGCGCTGAACGCGTGCGAGGGCGCGATCCTCGTCGTCGACGCCTCGCAGGGTGTCGAGGCGCAGACGCTCGCCAATCTATATCTCGCGCTCGACGCCGACCTGACGATCATCCCCGTCGTCAATAAGATCGACCTGCCCGCCGCGCGGCCCGGCGAAGTCGCCGCCGAGATCGAGAGCGTCCTGGGCGTGCCCGCCGATGAAGTGCTGCGCGTGTCGGCCAAAATGGGAACCGGGATCGACGCGGTGCTCGAAGCGATCATCGAGCGCGTGCCGCAGCCGAAGGGCGATCCCGACGCACCGCCGCGCGCGCTGATCTTCGACAGCCACTACGACCCGTTCAAGGGCGTCGTCGCCTACGTGCGCATTATAGACGGCACGCTCGAGCGCAAGACGCGCCTGCGCTTCATGGCGAGCAAGGCGGAGACTGATCCGCTGGAGCTGGGTATTTTTGCCCCCAACATGAAGCCTGGCGACCGGCTCGAAGCGGGTGAGGTCGGCTACGTCGCCACCGGGCTGAAGACGATCCGCGACTGCCACGTGGGCGACACGATCACCGCCGTCGAACGGCCCGCGCCGGAGCCGCTCCCCGGTTACCGGCCCGTCAAGCCGATGGTGTTCGCCGGCCTGTACCCGGTCGAGACCGACGACTACCACGAGCTGAAGGACGCGCTGGAGAAGCTTCAGCTCAACGACGCCTCGCTCGTGTACGAGCCGGAGTCGTCGCAGGCGCTCAACTTCGGCTTCCGCTGCGGCTTCCTCGGCCTCTTCCACATGGAGATCATCCAGGAGCGGCTGGAGCGCGAATACGGGTTGGACATCATCGCCACCGCGCCCAGCGTCGAGTACGAAGTGCTGCTGACGAGCGGCGCTGCCATCCGCATCGATTCGCCCGCCGCGCTGCCCGACCCATCGTCGATCGAAGAAATTCGAGAGCCGTGGATGACGGTGCAGGTGTACACCCCCGCCGAACACATCGGCACGGTGATGGACCTGGTGATCAACCGGCGCGGCGAGCAGGTCAGCATGGAATACCTCGATCCGAACCGCGTCGTACTGACCTACCGCCTGCCGCTGTCGGAGATCATCGTCGACTTCCATGATCAGCTTAAGAGCCGCACGCGAGGCTACGCCTCGATGGACTATCACTTCGACGAGTACCGCGCGGGCGACCTAGTCAAGATGGACATCCTGGTCAACGAGCAGCCGGTCGACGCGCTGGCTTTGATCGTCCACAAGGACAAGGCATACGAGAAGGGCAGCGCAATCACGCGCAAGATGAAAGAGGTGATCCCGTCGCAGTTGTTCCCGGTGCCGATCCAGGCCGCCGTCGGCGGGCGGATCATCGCGCGCACGACGGTCAAGGCGCAGCGCAAAGACGTGCTCGCCAAGTGCTACGGCGGCGACGTCACCCGCAAGCGCAAGCTGCTAGAGAAGCAGAAAGCGGGCAAGAAGCGCATGAAGATGATCGGTGCCGTCGAAGTGCCGCAAGAGGCGTTCATGGCGATTTTGAAGCTGGGGGAGGAGTAAACGTGAAGCGTGATGCGTGAAGCGTGAAACGTAAGGCGTTACGTTTCACGTTACACGCATCAATCCATCTGCTTCACTCTCTGCCCATACCCCGGCTCGACTAACACCCGCTCGCCGTCGTAGACCGACTGGCCGCGCAGATAGACCTGCTCGACCTTCCCCCTCACCTGCCAGCCTTCGAACGGCGTCCAGCCGCCGCCGGTGCGCAGCTTCGCGCCCTCGATCTTCCACTGCACGCTCGGATCGACGATCACCAGATCGGCGTGCGCGCTTTCTTGTATGCGACCCTTGTCGGCGAGATCGAAGATCTTCGCCGGGCCGTCGGCCGTCAGGCGCACGAGGTCGCCGTACGACAACTGCTGTTGATGCACGGCGGTGAGCAGCAGGGGCAGCATCGTTTCGAGGCCGGGGACGCCGAGAGACGCCGAATCGCCGCGCTTTTCATCCAACACGCGCGGCGTGTGATCCGTCGCGACGACGTCGATCGAGCCGAGGCCGCCCCACAGCATACGCACATCTTGATCCGGGCGCAGCGGCGGATACATCCGGCCGCGCGGGCCGAGATGCTTTTCGACCCCGGTCGAGAGGAACAGATGATGCGGCGAGATCTCGCACGTCACAGGCACGCCGTGCTTCTTCGCGTCCTGCACCAGCGCCAGCTCGCGCGCGGTCGAGATGTGACAAATATGGATGCGGCGTTTGAGCTCACCTGCTATGGCGAGCGCGCGCTGCACCGCCAGCTCGGCGCACAGCGGCGGGCAGCGCTTCTCCTGCCTGGCGAAAAACTGCAGCGCCGCGTCGTCTTCCGCATGCAGCGCGATGACCCGGGTGGGCGGATACGCCTTGAAAAACTCGAACTGAGAGGCAAAATCGCCGACGACTGGCGAGCCGGCCCTCGACCCCATGTACAGCTTCAAGCCGACCGCGTTCTTCACCCGGGCGGCCGCGGCGAGATTGCCACGCGTCGCACCAAGGAATAGCCCGTGATCGCACACGGCCGTCTGGGCGGCGCGCGCTAACGCGTACGCGAGACTCGACGCATCGATCAAAGGCGGTCGCAGGTCGGGCATCACCAGGGCGGTCGTCACGCCGCCGGCCAGCGCGGCGCACGTCTCGGGATAGAAATCCTCTTTGAAGGCGCCGCCGGTATCGCCCAGGTGAACGTGCGCGTCGATCAACCCCGGCAGAATGACCTTCCCCTTGGCTTCCACCAGCGTCGCGCCGGGCGGCGATGTCAATCCCGCTTCGACGGCCACGATGCGATCCCCGCGTATCAGAATGTCGGCCTTCACCAGGCCGCGCAGCGTGCCAATATGGCCGTTGCGGATCAGGATGATAGGCTTCCGGGCCATGACTTCCTACACCGCCTGTATTTGAAAATCAAGAGCCATAGACCTGGCAGGTCTTGTTCGCCGATGCGAGCCGTAGGCCGGGTCGCGAAGACCTGCCAGGTCTACGTCGGTCATTCGTCCGTTCACGGACCGACGACCGCCATGTTGCCGAACAGTTCCCAGCCGGGGATCGACGCCAGCTTCAAGCGCCGGCCTCCGTAGAGCGGATCGTGGACGGCGAAGCCCGAAGCGTCGTAGCCGACGACGACGTACGTGTGCTCTTCGGGCACGAGCCGATACCCCTGGGGCATGTCGTACGTGTCGGTGCGCGGCGAGGTCCAGACGATGACCGGCGCGCCTCGATCGAGCGCTGCGCGCAAGTCGTCGGCTGTCAGGCCATAGCGGGCGGACGCGCCGACGCCCGACGCCTGCAAGGCGCGCGCCACAGGTTCGGCGTGCACGCCGTAGTCGTCGATCCAGCCGAATTCGCCGTCCACGTTGCCTCGAAAGCCGAGATGCGGATTGTCGCTCAGGCCAAACGCCTTCTGGAACCAGTCTTCGACCTGGCGAACGCCGTAGTACTCGGCCAGCATGCGCGCCGCAGCCGCCTCGCACGACAGCGTCCGCAACTGCCCGTAGAGTGGAACCGCCAGCCGCGTGCCGCTTGCCGCAGGCGCCGACTGCGGCGGCGCGCTGACCGGCGCGGGAATCGTCAGGCGCTGGCCGACGAAGATCATGTTGACACCGCTCAGGCCGTTGGCCGTCGCGATCTGCTGCGCCGTGAGGCCGTATTTCAGTCCAATGCGATACAGGTTCTCTCCTGCCTGCACGACGTGGAATCCTGCCGGGTTCGAGGCGCTGCTCGCCGCCGAGGCGGGCGGCACGGCCGACCCGGGGACCGGGATGACCAAGACCTGCCCCACGTAGATGCGCGACGGATCACGGATGCCGTTG
>DASSFZ010000093.1:0-16732 GCA_035693785.1 Anaerolineae bacterium | reverse complement strand
CTCGTGCTCGGCGCGTGGGTCGGACGGGGCCTGATCCGGCGCGAGCTTGACATTCCGCGCATGGCGCTGCTCATCCCCTTGTCGATCTTCACCGGCTGGGCGGCGATCACGATGCTGTGGGCGCCCGACTATTCGTTCGGGCTGCCGGAGGTCTTGAAGTGGATCGAGCTGATCCTGATCGCGCTGTTCGCCGTCGACGTCGTGCGGCGGCGAGGGGCGAAGTGGATCGTCGCCGGCCTTCTGCTCTCGGCCGCCGTGCAGGCGCTCGTCGGAATTTACGAAGCGCGCATTCGAGGCGTCGGGCCGGAAGGCTTCCTGCTGTCCGAGGGCGTGTATCGCGCGTATGGCTCGTTCGAGCAGCCCAACCCGTTCGCCGGATTCATCGGCCTCAACCTGCCCATCGCCATCGCCCTCGCGCCGGCATTGTGGGGAAGCGCCTGGCAGGCGCGTGCCACGTATGATGTGCCAGGTTTCAGGCAGCGGATATTACGTTTTACGTTTCACGCTTCACTCGTCTCGTTCACCGTCCTCCTCCTGGCCACTGCACTCTACCTGTCATTTTCACGCGGGGCGTGGCTCGGCGCGGCGGCCGCGCTCCTGGCGATGGGGCTATTTTTGCCCCGGCGCCGGTGGATCGGGCTGGCGGTGATCGGCGGACTGGTCGTGATCGGGCTGGGATTGTACGGCGCGAACCTGCTGCCTGCCTCGATCGCCGACCGCTTTGCAGACGTGGGCGCGCTGGTCGACTTTCGCGACGTGCGCGGCGTGAAGATCAACGACGCCAACTACGCCGTCGTCGAGCGACTGGCGCACTGGCAGGCCGCCGTGCGAATGATCGAGACCCATCCGTGGACGGGTGTGGGGTTCTCCAATTACCAGCCCGTGTACGAGCAGTATCGCCTGTTGAACTGGCCGATGCCGCTGGGGCACGCGCACAACATCTATTTGAACGTCGCGGCGGAGATCGGCCTGCCGGGCCTGCTCGCCTATCTCGGCCTGTGGACTGCCATCTTCGCGCTGACGATCCGCACGTTGGACAGGCAGTCGGGCCCATATCGCTGGCTGGCGCTGGGCCTGCTCGGCGCGTGGGTCCATTTGTCCGTGCACCACTTGTTCGACAACCTGTACGTCAACAACGTCCATCTCCATATCGGCGCGATGATTGGCTTGTTGAGCGCGATCGGCGCGGCGGCCCTCACCCCCGGCCCCTCTCCCCCCGCACACAGCAGGCGAGGGCAGGCCGTCGCGGACGACAGGAGAGGGGGGGCCGGATGAGCACGCCACCCGTTGAGCGGAAATCGATCCGGGCGCAGGTCGCCGATTTTCACACGCCGCTTCGCATCCGCGAGCGCGTGCGCCGCCGTGTCCCGCCGGCCCATCGCAAAGAAGCCAAGCGCTTCATGAAGTTCGCCATCGTCGGCAGCATCGGCTTCGTCATCGACACGGGCGCGCTGACGCTGCTCGTCTTCCTGTTCGGCTTGACCGGGGACTGGCAGCGCTTGATCGCCAAAGCCATCTCGTTCACGCTGGCGGTGATCAGCAACTTCCTGTGGAATCGCTACTGGACCTACCCCGAGTCACGCTCGAAGCCGATCCGCCGGCAAATGACGCAGTTCTTCCTGCTCAACCTGATGGGGCTGGGCATCAACTTGATCGTGTTTGGCTTCGTGGACTCGCTGCTCACACCCATCGTCGGGCCGGCCCTGGCGCTCTACGGCGCGCAAGTCTCGGCTGTGACCGTGGCGATGTTATGGAACTTCGCGGCGAACCGGCTGATCACGTACAACGACGTCAAGTTTGGCTGGTGATGGCTGCCTCCGACGCACTCTCCACCGCCGCGCGCCGCGAGTCGAAGCGCTTCGCCAAGTTCCTCGTCGTCGGCGCGATCGGCGCGGTCGTCGACTTCGGCGCGTTCAACCTGTTGTTCCGCGTGTTCCACGTCGATGCGCGACTGGCGCAGGCCATTTCCTTCACCCTGGCCGTGACGAGCAACTTCACCTGGAACCGTTACTGGACTTACCCCGAATCGCGCTCCAAGCCGCTCTCCCGGCAGTATGCGCAGTTCTTTATTCTCAACCTCATCGCCTTGCTGGTGCGCACGCTGATTTTCGACGCGCTCGACGAGCCGTTGATCGCGCTGGCGGCCGCATCGCTCGACGGCCCCCTCGGCTTCATCGCACGCTTCGCCGTCGACACGCTGAACATGACCCTCGAGCAGTTGGGGAACAACCTCGCGCTCGCCTGCGCCGTGGTGACGATGATGCTCTGGAACTTCTTCGCCAATCGCTTCATCACCTACGGCGACGTAAAGTTCGGGCACTGACAATCAGCAAGGCCCAGTTCCTTCAGTTCCTTCAGTTCCCTCAGTTTCCCGCATCGGAGAGCAGGGAACTGAGGGAACTCAGGGAACTGGGGGAACTCAGGGAATTGATATGCGTATCGGCATCGACGTCACCTCGGCCGTCACACAGTCCGCCGGCATCGGGCGCTACACGCGCGAGCTTGTGCGCGCGCTGTTCGCGCTGGGCGCGCCGCACCACTACACGCTGTTCTACGCGACCGAAAAAAAGGTCGAGCAGCCCATCGCCCCTCTCCCGGCGGGTGTGCGCCTGCGGCGCCTGCCCATTCACGACAAGTGGCTTGCTCGCGTCTGGCACCGTTTTCGGCTTCCCATTCCAGTCGAGCTGGCGACCGGCCGCCTCGATTTGTTCCATTCGCCCGACTTTACGCTGCCGCCGGTGCTTCCCGGTACGCGCACGCTTCTCACCGTTCACGATTTGTCGTTCATCCGCGATCCCGACTCGGCCGTGCCATCGCTGCGCAGGTTTCTCGACCGCGCCGTGCGCCGATCGGTTGCGCGCGCCGGCCGCGTGCTGGCCGACTCGCAGGCGACGAAAGACGATCTCGTCGAATTGTTCGGCGTCCCCGCCGGGAAGATCGACGTGCTGCTCAGCGGCGTCGACGCGCGCTTCAGGCCGATTCGCGATCCGGCGGCGCTGGCCGCCGTGCGCGCGAAGTACAATTTGGGCAACGGCCGGTTCATTCTGTCCGTCGGCACCATTCAGCCGCGCAAGAATTACGTGCGCCTGATCCAGGCCTTCGGCCAGGTGGTGGGGCGCTGGTGGCAAATCGGCTCAGACCTGTTGGGCGATGTGAATCTAGTGATCGCGGGCGACAAGGGCTGGATGTTCGACGACATCTTCTCCGAAGTGACACGCCTCGGGCTTGAAGGGCGCGTGAAGTTCACCGGCTTCGTCGACGAGCCTGACCTGCCGGCGCTGTATTCGGCCGCGACGCTGTTCGCCTACGTGTCGCTGTACGAGGGTTTCGGGCTGCCCGTGCTGGAAGCGATGGCCTGCGGCGCGCCGGTCATCGGCTCGAGCGCGTCGTCGATTCCCGAAGTCGTCGGCGACGCCGGCCTGCTGGTCGATCCGACGGACGTCGACGCGATCGCCGCCGGGCTGATCGGACTGCTGAAGGACCCGTCGATGCGCGACGCGTACATGCGCGACGGCCTGCGGCGCGCTTCGAAGTTTACCTGGGACGCCGCCGCGCGCCAACTGCTGTCGATCTACGGCGAGATGGCCGCACGGTGAATCTGTCAGGGCCTTCAAACTCATTCCCAAACAAGAGTATAATGAGCATGGCTGCTCACACACGCCATGTTCGAATTCATCGGAAAGAAACTCGGCGCATACGAAATCGGCGAGCCGATCGGCCAGGGCGGGATGGCGACGGTCTACAAAGCCTTCCAGCCCGGCATGAACCGCACGGTCGCCGTCAAGGTCCTGCCGCCCCTGCTGGCGCAGAACGCGACCTTCCTGGCGCGCTTCCGCCAGGAGGCGCAGGTCATCGCGCGGCTTGAGCACGCTCACATTCTGCCGGTCTACGATTACGGTGAGAGCGACGGCGTCGTCTACATCGTCATGCGCTACCTCGACGGCGGGTCGCTGCAAAAAAAGATCGACGCCGGGCGCATGCCTCTGCGGGAAGTGAGCAAGGTCCTCTCCCAGATCGCTTCGGCGCTGGATTACGCGCACCGGCAGGGCGTGATCCATCGCGACATCAAGCCGAGCAACGTGCTGCTCGACCGGCAGGGGGATGCCTTCCTCACCGACTTCGGCATCGCCAAGATGGTGGCCGGCACGCTCGACCTCACGGGCAGCAGCGTGATCGGCACGCCGCAGTACATGTCGCCGGAGCAGGGACAGGGGTTCGAGATCGACGGCCGCAGCGACGTATACTCGCTCGGCGTGATGCTGTACGAAGCGCTCGCCGGCTGCGTGCCGTTCGACGCGGAAACGCCGCTGGCGGTAGTCCTCAAGCACGTCACCGAGCCGCTGCCTTCGGCTCGCGCGCACGCGCCCGACCTGCCCGAATCTGTCGAGAGAGTGCTCGACACGGCGCTGGCGAAGAAACCCGGCGATCGATATGCCACTGCCGGCGAGCTGGCCGCCGCGTTTGACGACGCGATCCGGACAGGACTGAATCCCGCCACGCAGCCGCGCGTCGCGAGGCAAGCGTCGACACAACCAGCCGCTCCGCTCCGCCCAACCGCCGCTGCCCGCACACCGATTAGCCTGCGCCGGCCCGCGCTCGCGGGCGTGCTGGTCGAGGTCGTCTTCTTCGCGCTCATCGGACTCCTGGCCGTCGTGGTCGGCAGCCTACCGCCGCCAGATAGCCCGTCCGGCGGCGTCACGTTCGAGCCGAATATCCTTCCGCTCTCCAACGGCACGCCGACCGCGCCCCCCCTCTCCCTCCCCCCATCAGAACGGGGGGAGCCGGAGGGGGGGCAAGCAGCAGCCGCGCCCGCCGCCTGCGAGCCGATCGTGTTTGACGATTTCAGCGATCCGGGCGGCGGCTTCCCACGCGGCGAGAACAACCACGCCGCCTGGGGATACGTGGGCGGTGAATACCAGATGCTGATCAAGCTCGCCAACGAGCTCGAGGCGCGCGCGCTCCGCCAGGATTTCGCCGATTACGCGGTCGAGGTCGATGCTTACCTGGCGTCGGAAGCGCCGGGCCACTACGGGCTGGTCCTCGGCGCCGACGCAGCCGTGAACACTTACACGGCTTTCGTCGTGGACAGCGCGCAGAATTTCGCCGTGATGCGCCGTGACCCGGACGGCGCCAGGAGCGCCCGAGACTGGACCTTTGCGCCGTCTCTCCACACGGGCAACGTCGTCAATCGCTTGCGCGCCGTTCACAAGGGAGACACGCTGGCGCTCTACGGCAACGGCGTGCTGCTCGCGGTGGTCGGCGACGCGCCAGGCACGTCCTCGTCCGGGTCACGCATCGGCCTGACGGCCGCGTCGTTCGAGAAGGGCGGCGTGGATGCGCGCTTCGACAACTTCCGCGTCTGCCCCGCGCCCGAGTCGCTCTCGCCGACCGAGGTCTCGCTCGTGGATGCGTTCGACGACAATCGCAACTTGTGGGGCGCGGTGCGCTACCCGGGTGGGCTGGCCGCCTTCATCGAAGACGGCCAGTTCCAGTTGAGCGTGCCCTCCCTGGAGCCGCGCCAGGCGCTCCTGCAATGGAACCCCATGTTCGCCACCGGCGACTTCGAGCTGGAGGTGGACAGCCGTGCCCTTGAAGGATCGGGCGGCAGCCGGGCCGGCGTGATGTTCGGCGTTCAGGACCTCGACAACAACTACATCGTCTACGCCTCGGCCGACGGGCTGCTCTCGTTCTACAAGCGCATCGAGGGGGAGCAGCAGGCCATCGTCCTCGATCGGCCGACCGAAGCGATTCGAACCGGCGACGCCGTCAACCACTGGAAGATCATCGTCGCCGGCGACCTCCTGAGCGTCTGGTTGAACGGCGTGCAGGTGCTCCAGGCGTCGATCGCATACACGCCGGGCGCGATCGGGTTTGCGTGCGAGCCGGATGCTTCGCGCCCGCCGCTCGCGCGCTGCGCGTTCGATAACCTGTCGGTGCACGGCCAGCCGTCGACCGGCGACGTGGTCGTCTCGCCATTATGCAACTGCACGCGCGAGGTGCGACAGGGTCAGCCGGTGCGCGTCGTGTGGCTGTGGAAGGCCAGCGAGGGGCCTCTCGTCGACACTTTCCTTTCATCAATCAGCATGAGCGTGACCGTCGACGGAAAGCCGCTCGAAGACCCGGGACAATACTGGGGACCGGTCGAGTCGATCGAAGAGGGCGCGCAGGCGCGATGGTCTTACAGCATGCCGCAGCTCGAGCCGGGCAGTCACATTGTCGAAGTCGGCGCCAGCGCCGATACCGAATTGACCGACGGCCGTGACGCCAACGCCGACGGCCGGCCGGACACCTTCGGGCCGGGGCCGTTGTTCACGGGCTTCGTGCAAGTTATCGTCGAGCCGTAAGGTTGTGGTCGATTCGAGGCAAATGGAACCTTCACCACAGTTTGCACGTTATAAATGAGGAAATGCGCTCGAATCAGGCCGCGCGGTAGAGTTAAGTCAAGTTGACGCCACTTCGAGGCGTCTTTCGTCGGTTTAGCGTAGGTTTGGCGGCATCTGCCTGTTCAGATTCTTTAATCACTTCCTCATACTCTATTCACGCGCTCCGCCTACACTTAGAGCCGAACCGGAAACCCCGGGGTGCGGGGCTTTAGCCCGCTTGGGCCATGCAGCTTGAAGTCTGCACTCCACTTTTCGGATAGGTTTGTTAGCCCCGGTTGGATCGGCGCGAAACCCGAGAAGCACCTTGGAGGAGAACCATGAGCTTAGACCGCCTGACGATTGGACGAGCCGCGTCTGTACCTGAAAACGACCGCGAGCCTCGCCGGGACCTGGGCGCGCGGAACCCCTTCGCGTTCGTCCGGCACAGCATCGCCTCGTGGCGAGGCTTTCGCAGACCGGAGCGCGGCGTGCTCGAGGGCGCGCTCGCCCTGGCGCGCCGGGGGAACGGCCAGACCGTGTTCGTCGCCACGCGGGGCTTGCACTCGTTCGCCGACCGGCGCCTGGACATGATCGAAGCGAAGGCGATCGGGCCGGTGCGCCCGTATGGACTGATCCGCGACCTCCTCAATGCGGCGCTGCCCCGTTCCGATGCGCGAGCCACCGGCGCGACGCTCCCTGCCGATCTGCTGGCCTACCTCAAGAATCCAGCCTCTCTTACAGGCGAGCCTGACGGCGTGACGCCTGCCCTGAGCGAAGTCGAAGGGAAAGTCGAAGGGTGGACGGATGCCGTGGTCGACTTCTTTGCAGCGCTGCCTGCGCGCGCGCCAATGACGATCCTCGTTCGGCACGCGCACCACGCCGATCCGGAGAGCGTGCGCGTGCTCGAGGCGCTCGCGCGCCGCGTCGCCACGTCGCGAATTCTGCTTCTCGTCACGTACCGCATCGACGCGCCGATCAACGCGCCGCTCGAAACGACGATGCGCGCACTGCTCGACGCGCACCTGGCCCGAGCCATGGCGCTCGCCGCGCCGCAGACAGACGATGCGCGCCTGCTGTTCCTGTCCGCTTTCGGACGCTCCGTGCGGTCCGAGGCCGCCGCAGCGTCGATGGCCGAGGGTGAAGCGGAATTGCTCACATATGGGATGCTCGGCGTCGAAGCCTGCCGGCGCGCCGGGCGCTGGGCGGAGGCCAAGGCGCTCGCCGAGCGCGTCGCCCGGGCCGGCGAATCGCATCAGGCCGACTACATCGCATGCTCGGCCGCGATCGCACTCGGGCATATCCTGGCCGACCAGGGCAAGTGGGACGACAGCCGCGAACGGCTCGAGCCTATCCAGGCGACGGTCGAGGCGACCAAAGAGGACGATCTGATCGCGTGGCTGTATTGGGGCCTGGCGCGCGTGTACTGGGGCCTGTCTCAGCGGCGGCGCGCGTTCGAGATACTGCGCCTGGCGCACACGGTGAGTGTGCGCACGTCCGACACGTCGCTCGCCGCCGCGATCGCGGTGTGCGGCGCCGAATGGCTGGCCGACAACCGGCGCGTGAGCGCGTCGCAGGACTGGCTCGAATCGCTCGAGCAGATTGCCGGGCGCGCAGATAGCCCGCCGGCCCAGGCGGCGCTCGCGCTGGGCAGCGGCGTCGTCGCGCTGGCCGAGCACGACGCCATCACCGCGACCGGCTTCTTCCGCGCGGCGCTGCGTCGCTATACCGAGCTGGGCGACGACTATGCCTCGGCCCGCGCCCGGACACGGTTGGCCGCCGCGCTGCTCGAGCAGGATGCTGCCGACAGCCGCCGCGAAGGGCGCGAAGAGCTGAGCGAGGCGCACGCGGCTTTCACGCACTTGAGCGCCGCCGACGACGTGAGCGCCGTCGAAGCGCTCGGCGCGAAGCACGGCGTTCGCCCGCGCGCCCGCCGCGCGCCATCCGGTAACTCGACCTCGCCGGGCGGCATCACCCCGCGCGAGCGCGAAGTGCTGGAGCTGCTCGTGCGCGGCCTGACCAACCGGCAGATCGCGGCGACGCTGTCGATCACCGAGAAGACTGCCGAAGGGCACGTCAGCAACATCCTGGCGAAGCTGGGCGTCGCCTCGCGAGGGCAGGCGGCTGGATATGCTATCGCAAACGGGCTGCTGGAGCCGGCTGAGGCGTGACACAGCCACGATTTCGCACCCAGCAGCTACCGGATGTTGGAACGGCAGTTGCACTGCCGTTCCCAGCCGCCGCAGTCCAACCCTTCGACTGCCCCTTCGCTCTGCTCAGGGCTTCGGCTCAGAGCAGGCTGCGGCGGGAACAGGGGCTGTAACCCTTTAAACGCCTCGTGATGCGGAGGCGATATGGGAATTCGAACCAGTCGTTTGCGGCTGCTGAGTATTGGAGTTGCAGTATTGATCGTCGGCCTCATTGGCCTGCTTCTATTTGCCCCTCCATCGAAGGCAGATGAGACCGGGTCCGCTCAGGAAACAGCGGTGAGCAACCCTGACGACTTACCTTTTTGCCCAGATGATGTGGGCATCCAGCCTGGGCCGGCGGTAAGTACACCTGTGCCGGACCCGAGTGCGGGCACCCAATGCCAGTTGCGTACCACCGTATATGAAGGGGATGACTCCGGTGCTACAAAGTTGCCTCCGCCAGTCACCCCATCACAGGCAGATGAGACCTCTCCGGAAACAATGGTGAGTGATCCAGATGATCTGCCCTTCTGCCCAGATGATGTGAGCGTCCAGTTTGACTTGGCGCATAGTACACCTACACCTATGCCAAGTGTTAGCACGAATACTTATTGCCAGTTGCATACCACTGTATATGAAGGCGATAGTGTAGGAGTTTCGATGCCGACGGGTCAGCAACCACAGCGTTAACTGTCCCTCCAATCAGAGAGCCAGATAAGGAAAAACTGCTGAGATGAACGCTTCCCTGCTGTCGCTTCTGATATATATCATCGGAGCGGTTGTTGGTCTCCTGTTGGCGGCTTGGCTGGTATCCCTCGTCTTACGTGAGCGTGTTGCAAAAGGGGATACCCTACAAGCGCGATATGTTCGATATGCTGCAGACCAGGTCTTAGGCCCTCCCCCGCGACACGCGAACCGCAACCGTTTTCTGCTCTATGGGCTGGTCGCCATCCTAATCGCCGGATTGTTGATCGGCTTGTCTGACCCAACGCAAGCTCGTGGACTGGCACAGTCTGCATTTCCTTGGATGGTTTTGGTGTTCATTCTCATAGCATTGATTGGTTTCGCGCGCTGGGCGAAGTCCCAATAAAGGTTCGACTTGATATTGGACTGTAGCCTATCGGCTTGCGACTCCGCCTAAGCTGGTGAAGACTTGCGTGAAGTGGCTGCGGGTCATGCAAGTGTCTGCTAAGGTTTCAACCCACTGATGGGTCGCATAAGTGCAGAAAGGAGAAGCCATGTCCAACACATCAGGAATGGTTCCTTTTACAACGCGATTGTTACGCGCTAGTCAACTACACCCATCCAGAATCAGGGGGTCTTAAGATGCAATTAACACACCACATTAGGGTTGCCGCAATTGGCGCGGCGCTCTTGGTCGCAGCCTTCCTATCCGGCACACAGTTTGGTGTCGCACAGGATGTTAGCCCGGATCAGCTCCTTCTTAAGGTCTCGGACCTTCCCCAGGGCGCACAAGTACAGATTCAAGGCCCATTGACCCCTGGCGCTTGGAGCAACGGTTTCGTCAATAAAGATGGAACTGACATCGTACAGGGTTATATCGATGGAGCACGCGCCGATTTCATGGTGCCGCTTGTGCAGGTTGAGAGCACGTCCGGAACCCAGTCGATGGCACGCACCTATATTGCTAACTTCGTGTATCGTTTTGCAGATCGACGGTCTGCGGCAAATGAGTTCCAGCGACTTCAGAGTGTGTTCTCAAGCGCTGCGACTCCGACAGATGCCGGCTCATCGGGTCGCCAATCCGTCATCTTTGAGGTTGGTGGTGACGAGGAAGTCCCCTATGCAACCATGCGCTGGCTCTTCGTGCTACGAGGCAAATTCCTGATCGTGCTTGCGATGCCAGGGCCATTGCAGAACTCGGCGCTTGGAGCTGCCAAACAAAGTAATGACATGCCACTGACCGAGCAAGCGATCGACGGTTACAATCAGGCGATAGATGACTTGTTCGCGGCAAATATGGCGCTATTGCAAGGGCGTTGAGGGGTTAGCAAGGGCGAGCCAAGATGTCGCGATCGTCGCACATGAACGACCAGGCAACGAAGCCCCCGAACGAGTCGGGGGCTTATCGTTTTCATGGCAGCGCCTGCGTCCGACTCAGGAACCAGGCATAGTGGCAAGCCGTGACACGTTCGTCCTAAAGTGACAAAACTGCTACTTTGAGCGCCCAAATTGCCACCCACGGTCACCCATCGCGCAAGGTATTTGCGTATAACGTTAGTAAGCGTGGGAGAGTATTCGTGAACCCGAGGAAGATTGTGATGCTTGGTAGGAATAAGTTGATATTTGCTGTGATCCTCCTAGCGGCCATTGCTGCGTTGGGTTTAGCTACTGTTTCTGAGGCACAGCCGCGTTCAATTATCCTCCCGTGGGATAGTCCGCCGCCTTACCGTATTGCTTACCTTGTGGCACAAGATGCAGTGGCCAATGACAGTGTAGTGGCACCCTCTCAATTAGAGGCAACTCTGGGTTCTCTAACCGTCCACAACTGGAGTGAATTATTGACAGTGGATGTGATGGCTCCAATTGATGCTCTCGTTATCCATAAATCAGCTTTGACCGAGGTGGATAAGAATTGGTTGATGAACGCGTACCAGCGCGGCATAGTCGTGGCAACCTTTAATGTCGACGTGCGTGAGTTGGCTGCTCTCGTGGATGATCCATGTATCACCACAGATGCATTCGCATCGGAGCCATATACAGGCTCATTCTTCATAGTTGCTTCACATTTGATCTTAGGCCAGCCAGAAGACGTAGCCCTTTTACGGGCAGCTAAGGTCTGTGGAAAAGCGCAGGTGACTGGTGTCGAACACTGGGCCAGTGAGAGGTTCGGAAGGTCGACAGACGCCATCGATACCATCGGTGACTATAATCGTTTTGCACGAGTACTTGTGAGTCATCTAGAAGGAATTAAAGAGGATAAGCAGACATTCGAGGCCGACAAACACCCTGCCCCAGACGCCATTACACCTTAAGACGCGAGGATTCCAGATGGTCAAACATAGACTGCCTTGGCGGGCATTGCTCTTGATGCTGTTCTTTGCGGTATTCCTGACCGAGACTGCGTTGGCTGAGACACGCACCGTCTCTAATGTAACTGGCAGCACCTGGCATGACACAAATTCTTCTTCTTATAAATCGAGGACGACTTCCTCTAGCCCGGCCCCCTGGATATACGTGAATTTTCGCAACTGGGGCTCCCCCCCAAACCCGCTCAAGGACGAGCGGATAGCCTCTAAAAAAGATTCCACAACTAGTGGTACCGTTTCCATACCGGATTTGTACAATGGGCCTTATCCAAGCCAACACTTGGTGAATACCGCTTACGGTGGGGTTGAGATCTATACCAGTGACAATGCGTGTTTCTCAAATTACTGCTGGTGGTACTATGGCATAACATCCCCACAGTGCCCAAGTACATGCTGAGTCGAATCAACGATGCTAAGCTGCCAAGCAAGGCCCCCGATCTAATAGGGGGCTTATCGTTTTGGCTCCTGTTTTTCAGAGCAGAGGCCTTCGCGGATCGCCGCTTGCAGCACTTCGGTCCACAGTGGCTTGAGGATGACCCGGTCGAGGGGAACAGCAGATTCGGGGGATCAGTCACCCACGAGCGAGTATCCCACACCCGGCTCGCTGAGGATATATTGGGGAGAGCGCGCGTCCGGCTCGATGCGCTGGCGCAGCCGCCAGATCGTCGCGCGCAGGATTTCCACGTCCTCCCGGTATTCGCTGCCCCAGACTTGCGAAAGCAACTGGCCGTGCGTCAGGACGCGGTTCGGGTAGCGCGCCAGCTCGACAAGCAGGTTGAACTCGGTGCGCGACAGCTTCACCGGCCGCTCGCCGATGCTCACCTGGCGCGAGGCGAGATCGATGTGCAGATCGCCGACGCGGATCATCGACGCCGGCTCTTCCCCCCGGCGCGACGAGCGGCGCATCACCGCCTTCACCCGCGCGCTCAGCTCGCGGCTGCCGAACGGCTTGGTCAAATAGTCGTCCGCGCCCAGCTCGAACGCGCGCACCTTGTCATCCTCGGCGGTGCGCGCGGTGAGCATGATAACCGGCGTGTCGCTGATCTGGCGAATGCGCTCGAGCACCTGAAAGCCGTCCATTTCCCCCGGCAGGCCGATGTCCAGCACGACGAGCTGAAGCGCGTGCTGCTCGAACAGGCGCAGCGCGGCCAGCCCATCCTCCGCCTCGATCGTGGCGAAGCCCGCCAGTTCCAGGTTCGTGTGCAGAAAACGCCGGATGCGCGGCTCGTCGTCGACGACGAGGATCTCCGGGCGCACGCTCATTTAGGCGCTCCTCTCTTGCCTCCTGCCTCCTGCCTCCTGTGCCCAGCGCTTGCCTCGAGCACGCGGCGGACATTCGCCATCAGCTCTGCAGCAGAAATGGGCTTCGTCAGGAAAGCGACCGCGCCGGCTGCCAGCGCGCGCTCGGACATGCCGTGGTCGGCCGACGCCGTCAGCACGACGATGGGCAGGCTGCGCGCTTCCTCTCCCCCCGCAAGCGGGGGGAGCCGGAGGGGGGCCGCCTCGATGAAATCCCAGCCGCTGCCGTCCGGCAGCGCCAGGTCGAGCAGCACCAGATCGGGCTGTTCCCGGTCGATGTGCTCCAGGCTTTCCTGCACGGTCGACGCCTCCAGCGCGCGGTAGCCTTCGATCTCGAGCGTCGTGCGCAGGAACCGGCGAATGTTCGTATTGTCTTCGACGATCAGGATCGTGTGCGCCATGCTTCAACTCGCGTATCGCTTATGGCGTATCGCTTCTCAGCGCTACGCCCTCAGCCAGTACTTTAGTGGGTACGTCTCGCTCGCGGACGACCGGAATTGAGAAGTAAAACGTGCTTCCCCGTCCGGCCAGGCTGTCCACCCACATCCGGCCGCCGTGCGCCTCGATCAGGCCGCGGCTGATCGCCAATCCTAGACCGATGCCGCCCGCGCTGCGGATGCCCGCGTTCTCGATGCGATAGAAGCGATCGAAGATCTTCCCGGCGTGCTCGGGCGGAATGCCGGCACCCCGATCGTGCACGCCGACCGTGACGCGTGTCGCGTCGGAGCTGACCGAGATGTGGATGGGCGTCCCCGGCGGCGAGTACTTGGCCGCATTGTCGAGCAGGTTGGACAGCACCTGCTGAATGCGCGTCGAATCGATCATCACGTCCGGCAAGTCGTCGAGCGAATCGATGCTCACTTCGCGCCCGGCCAGCTTGGGCTGCAGCGCGGCCAGCGCCCGCTCGACGACCGGCGTCAGGCGCGTCAACTCGGGGTGAATGCGCAGCACGCCGGCTTCGATGCGCGACATGTCCAGCAGGTTCTCCACCAGCTCGCGCAGGCGGTCGGACTCCTCGTCGACGATGTGCAGGAACTCCTCCTGCGTGGCGTCCCTCAACCGATCGCGGTAGTCGATCAGTGTGGTGACGTAGCCTTTGATCGAGGCCAGCGGAGTGCGCAGCTCGTGCGAGACCGTGGACAGCAACTGCGATTTCATCCGATCGGCTTCCCGCACCCTGACGAGCGCCTGCTCCAGCTCGCGCGTGCGCTCGGCCACGCGCCGCTCCAGCTCTTCGGCGTGGGCGCTGATGCGCTCGACGAGCTGCGCATTCTCGATGGCGCGCGCCGCGCGATCGGCCATGACCTCGAAGCGCGCGATCTCCGTAGCCTCGAGGGTGCGCACGCTTTTGAAGTCGATGTGCGCGACGCCGAGCACGCGCGGCGCGCCCGAGGCATCGCCGGGCACTGTCGCTTTGAGCGGCACCCCGAGCATCGTCTGGATGCCGGCCTCGCGGATGAACGGGTTGTCGACGAGCGAGTCGACCTGCGCATCGGCGACGATGAGCGAGCGGCCGGTGGCGGCGATGCGCCCGGCAAATCCGTGCCCGACCGTCTCGACGTGGCCGACGACCTCCGGATCAAGCCCGACGGCGGCGCGCGCGACCAGGCGATCGCCTTCGAGCAGCAGGATCATGCCCGCCGCCGCTCCCGTGCTGGCCACCACGCGCCGGATCAGCTCGTGCAGCATGTCGTCTAGCCGCAGGACGGACAAGCCGGCTTCGGTGATGCCAGCCAGCGCGGACAGCTCACCCAGCGCGCGCCGCTCGCGGTCGAACAGCCGCGCCTTCTCGATCGCCGTGGCGGCGATTTGCGCGAAGGCCTGCGCGCGGCGGGCGTGCGCAGCGTCGAATGCCCCGGCCTGCTGCTTGTCAATGGAGATGAATCCGATGAGATTGTCTTGCGCCAGAAGCGGCACACCCATCCAGCTCTGCACCCCGCCGGGCGCCGCCGCACTCACGCCACTGATGACTGATAACTGATTACTGATAACTGATTCAGCGGGGTCGGGCACGATCGACGGCTCGCGCGTCTCCGCCAAACGCACGTAGTGGCGGTCGTCGCGCGGCAGCGTATGAGGCGCTGCGATCACGTCACCGGGATAGCCTCGCGCGGCGGCAACCGTTAACTGCCGCCCGTCGTCGAGGTAGATCGCCGCGCTGTCGTAGTCGACGACGCGCCGCAGCGTCGTCAAGGTCGCCTCCAGTACCGCCGGCAGGTCGAGCGAGCGGCTCACGATGTCGGCGATCTCGTTGAGCGCCTCCACTTCTTCCGTCTTCTGCGTGGCTTCGGCATAGAGCTGCGCGTTCTCCAGCGTCACCGCCACCTGCCGCGCGAAAGCGGCGATCGCCGGCGTATCGACCTCCTGCAAATCGTGACCGGTGACGAGCAGGACCGCCTTCACCTGCCGATCGACGACCAGGGGCGCGAAGACGGCTCGCGTCAGTCGCAGGCGCGTGAACATGTCCAGCGCGTCTGCCCGCCGCTTGCGCGGGATGCCGGATTCCAGAATCTTGTGCGCGTCCTCGATCATGACGGTCTGCTGCTGCTGGATCGCGCGGCGCTCGACCGGCCCGCTGATCGAAAATGTGTACCCTATCAGGCGCATGCCGATGGTGCTGCGGAAGGCAGCTTCCCAATCGGGATTCGACACGTATCGAACCTGGGCCGTGTGGGCGTCGCTGCCTGACGCAGATCCCTGAAGCCGAAGCCCTGACCCTGAGCCTTGCGAAGGGGAAGGGGCAGCGGAGGGGACGCCCGTGCTTGCCCCCCCTCCGGCTCCCCCCGTCAGAACGGGGGGAGGGAGAGGGGGGGCGGGGTCGGCCAGGTCGGCCAGCAGGCAGTCGAAGCGCTGGCGGCGCAGCTCGTCGCCCACGATGTCGAGGATCGCCTTCGCGTCGAATGTCTCCTGCATGCGCAGGCCGGCCTCGTTGAGCGTCAGGATGCGCTGGCTGAGGCGCACCAGCCCTTCTTCGGCGCGGCGGCGCTCGGAGATGTCGCGCGCCGCGCCCAGCAGCGCAACCTGCCCGCGATAGATGATAGGCGTGACGGCGACCTCGACCGGCGTCCGGGCGCCGTCGCGGGTGATCAGGATCATTTCGCGCAGACCCTGCGCTTCCTGGTAGCGGCGCAGGCGCTGCGCCCGCGACTCGCGCATGTCCATCGGCACGAGGTCGAGCGGCTTGATGACCTGCATGTCATCCAACGTGTAGCCGGTGAGGCGCACCGCGGCGGCGTTCGCGTCGACGGTGCGCCCGTCCAGGTCGATCACGAACAGCGCGTCGCGGCTGTTCTCGAACAGCTCACGATAGCGCGCGGCGGCCTGCTCGAGCTGCGCCGTCGCTTCCCTGAGGCTCGCCACCATCTGGTTGAAGGCCAGCGCCAGGTCGGCCAGGTCGCGATCGGGCACCGGCTCGACGACGACGGCGTCGTTCCCTGCCGACACGGCCCGCGCCGCGCCGATCAGCGCCTGGAGCGGCGGCTCGATACGCCGCATGATCAGGCGCGCCATCAGGAGTGCGACGATCACCACGGCAATTGACAGCAGCACGTTGCGGGTGATGACATCTGTGATCTTGGCGGTGGCGACGTCGGACGGCTTGTCCGCCACGGCCAGGATCTCGGCGACGGCGTTGATGACGACCAGGATCATCAGCGGCAGGGCGACGCTGAAAACCAGAGAGAGCAAACGGCGGCGGATCGTCCACTGGAAGCGCATAGGAGTTAGAGCTAGGAGTTAGAGTCGAGAGTTAGAGTTTGGAGTTTGACCCTTTGGATTTTGAGATTTGAGCCTGCTCGATCTTCGCCCAGGTAGCCTTCAACGCCACGGCCAGGTT
>DASSFZ010000092.1:0-2879 GCA_035693785.1 Anaerolineae bacterium | reverse complement strand
CTACGTGCGCGCGGAAACACTGGACGCTGCCGACGCGCCGCCGACGACGACGGGCATGTTTTCCCAGACGCGGGTGGTATACGTGCCGAGGGATTAGCCGGCTACAGCGCCGTGCAGACTTCCGAAGTCTCCAAGACTTCGGAAGTCTTGTGGCATTAGTGGGCGAGCTGATTGAATGCGGCGACAATACCATCCGGATCGCCGCCCATGCGCAGGCGGTGCAGGCTGGCTCTCCGAAGCACATGTTGCAGCATGGCCGAATTGTGCGCCAGGTACTCGGATGTGTGCCAGTAGACGGTGTTTGCGGAGACGATCTGCGCAGCTTCCGTTGCGTCCATCGGCGTGACATGAGTGCGCGGCGAATCGTGGCGCTCGACGAAGCACAGGTGGACCGACTCCGGCGTTAGAAGGGATTCCACGATTCGATCCGGGTGGGCGGCTCGCAAGTCCACGATCGTCTTTTGATGCTCTCTCACCTGGATGGCCTGGCCGCTGTACTCCGGAAACCATCCCAGAACGTCGTCCCTCAGCTTGACCTCCCCGATCGGATAACCGCCGACGACCAGGTTGCCATTCTTCACCTTCAGAAGCGCGATACCGTCGGCCAGGAAAGCGAATCCGGCGCGCACCAGGCGCAGCGCGGTCGTCGATTTGCCGGTGTCGTGCGTGGCGACCATCACGATCAGGATCCGGCGGCTGGCATCGAGCACGCACGAGGCGTGCAGCATGGCCCATTCGGTCAGCGCGAAGTTCAGCACGTAATGGTCGACGAAGTACCGGCTGACCAGCCGCGCGTCGGCGGCGAGTGTTTGCGACAGCGCGACGAGTGCCGTGCGCGTGCGCAAGTTGCCGAAGCTGTGTCCCCATTCACTCGCCGAGAGCAAAATCCACTCGTCGATGCCGGTGTACTTCAAGCGGGCAGCCAGGTCGTCGGGCGCCGGCGCGCCGGCTTCTCGGCCGACGACGACCTGAATGTGAATAGGCTCTCCCTCGGCCGTCTCGGATTGGCTATAGCGTCCTGCTGCGAGACGCGCCGCATCCAACACCTCCGCCTGGTTTGCCGTGAGGGTCGTCGGGATGCCGTATGGGGCGCACTCGAAGGCGTACACCTGCGCGTTCGCCTGGCGCGACCAGAAATCTTCGGCGGGGACGATGGGAGGAAATGGCTTGCTCATCAATGTGCTTGTCGATTCGTGTTGCGTGGTACGTGATGCGTGAGTCTTATGTTTCACGCAGTACTTACGTTTCACGCGTTACGTTTTACTGCACGCAGGTCAAACTCCGCCAGCAGTGGGAAATGGTCCGATGCCACGTTGACCGCCTCGATGTCGTCGACGACGCAGCAGCCGCTCAGGGCAGGAGCCATAACCGGATCGGCCAGGATGTAATCGTAGCGCGTCGTGCGGTTGCCGGGCCTCCAGGTGAAGCCGTCTTCGCGCTCTGCGGGATGCAGCCGCCGGAAGCAGTCGACGTAGCCGGCGCGCAGCAGGCGGGGCACCGCCAGGCGGAAGACCAGGTTGAGCTGCAGCGCCATCATGCGCCGCATGCGCGGCGGGTTGTCTTGCTGCAAGACGCGGTCGTGCGGAGCGATCGTGTTCAAGTCCCCCAGAATCAGGTGCGCGCCTGGCCGGCGCGATCGGATCACGCCGAGGAGTTTGCCGACTGCCTGCCAGCGCCGAATCTCGTACGGCAGCAAGAGATAGGGCAACAAGTGAACGTTGTAGACGGTGATGGCCTCACCCCCCCGGCCCGCATTCGCGTCTCCCGAAACGAAATTGCCTGTTTCGGGAGAGGGGGTTGGGGGGTGAGGCAGTTCGAGCCTGGTTTCCAGAACGGCTTGCGTGAGCGGCGGCGTGTTGTAGATGCGCGACTCGACGATCGGGAAGCGTGACAATGTCGCGATATGCCGATCGCCGCTGCCTTTCTGCCAGACATGATACAGTCCAAGCTGTTCGGCCAGCGTCGCCACGACGCGTGGATCGTCGGCTTCCGTGAGCGCGACGACGTCGGCGTCCACGTGCCGCAGAACGGCAAGAATCGCGTCGACGCGATCCGTTCCGCCGAAGCAGAGATTATAGGCCAGGACTCGGAGTAATGTCATGGGTGACGAGTGATGCGTGATGCGTGAAACGTGAAACGTAAAACGTGAAGCGTGATGCGTGATGCGTGATAAGCGATAAGCGATATGCGATACGCGATATGCGATACGCGATAAGCCATACGCGATAAGCCATACGCGACATGCGGTCAGCGGATGAACCGATCGTGCCACAACTGTGTCGTGAGGACGCCCATCAGGAGGCGCGAGGCATCTATCTGGCCCAACCGGTGGGTGTGGCGCAAGCGCGTGACTTCCTCTGTATCGAAGTAGCCGGCCTCAGACAGGGCTGCGGGATGAAGGCAATCTTCCGCCCAGGCCGGCAGGCGTTCGGCGCGCCACCAGTTGGCGTGCGGCGTGGCAAGCCCGCGCTTGGGCTGGCGCAGCACCGCTTCGGGCAATCGATCCCTCATTCCCAGTCGCAGCAAGAGCTTGTTACCGCCCGGGCTGACCTTGTGCTTAGGTGGCAGCAAAGCGCAGAACTCCCACAGGAGATGATCGAGAAACGGCGGGCGCGCCTCGACCGAGCTGGCCATGCTCATGCGATCGACCTCGAAGTTGATGAAGTCGACCATGCGCGTCTGCGAGTCGAGGCGCAGAAATTGATCGAGGGGATGGCAGCCGGTCATTCCATTGGCGTGGATTCCCTCGGGCAGATCACGGGCAGGCGGTTCCAGTCTCAGCAAGCGCGAGAGTTGGGAGCGATCGGCAACTCGCTGCCATAACGCGTAGCGCCGGATCGGATCGGGCGTTCCCTGTGCGATGACGCGGCGCGCGGCGG
>DASSFZ010000091.1:0-5944 GCA_035693785.1 Anaerolineae bacterium | reverse complement strand
GCGGGCCAAGGCGATCCAGTGCTGCCTGATCGTAGTCGATAATGGCAACCTCATGCCCGTCGCCGAGCATAATCCGGCACAGCTCTTCGCCCACCCGACCACAGCCCATGATGATGACTTTCATATCAGGACGACTCCTTGGCGCCGGCGCAACTGCCTCTGCTCGATGCGCTGAACGGCGCGCTTGCGAATCCACTCGCACACATAAAGTATCGGCGCGTACGCCAGTAACACCAGCCAGTATTCCGGTGGCAGAGGATAATGCTCGAAGACTGCGGCCAGTGGCGCGACGTATACCAGTGATAGGATAATAGCGATCTCCGCCGCGATCCCCGCCAGCAAGAATCGATTGCTCAACCAACCCATATGCCGCACGTGGCTCAGCTCCGTCCGGCAGGCAAATGCATTGCCGATCTGCGCGGTGACGACGCCTGCGTGGAAAACGGTCGTCGCCATCACGTAGGCCAGCCCGCCCCGTACGACCAGCCGATCGGTGAACGGCAGCAAATCAGGGCGCGACGTCATGGCCAAATTGAGCGAGCCGTCAATGACGAAAAAGAATCCAACGTAGCACAGCACCGTTTCAATCGCGCCCAGCCACAGTGCGCGCGCGATGAGGCTGCCATCCACCAGAGGCAGCGTTCGCCAGCGCGGTGGACGCTGCATCACATCCGGCTCCGGCCGCTCCGCGCCCAACGCCAGGGCCGGCAGCAGATCGGTGCCGAGGTCAATCGCCAGAATCTGCGTGACGGCCAGTGCCAGCGGAATGTTGAATAGCGCCATCAGCACGAAGGGCATGATCTCCGGCACGTTGCTCGCGAAGATGTAAGTGAGAAACTTGCGAATGTTGTTGTATGCCGTTCGCCCCTCTTCGATGGCGCCGGCGATCGCACCGAAGTCATCGTCCGTGATGATTACGTCGGCAGCTTGCTTCGCCACGTCGGTGCCCGCCCGTCCCATGGCGATGCCGATGTCGGCCTTGCGCAGGGCAGGCGCGTCGTTCACACCGTCGCCGATCACGGCCACCACGTCGCCCCGCGCCTGAAACGCGGCGACCAGCCGCAGCTTGTGGTCGGGCGCCATCCGCGCGAAAACTGCTTCTTCACCCAGCAGCGCCTGCAGTTCAGCATCGTTCAGCGCCTCGACATCCGTGCCGGTCAAGATGCGCGGATTCGGTGTGGAGAGCATCCCCACACGCCGCGCGACCGATTCAGCCGTCAGGCCGTAGTCGCCGGTGATCATCGCGATGCGGATACCGGCCTGGCGGCAGGTTTTCACCGCATCGGCGACTTCGGGGCGCGGCGGGTCCATCATCGCTACGAGGCCGAGAAAAGTCAAATCGCGCTCGATATCTTCGACGGAATATGGGCCAGAGCGCGGCGGCAACTCGCGCCGGGAAAGCGCTATCACACGCAGCGCGCGGCGAGCGTCGTCGTCATTCGCGGCCATGATCGTGGCCCGTGTTTCCGCGTCGAGCGGACGGACTTCGCCGTGCATGAGGATGTTCGTGCACAGTTGCAGCACTTCCTTCGGCGCGCCTTTGACCATGGCTACCTCGCCGTACACGCTGTCGCGATGAATCGTCGTCATCCGTTTGCGGCGCGCATCGAAGGGTAGCTCGTGGACACGCGGCAGCATCGCGTTCAACAGGCGATCGTCCATGCCGCCCTTGAGCGCGAGCACACGCAACGCCGCCTCGGTCTGGTCGCCCAAGCACGTCCAATGAGGATGCTCCGGCGATGGCGGGATGAGGCGGGCATTGTTGCACAACATCGCCGCGCCGAGCAGCGCCTTGAAGTCGCCTGCAACAGTGTCATCAGGCCGTGGCGAGAACTCGCCGGTAGGCTCGTAGCCTGCGCCCGACACGCTGAAACGCTGCCCGCCTGCCCACACCTGGCGAACGGTCATCTGGTTCTGCGTCAGCGTCCCGCTTTTGTCGGTGCAGATGACGGATGTGGCGCTGAGCGTTTCGACGGTGGCGAGTTTCTTAACCAGCACGCCGCGCCGCGCCAACCGCTGCACGGCCATCGCCAGCGACAGGGCGACGGTGGGGGACAAGCCTTCGGGCACGGTGGCGACAATGATGCCCACGGCCAGGATCAAGGCCTCGATGCGCGGCATGCCCACATTGAGCGCGGCGACTAAAAACACGACCGTGCCGATTCCGATAGCCACGAAGGTGATGAGGCGCGTCATCCACCGAAGTTGCTGCTGGAGCGGGCTGGGCGGCTCTTCGACGACCTGTGTGAGATTGGCGATTCGCCCGAACTGTGTCGCCATGCCCGTCGCATACACAACCGCGCGACCCGTGCCGGATACGACGGATGTGCTCGCGAAGATCAAGTTGGGCCGCTCAACCTCGGTCAGTCCTTCACGCAGCGACGCCTCGGCGGTCTTGCGGGCAGGGACGGCTTCGCCGGTAAGCGAGGCGTTGTTCACGCGCAGGCCGTATTCTTCGACAACGCGCGCGTCGGCCGGGATGTTGTCGCCTTCGGCCAGCACCAGCACATCGCCGGGCACGACTTCGCTCGAAGGTACCTGAACTTCGCCTCCATCTCGCACGATGCGCGCGTACGACGGGAGCAACTGCTTCAGTGCGGTCACCGCCTGCTCGGCCCGATACTCCCGCCAGAATGAGAACCCGGCATTGACCATGACGATGAGCCAGATCACGATGCCGAGTTCGGGCCGGCCGCCGAGGGATGCCAAGACGCCCGCGCTCAACAGGAGTAGCGCCATCGGGTGCAGCACGTGGCCGCCGAAGCGCCGCCACTGAGGGGCTGCCTTCGGCTCGCGCAGCACGTTTGGGCCGTAGAGCGAGAGGCGGGCCTGCGCTTCATTCGACGCAAGCCCCTCTGGTGAGGTCTCCAGCGCCCGGAACACATCCGAGACGCGCAGGGAGTAGATCGGAGCAGATCGCATAGCCGAGTGGCTCTCAAGCGGCGCCGCTCACCGCTTGATCATGCTGTCTCCCCATCGTTCGCAGACGCTATTTGCCGGTCGGCGGCCCGATCGGACTCCACGCTCTCACCAGGGCCGTTGGGTTGGACGAGAGGGTTTAGGTCGCCCACCGCCGTGACGTTCGGCGGGCCGCCAATGTGCGGCTCGGGGCGCGCATCCAGGTATTGCTCGAGGAGCGACGGCGCTTCGGGATGATCGATGTGGAGCGCGTGGTCGTAATCCCCGGCGACGACAGGCACTTCGTAGCGAACCGGGCGGCGCACGCCGAACAACTCGAAGAAGCGCGCGGTGCCAACGAGCAGCGCGTAACGATACTCCTGCATCTTGAGCGACTGCCACTCGACGATGGAGGCCATCGCGCCCTGCACACGCGCCTTGTCGCGCACGATGCGGTGAATTTGCTTCGGCTCGCGGTAGCCTAAGGGTGAGAGCAGCATGGCATGCGCGGCCAGCGCCAGCAGCGTGAACGAGATCAGCACGACCCAGCCGCCTTCGCTCCACTTTCCGACGATCTGCCCCAAGAACACGATGCCCGCCAGTACAGTGGCGATCGTTGCGCCGAAGACGCCCCACTTGCGGACACGGCCTGTATAGTGCTGCTGCACGTGCCGTCGGATGGCGAGGCCCATCACGGTGATCGGCATGAACACACCCACGCCGTAGAACGGCACAGCGTGCGTCGTCTGCCCGCGCACCAGGAACATGATCAACACGGCCAGACCGAACGTGATCGTCACCGAGCGCGTGAACGTGCCACGCGGATCGCGGTAGACGATCACTTCGGGAATTTCCCCGATAGCGACATCGCGCCACTCAGTGGCCTGCGCATCCTGAAACGCCGTCATCGATGCGGCGGCCAGCAGCAGCACGGCCAGTATCTGGTAGGCCCAGAATAAAAGGTCGCCGCCTTGAATCTGGCCGAAGCCGATGAAGGCCAGGTTGCCGACCAGCGTGCGTCCGTCTGTGCCATCGAACACGTTGAAGCGGATGGCGAATATCGTGAGGAACAGGGTTGTCAGCCCGCCGTAGAACAGGAACGAGGTCTGCACGAAGCGGCCAATGCCCGATTTTCCGCTATAAAAGTCCCACAGTTTATTCAGGCGCGGCAGATGTTTCCTGCCCCACTTGACGATGCCCGTATCTTCGTTGATGACGAACTGGATGCCGTTCGACATCGCTTCGAGGCCGGTCAGCGCGACCATACCCTTCATGGATGCAGTGAGCATGTGCAGCAGCGCCTCAGCCAAGGTGACGCTGTGCGTCGCTTCTTCGACTGGCGCGGGCGGCACGCTCTTCGCGTGGGCGATGAACAGACCGATCGCCATCGTGATTGTCATCATGATGAAGATGCCAAGCAAAGTGAAGACGACGCGCGACGATTCGCCCCGGCCGCGAATGGTGAGCCACCACGTCACGGCGGCCAGCGCCGCGCCGATGCCGAAGTGGTATAGCCAGTTCTGGCCGTAGGCGCCGAGGATCGACAGCAGTTGATCGCCGCCGGACAACGCCGATACGACGATCGTCAGCACGTAATCCTGGATCAGCGTGACGGCAACGATCAGGCTGAGCGTCGGCCACAGGTAACGCATCGAAGCGGTGTATGAGCCGCCGCCTTCGTTGAAGATGCCGAGTGAATACATGTACAAAGCGCCGAACACGAAGTTGGCAAACCCGATGACCGCGACGGCGATGTAGGCATACTGCTGCAGACCATAGGGATGCAGGGCGTGCATCATCTCGCCCGTCGCGTAGAAGTACGACGTGAAGTAGTCCACGCCGAACAGCGCCAGCGCGGCCAGCAGGCCGATCTGCCCCGCACCGTGAACGTGCGCGTGTTCCTTGTTCTCGCGCGGCGCGAGTTTGTATGCGATGAGGAAGAAGACTACTAACAGAATCACGGATAACATATGCGATACCTGGTCTCTAACTGAACGCCCGCACCAACATCTCCAGCAGGCTCAGCAGATGGTGGCGTGTCGAGGCATTGAAGCGCGTATCCTGCGCGACCTTTGCCTGTTCCTGCCGGGCGGCGCGCACGACGAGCGCGGCGACGAACATGATGCGGCCCCCCGGAATGACGACGAAATCGTGCGGCTCGACGCAGAGCGTCTGGTCGTCAAAGTACGGCAGGCTGAGGCTGAGGCCGCGATTGAGGTCATGCGCCGTGGCGCGCGCCTTGATCGTGCGGATGATCTCGCCGGTCTGGTAACGCGCGAGTGCGCGGCCCTGGTTGACCAACTGGCCGAGCATGCCGTAGCGCTTGCGCTGATACTCGTCGTCGACCACCATGTACACCGCGAGCGCGATGGCCGCGTGCAGCACGTCGACGAAGCGCTGCATGGATGCGACCATGGCTTCGGCCTCGCTGATCGAATTCACCAGCAGCCGATCCCGATCGTCGAATGCGACCCACTGCGGCAGATAGAAGCGGCGGGCAGCCGGCACGTAGGGCACGAGCAGTTCGCCCCGGCCCGACTCGATCTCGCCTTCTTCGGCGATCGCGTCCGTCGCCGCAGTGATCGCGGATTCGGGTTCGAGTGGGCCGCCGACCGGGATCGACGGAATCTCCTCGTCGGGCAGCGCGGTGTACGTCACGCTGCGGCCGGCGGGCAGCATGCCGTGCACCATGTGCATCACCGTCACGTGTCGCAGCAGGCCGGCGCTGACGGCCACGGCGCGATTCGGCGACTGCTCCAGTTCGGCCAGCCGCTGGCGCAGCACTTTGTCCGCGCCACCGCCCGTGACGCGATCGAGCAGCCCGCCGGCCAACTGCTCGCGTTGGTCGGACGGAATGGGAACGGACTGCCCTGGCCCGGCCTGGGGCACTTCGAGCAGGATGCGATCAGGCAATGTGAAGCGCATCTGCGAAACCGGGTGGGGCTGCGGGATCGCATCGGCCAGTGCGCGTGCCTGCGCTTCCAGAAAACGCTGGACGAGCGTCGGCTGCGCTGCGAAGAGCGCCTGCCATGCATCGTATTCCTGC
>DASSFZ010000090.1:0-4750 GCA_035693785.1 Anaerolineae bacterium | reverse complement strand
GGGCGCTTGACGAGGTTAAGCCATTCCTTTTGCACGACCTTGACGTGGTGGTCAATGGGCGGAATCTGAGTACCCTGCTCGATCTCGATGAGGTGATCCTCCCTGTGGTGCAAGAGCAGGGCGGTGCGTTCCTCGCGTTCGACGCCGCCGGCCTTGCGGCCATCCGCCGCTGAGCGTCCCAGTGAAACTTCACACCAGACCATCAGCCCTCATTGCACTAATTCCCAGCCATCGTCATTCGGGAATATATTCTCATATTTGATGCTCGTCCGCGGCTCCGCCATCATGTCCGCCACGGCGTCGCGCCATTTGGCATAGTGCGCCGTCTCTTTGTGACGAGCCGGGTCGTCCGGTGTGCGGTAGACTTCGACCAGCACAAATCGGGTGGGGTCCTCCTGCTGCTGGATGACGTCGAAACGGGCAATGCCGGGTTCTTGCACGCTGCTGCGGGCATTTTCGAGAGTGGCCGCTTTGAAATCCTCCACAGACTCGGGCTTGACATGGGCAAAGACGTGGACAATGAGCATAAGGCACCCTTTGCTGATTACTGCTCACTGACTACTGATTACTGACCACTGGTCGTTGTTCACCGCGCGCGCGTCAGGCGTGGCGAGGAACGAGGAGCGCAGCTCCGGCGACCCGGTATGATCGGCGATGAACTCGACGATCTCGCGCGCCTGCTTCCGCAGCGCCTGCGCCTCGAGGGCGTTGCCGGCCTGCGCTTCGATCTCGCTCAGCGCACGCAATACGGGCAGAAGGAACAGACTGTGATTCAAACCCAGCGCCCTGATCTCGGCCCGGGCTTCAGAGAGAACCTGGCGAGCCTCGGCAGTCTTCCCCAGGCTATGCAGGGCCTTGCCCTTCAGGTAGAGCATGTTGGGGCGCAGCGAGCGCACACCCTTGGCGCGCATGGCCGTGATGGCCCGCTCCGCTAACTGAAGCACGTGCTCGTAGTCGTGATGGGCAAGCGCCACCTCGCCGTCGATGAGATCGAAGATCAGCGTGTTTTCGGGATAAGCGCCGGGCCGGTCAGGGCCGGACCCTTCCCTGGCCTGATGCATTGTCGCGAAAGCCTCTTCCGGGTTTCCACCGTACAGGTGCAGCAGCGCCAACACGGCCAGGATCGGGTGGCGGGGCTGGCCGAACTCCTCGGTCTTGGCGAGCGCAAGGCGGGCGGCTGCGAAGCCGCGCTCCACATCGCCGAGGAGGCCATAGACCCAAGCCAGGATCGCGCGGTCGAACACCTGCGCGCCCCAGTAGTTGGCCCGTTCTCCCAAGGCGATCGCGTCTTCCAGCGCCTGGATGCCTTTGTCCGCCTCGCCGCGTTCCAGGTAGATGGGGCTGATCATGCTCAGGCTGTAAGCCTCGCCCCACGAGTTGCCGATCGACTCGCTGATGCGCCGTGCTTCTTGGGCCAGCGCCATCGCTTTGTCAAGCTCGCCGACCCAGTAGTAGCGGCTTGCGGCTGACGTCAGGGTATCGGCCAGCATGGGCAGGTCGCCAAGCTCGCGCCAGAGAGCGAGGGCCTCCTCCTGTGCAGACCACGCCGGATCGACTTCTCCCGCTTCGAAGTAGGCGCGCGCGATGTCGTGCAGAATGTAAGCCAGCTCTTCATGCATGTCGTGCCGGCGCGCGATGGCGAGCGCCTGCTCGCCGTAGGCCACCGCCTGGCGGGCGCCCTTGCCCGCGAAGAGTGTGAGCAGCATCAGGTTCCACAGCGCCTTGGCCTCGGCGCGGTGATCCTGCATGTCGCGCGCCAGCGCAAGGGCGCGCTCGGACAACGCCTGCCCCTGCTCCGGATCGAACTCCGCCGTGTACGTCGAATGGATCGTCGCCCAGGGAATCAATGCCGCAAGCTCCAGCGCGCGATCGCTGCGCTCGCGTGCCAGCCTTTCCAGCTCCCTGTAAGCGGCCGTAGCCTCCTTGTGCCGGCCGCTGACTTCAAAGGCACGGCCGCGGCTCGTATACAGATAAATAAGCTGCTCGCCGGAAGCCACTCCGCGTGTGGCGATCTCCACCGCGTGTGTGTAGTGTGCAATAGCCTCCGCGTTCGCGTACAGGCGGGCCGCCACGTCGCCGGCGAGCGTGGTGTACTTCAGCGCGCGCTCGTCGTCGGCAGCTTCGTCGAAATGATACGCGAGACGATCGGCCTGTTCCTCCAACTGTTCGACAAACAATGCTTCGATGGCTTCGCCGGCCCGGCGATGGAACGCCCGGCGATGGCGGCGCAGGATCGACGCGTACGCCGCGTCGCGCGTCAGCTCGTGCCGGAATTCGTACACCGGCTCGCTCGTGTGTGCCGCCAGGTGAATCAGATCGGCGCGCTGCAGCATCTTCAAATGCTGGTCGAGCGCATCGGGCGTCTCCACGACGCGCTCGAGCACCCGGTAGGAGAACGTGCGCCCGATGACCGACGCCAGTTGGAGCGTGCGCCGCACGTCGTCGTCCAGCCGGTCGATGCGCGCCATCAGCAGCGCCTGCACGCTGTCCGGGATGTCGATGTGCGCCGCATCGACGTGTTGCCCCGCCCGCCAAGGCGTGCCAGGCTCGTCGCGCACGATCGCCCCGCTGTCGATCAGCGCCCGGGCGACTTCCTCGACGAAGAAAGGGTTGCCTTCCGCCTTACGGAGGAGCAGTTGGCGCAGGTGATCCGGCAGGTCGGGGTTGTCGAGCAAGTTGTCGACCAATGACTCGCTATCCACGGCGCTGAGGGGGTGGAGCTCGATCTCCGTATAGCGGTGAGAATAGGCCCGCTCCGCCATCAGTTTCACCTGCCAGCCAGGCGACTGGCGGTAGGGGCGCATCGCGCACAGAAAGAGGATCGGCACTTCCTCGGACAGTTGGAAGAGATGCTGCAGAAGCTCGACCGACGCCGGGTCAGCCCAATGGAGATCGTCGAGCACGACGACGGACGGTGCGCGCGCGGCCACGTCGCGCCACCCGGCGAGCGCTGCCTCGAACAGGTTCCGCTTAAGCGCCTCGCCGCTCTGCAGCGGCTCTTCCGGTTCGGCCGCCAGCGCCAGCAGCACTTCGGCCGCGTGCGTTATTCGAGCAACCTGTTCCGGTGGCCGGTCCCGCGCGATGCGCGCCACCTTGCTGCGTACCACGTCCGGCGGATCGTCTTCTTCGATCTCGAAGGTATGGCGCAAATAGTGCCGGAACACGCCGTAGGCGCGCGTCGCATCGTAGGACATACCTTGATGGACGCCCCACACGGGTTGCACGCGTGCCTGACCAGGCAGGCCTGCGACAGCGGGCGGCGCCTCGGAAACCCGTCTCCAGTAAGTGTGCAGCTCCTCGATCAGGCGACTCTTGCCCAGCCCGGCTTCGCCGACGAGGCACACAATCTGTCCGCGCCCGCCGCGCACCTCGTCGACGACACGCTTGAGCATCTCCAGTTCTTGGTCGCGGCCGATGAGCGGCGCGCGAAGCCCCACGACGCCTCGCCGGAGGCCGGGCTGCTCGTGCCATCCCAGCACGCGGTACGCCTGCACCGGCTCGTGCCTGCCTTTCACCTCGACGCTGCCCACTTCGTACACGTCGAAGAACGGCGCGACCAGCCTGTATGTGTGCTGCGTGATCTGGACCGTGCCTGACAGCGCCGTCTGCTCCATGCGCGCCGCGAGATTCACCGCGTCGCCCATCGCGGTGTACTCCATCTGCAGATCCGACCCGACCTCGCCGACGACGACCGGCCCGGTGTTGATGCCGACGCGCAGTTTGAAGTCCAGTCCATATTCGCGCCGGATGCGCTCGCGGAAAGGGCGGACGCTCCGCACGATGTCCAGCCCGGCCAGCACGGCTCGCACCGGGTCGTCTTCGTGGGCGACCGGCGCGCCGAAGAAGGCCAGGATGGCGTCGCCCATCAGCCGCGCCACGATGCCCTCGTAGCGATACACCGGCGCGATCAGGTAGTCGAATGCCTCGTTCATGATCTCGGCCCACTCTTCCGGGTCGAGGTTCTCGGCCATCGCGGTCGAGCCGGTCACGTCGCAGAACAGGGCCGTGACGACGCGGCGCTCGCCCTGCATACTGCGACTGGAGCGCGCCACTTCGAGTTGAGTGGCGAATTCATGGGAGATGTACCTGCGCGATTGAGTGTCAGCCATATTGGTCTTCGCTATTATGGCCTTACCTTCCGGCGATTGTCAAACGAGGACGGCGGCCCCTGCCGGATTCGTTCCCGCATCGCCTCGAGCGGCCACGCGCCTTTCTCCCACCCGAAGCGCCAGGGGCTGACGTTCTCCAGCCACCACGTCACTCCAGCTTCGGCGTACGTGGCAGCCGTGTCGGCGTCCTGCGCCTGGTCCGCTCCCGACGTCAGGCCCCAGTGCACGACATCGAATGGCGTGTCGGCTGAGCGCCGTCCACGCACGAAGGCGATAACCTCTCTTACCTGCTCGACCGGCATCATCTGATTAAAGAACTGCTCGCGCCACAGCGGGAACACGCCGTCCCAGCGCGCCGCCCGCCGGAACGGGCGCTTGTTCGGCCATACGCCTGCCACCCAGATCGGAATGCGCGGTGACTGAACCGGCCGGGGAGTGAACAGCGCCTGCTTGATCGAGTAGTGCGCTCCCTCGTAATCGAACGTCTCGCCGCGCCACAAGCCCGTGACGACCTCCAGCGCCTCGTCGAGCATCGCCCCTCGTGTTCGCCTGTCGGCCTGCTCGCCGAGGTTATCGAATTCTGGCGCGCCATCGCCCAGCCCCACGCCGAGGATCAGCCGCCCGCCGGACAGGCGATCGAG
>DASSFZ010000089.1:0-9022 GCA_035693785.1 Anaerolineae bacterium | reverse complement strand
CAACACGGCGAAGCACCTCAGGCTGGCAGGCGCACCTGCATCGAACAGCGCTCTGAATTCTGGTGTTATTTGCTGAGGACTGATTTGGATCATGTGTGTAAGGGCGCCGCAATGACAGTGTACATCGGAATCGAACGGAGTCAAGCTAAACACCACGGAACTACTTAGCCGTCATTGCGACCCCGCTGAGATTGCTTCGCAAAAAGACGCTCGCAATGACGTGCGGGGCAGGTGAGCGCCGTGTGCGACGAAGCAATCTCAGCCGCCCTTAGCGAATACGGCTGTCCGTGCCGGAGATTGCTTCGCAAAAGACGCTCGCAATGACGCCGGCGGGATGCTGCCAGTTGACCTATGTCCCTTGTGATTTATGTCACTAGTGGTAAGAGCCGGTGAGTGTATCATATATGATGGAGATTGGTGTGCGGAACTGAAACTTGGGGTTGGCGCTTCAGGCGAATGAGGTGAGCCTATGGGTTTCCGAGTCATCTCAAAAGGGGCGATGAGCCGCTTCGTCGCCTCGCTGCAAACCGATTATCGGGTCGTCGGGCCGAGACCCGTCGATGGGCAATACATCTTCGACGATGTCCGGTCGACGGACGAGCTGCATCTGGATTACACGCAGACCGTGCTCCCGCCCAAGAAGTACCTTTTGCCACAGCGCGAGGAACTGCTGCGTTTCAAGACGGACGGCAGCCAGATTGAGCCGACCTTCGACGGACGGCAAACGGCGGTGCTGGGCGTGCACACCTGCGATCTGCATGCCATCCAGTTGCTGGACAAGGTGTTCAACACCGGCACCGTCGACCAGCACTACCGGAAACGGCGAGAGAACACCGTGCTCATCAGCGTCGAGTGTCTGAAGCCGTGCAGCAAGCACTCGTTCTGCAAGAGCATGGGCACGTTGTCCGCCACAGATGGATTCGACCTACACCTGACCGATCTGAGCGTGCCCGACGATGCCGCTGGAACAGTCGAGTACGCGATTGACGTCGGAAGCGATCGAGGCCGGGCGCTGCTGGATGGGCACGCCGAAACCCGCCCGGCGACCGAAGCGGACTACCAGCGCATGAACGACGTCCTGGCCGAGAAGTGGCCGCGCTTCTGGTACCGCCTGGACTTCGACGTCAGCGAGCTGCCGTCGCTGCTGCGCGTGAGCTACAAGAGTCCGCTGTGGGAGGAGCTGGGCCGTCGCTGCCTGGCGTGCGGATCGTGCACCAACGTCTGCCCGACGTGTTATTGCTTCAACGTGCAGGACGAAGTGGACTTCGCTCTGTCGCTCGGCAAGCGCACGCGCGTCTGGGATTCGTGCCAGCTCGACGAGTTTGCCACGGTCGCGGGCGGGCACAATTTCCGTCCGGCGCGCGCCGCGCGGCAGCGGCACCGCTTCCTGCGCAAGGGCCAATATCAGACGGATGCCTACGGCTTGTTGGGGTGTGTGGGCTGCGGGCGCTGTGCGCAAGCTTGCCTGGCGAAGATCAACCCGGTCGACACCTTCAACGCGCTGTATCACGAGCGCGTGGATGCCCGCCACGACGCCCGCAACAGCCTGACCTGACACACGGATTTCCCACGGATTACACGGACTGGCAAGTATTCCGGCACGGTCAAGGCGCAAAATGAACTCGCAATCGCCCAGGTCGATAGTAGGATACTTGCCAATTTCGGAGGCAAAAAACGTCCCCAGGGAAATCGGGGTGACAGTAGTCCCGGCATCCCCATGCCGGGGAAGGGAAGTGCGTATGACTCGCGAAGCGACACTGCAAGCCGGACTGGAAGAGTCGATCTACCTGCCGCAGCCGGCGCGCATCGTGGACGTGCGGCAGATGACCGCGCTCGAGAAGCTGTTCACGCTGGAGCTGCAGGGTGGCCTGTCGCTCGGGCACGCGCCCGGGCAATTCCTCGAAGTGTCGGCGCTGGGTGTGGGCGAAGCGCCCATCTCGATCTCGTCGTCGCCAAGTCGCAGTAACGGCACGTTCGAGTTGTGCGTGCGCCGGGCGGGCGACGTCACCGGCGCCCTGCATCGCATGCAGGCCGGCCAGGTCATCGGGGTACGCGGCCCCTTCGGGCACGGCTTCCCGGTCGAGCGCTTTCAAGGTAAGGATATTCTGTTCGCGTCGGGTGGGCTAGGCCTGGCGCCGGCGCGCTCGCTGATCAACCAGGTGCTCGACGAGCGAGGCAAATACGGAAGGGTGATCATTCTGTACGGGGCCAAGCACCCGTCGGAGCTGCTGTTCATAGACGAGCTGGCCCAATGGCACGGGCGGGACGACGTCGAGGTGCATCTATCGGTCGATCGCCCGGCGGAAGGCTGGACGGGCAACGTCGGCGTCATCACCACCCTGTTCCCGCAGGTGCAGGTCTACGCGCGCAATACCGTCGCCGTCGTGGTCGGGCCGCCCGCGATGTATCGCTTTGTGTTGATGGAGCTGCTGGGCAAGGGCATCCTCGAGGGGAATATCTGGCTGTCGCTGGAGCGGCGCATGAAGTGCGGCGTGGGCAAGTGCGGCCATTGCCAGATGAATCACATCTACACCTGCCAATCCGGCCCGGTCTTCTCGTATGCCGAGATCAAGGGTGTCCAGGAGGCGCTATGAACAGGCCCAAGATCGCGTTCTTCGACTTCACAGGTTGCGAAGGTTGCCAGTTGACCGTCATCGACTCCCTGCAGACCCACCCGGAGTTGCTCGACGCGGTCGACATCGTGCAGTTCCGGGAGGCGATGACCGACGCGCCTCGGGGCGAAGACTACCAGATCGCCTTCGTCGAAGGCTCGTGCGCGCGAAAGTCCGACGAGGATCGCCTGACGCACATCCGCCAGCAGGCCGAGATCGTCGTGGCGCTGGGAGCGTGCGCCCATTTAGGCGGCATCAATGCCATCCGCAACCGCCGCCCGCTCGACGAAGTCTGCGACTACGTGTACGGCGAGATGGGCGATTGGTACGTGATTCAGCGCGACGGCGGGGCGCGGTCGCCGCGCCTGCGGCTCAACGACCAGCTCGTGCAAGTCGATGCTCAAGCCCGCCCGATCGAGGCCGTAATCCAGGTCGACGCCGTGGTGCCGGGGTGTCCGATCGACCGCGAGGAGTTCGTGCGCGTCGCCAAGGAGTTGATCCAGGGCCGCCGGCCGGGCATGCCGGACTACCCGGTGTGTGTCGAGTGCAAGCTGAGAGAGAACGTGTGCCTCTTCCACCGAGGCCAGGCTCGTCCTGAGCGAAGCCGAAGGATATGCCTGGGACCAGTCGCCCGCGCCGGATGCGGCGCGCTCTGTCCCACGTACGGGACGAGCTGTGAGGGATGCCGCGGCCTGATTTCCAATCCCAACCTGGATGCCATGCACAGCGTCCTCGACGAAGCCGGGCTGACGGCCGAGGACATCATGACGCGCTTCACGCTGTTCGGCACGTATCAGTTGGCGCAGCGCGAGAGCGAGCGCCAGGCGGAGAAGGCATAACATGGGCAACGCGACACTACACGTAGACGTTCATCATCTGACCCGCATCGAGGGGCACGGCAACATCGTCGTCGACGTCGAGCGCGGCGAGCTGAAACGCTGCGAGCTGCAGATCGTCGAGACGCCGCGCTTCTTCGAGGCGATGCTCCTCGGGCGACCGTACGCCGAAGCCTCACCCATCGCGTCGCGCATTTGCGGTATCTGCTCCGTCGGGCACGCGACGACCTCGCTGCTGGCGGTCGAGGCCGCGCTGGGCGTGACGCCTTCCGAGCAGACGCAGTTGCTGCGCAAGCTGAACTTTCTCGGCGAGATCCTGGACAGCCACATCCTCCACGCGTACATGCTGGTCGCGCCGGATCTGCTCGGCGTGGGCAGCGTGGTGCCGCTGGCGCGCAGCCATCGGGAAGTCGTGCTGCGCGCGCTGCGCATGAAGAAGCTGGCGGGCGACCTGTGCGCCGTCGTCGGCGGGCGCCACACGCATCCGCTCACACTGACTGTCGGAGGGTTCACGCGCCTCCCGTACCGGAGCGACCTGGAGGAGCTGCGCGCCCGCCTGGAAGCCGCTCGCCAGGATGTGGATGCCACGGTCGAATTGTTCCAATCGCTCGCCCTGCCGGATTTCGAGCGCGAGACCGAGTACGTTGCGCTGCGCCAGCCCGGCGAGTATGCTTTCGTCGGCGTCGCCGGCGCGACCATCACGTCGAGCGACGGCTACCAGATGCACGTCGCCGACTATGGCGAGCTGACGAACGAATTTCTGGTGCCGCATTCGACCGCGAAACATACCCGGCATCGCCGCGACGCGTACATGGTCGGCGCGCTGGCGCGATTCAACGTCAACTACGACCAGTTGTGCGCGCGCGCCCAGGCGGCGGCCGCGACGCTGGGATTGAAGCCGGCGTGCATCAACCCGTACCTGAACACGATCGCCCAGGTGGTCGAGATCGCGCACTGCGTCGAGTCGGCTATCACACTCGTCGATGCGCTGCTGGAGCGCGGCGTCCAGCCCGAGGCTCCGCCGCCGGTCGAAGTGCAAGCGGGCGAGGGCGTGGGCGCGTGCGAAGTTCCGCGCGGCACACTGTATCATCACTATCGCCTGAGCGACGACGGGCGCCTCACCGGCGCAAATTGCATCATTCCGACGGGGCAGAACCTGGCGAACATCGAAGCCGACATGCGCACGCTCGTGCCTCGCCTGCTCGATCGGCCGCAATACGAGGTCAGGCTGGCGCTGGAGATGCTGGTGCGCGCCTACGATCCGTGCATCTCGTGCTCGACGCACATGCTGGACGTGACTTTTGAAGTTTGAGGTTTGAAGTTGGAGATTGGAGGTTGGAGGTTGGAAGTTGGAGGTGCGAGTGAGCCTGCCCGCAAAACAGACGCTGGTTCTGGGGTTGGGCAATCCCTTGCGCGGGGATGATGGCCTCGGCCCGGCTGTGATAAGGTGGATGCAGGCGCGGGGCTTGCCGCGCGGCGCGACGGCGATCGACGCTGGTACGCGAGGCCTGGATGTGCTCTTGACGCTCGCGGAGTATCGCCGCGTGTTCGTCGTCGACGCAGCCGGCGTCGGGCGCGCGCCGGGCGAGTGGCTGCGCATCGCGCCTGACCTGCGTCGACTAGGCGTCGAGACGCCGGCGCTGTCGTGCCACGCCGCAGGCCTCGTCGACGCGCTGGCGTTGGGCGCAGCCCTGGGTGTGCTGCCCGAGCAGGTGATCATCTTCGGCGTCCAGCCGGCGCGGGTCGACTGGTCGCCTGAACTGAGTGCCGAAGTTCGGAAGGCCGTGCCCGCAGTGGGCCGCGCTATTCTGAGCGAAATAGGGAGGTAACTACTCACTCTTGCGAAGGTTTGGCGCAGGTTCGCCAACAAAGCTGCTGCGTGTCAAACCTTCGCAAGGGTCTTGGGAGTAACAATGGCGAAAATCCTGATCATCGACGACGATCCTGACATCGTCCTCGCCATGCGACTGTGCCTGAAAGGCGCGGGTCACGAGGTGTTCGACGCGAAGAATGGGCAAGACGGCCTGCGCATGGTGCCGGAGATCAAGCCGGACTTGATCATCCTCGACGTGATGATGGACACGACGACCGAGGGCTTCCAGGTGTCGCTCAAGCTGCGCAGTCCAGATCCCGGCTCGCCGCTGGCGGCTTACAGCCGCATCCCGATCCTGATGCTCACGGCCTTGCACAGCACGACCGACCTGCGCTTCGGGCCGGATAAGGACTACCTGCCGGTCGACGCGTTCGTGGACAAGCCGATCGACCCCGACAAGCTCGTCCGGCAGGTGGATGCCATGCTCGCCAAGAGTCGGCAGCCGGAAGGCTCGTGAATGATAGACCCGGATGGATCGCCCGGGCGGCCCGACGTGCCCGCGGCGGCAGACCTGATCCATAGCAACGCACGCCTGATCCGCATGCGCTGGCTGGCGGGGCTTGCCGTGCTGGCGGGCACGGTGTTCGGTGTGCACGTGGCGGGAGCGCCTCTGCCTGCGCTGTCGCTATACGTGCTGGGGGCGATCATCCTGGCTTATAATGCGCTGGTCGAGTACGCCTCGCGCCGCGCCGGCACACGCCGGCCGGCCCTGATCACAACGGTTCAAATCGCCTTCGACTGGCTGGCGCTGGCCGCGTTCGTGCATTTCACCGGCGGCATCGAAAGTCCGGCCATCGCCTTCTTTCTCTTCTACGTGCTGCTGGCTTCGATCCTGCTGCCGGGTCGCACGGCATTCACGTACGCCGTCCTGGTGATCGGCCTGGTCTTCATCCTCGTGGTCTTGGAGGCGGCCGGCGTGTTGCCGCACTACCACGTGATACCCGCCCTGCCGGAAAGCCTGTATCGCGATCCACTCTACGTCACCGCCATCCTGGCCTTCTTTGGCGTGACGCTCCTGGTCATCGTCAGTCTCGCGGCCCCGGTGCTGCACGAATTTCGCGATCACCAGCGGCGGCTCGCGACGCTGTATCAGAGCGTCCAGGCTTTGCCGAGCAGCCTCGATCTACCGCGCGTCCTCGACCAGCTTGTGCATGGCGTGACGCACGCGCTTCAGGCGAAAGCGGCTTCCATTCGCCTGCTGGATGAGACCGGCCGGCAGTTGAAGGTGACGGCCGCCTACGGTCTGAGCCAGGCGTACCTGGAGAAAGGGCCGGTGGAGGTCGACCGAAGCCCAATCGACCAGGAAGCGCTGCGCGGCCGGCCGATCATCGTCGAAGATACGGCCGGCGACCCGCGACTCCAATATCCGGCCGAAGTCCTGGCCGAGGGCATCCATTCGATCTTGTGCGTGGCGCTGATCGGGCGGCGCCGGCCGCTGGGCGTGCTGCGCGTCTACAGTTGGCAGCCCCGTTTCTTCACCGAGAAGGATATCGACTTCGTGACGACAGTGGCGCGCCAGGGCGCGATGGCTATCGAAAACGCGATGAGTTACGGCGAGCTGCAGCGCGCGGACGCGACGAAGTCGCAGTTCGTGCGCGCGGTGACGCACGAGCTGCGCTCGCCCGTCGTCGCGTCGCAGAGCCTGCTGCGCACCGTGATACGCGACCTGGCCGGCGGCCTGAACGACCTGCAGCGCGACATTCTGGGCCGCCTGTCGGAGCGGCTCAACGTGCTGCAAATGCTGATCGACGATCTGCTGGACCTGGCGGCCGGCAAAGTCGAGGGCCTGGAAGGCGCGCTGACGCCGGTATCCGTCGAAGCGATGGTGCTCGGCATCGTCGATCGCCTGTCGAGCCAGGCGGAAGAGAAGAAGGTCGATCTTCGAGTGGACTACGTGCCGCGCGGCCTATCCGTGATGGCGAGCGAAGACGGCCTGAGCCGGATCTTTCTCAACCTGATCGGCAACGCGGTGAAGTACACGCCTGCAGGGGGGAAAGTCGACGTCGAGTTGGAGCAGCGCGGCGACGACGTGGTCGTCACCGTCGCCGACACAGGCATCGGCATCCCCGAGGTGGATGTGCCGCACATCTTTGAGGAGTTCTATCGAGCCAGCAACGTCAAGCAAAACGGATTGACCGGCACGGGCCTGGGGCTGGCGATCGTGAAGGACCTGGTCGAGCGCTACGGCGGGCGCGTCTCCGTGCGCAGCAAGCCCGGCGAAGGCTCCACATTCACCGTCGTTCTGCCGTTGGCAGGCTGACAAAGGACTGGTAGGACGGCGTCATCGGATAGACAACGAATCAACGGATGCGCCCCCGCATTCGTTGATTCGTTGCATATTCGTTGACACCGGTGGATCGAAATCTAATTGTGAACCAGCGCCAAAGTGGGAAATCCGTGTGTCGTGTATCGAATGGGCAATAGAGGCATGACAGATGTTACTTGAGCCACCGACAAAGTCGAGTATTATGTAGGGTGGAGGAAAAACCATGCACGAGCTGCCTGTCGTCGAAAACATCCTGGAGATCGCCTTGCAGCGCGCGAAAGAGGCCGGCGCGAAGCGCATCACCGATCTGCACCTCGTCGTCGGCCCGCTGTCTTCAGTCGTCGACGAGCCGGTGCAGTTCTACTGGGACATGGTGAGTAAAGGGACGCCTGCCGAAGGGGCGCGCCTGCACTTCCGCCGCGTGCCGATCGAGTTAGAGTGCCTGGCGTGCGGTCTGCGGTATACGGGCGGCGAGGACGACCTCGCCTGCCCGGCGTGCGGCAGCGGCCGGATCAAGGCGCTGGCGGGCGAGGAGTTCTATCTCGAAGCGATCGACGTCGACGCGGGCGAGCCTGTTCCGGCGGCGCAAGCGTGATTAGCCACGGAGACACGGAGACACAGAGGATTACAACGATCACTTCTCCGTGCCTCAGTGCCTCCGTGGCAAGATCCTGGTTGTCACCACTATGAGTGAATTGCGAGGAGCGCGAATCCACATCACCGGCGTCGTGCAGGGCGTCGGCTTCCGGCCGTTCGTGTATGGCCTGGCGACGCGGCTGTCGCTGAGCGGCTGGGTGCGCAACACGTCGGCCGGCGTCGACATCGAGGCCGACGGATCGCCCGAAGTCCTGGATCAGTTCGTGCGGGCGCTGCGCGACGAAGCGCCGCCGCTCGCGCGCATCGACTCGATGCAGGTCGAGGCGCGCCGCGCCAACGGCTTCACGACCTTCGAGATCGTTCACTCGGAGCCTGTGCCCGGCGCGTTCCTGCCGGTCTCGCCTGACGTGTGCGTGTGCGCGGACTGCCTGCGCGAGATGCGCGATCCGGGCGATCGGCGCTATCGCTACCCGTTCATCAACTGCACCAACTGCGGGCCGCGCTTCACGATCATCAAGGACATCCCGTACGACCGCCCGCTCACGACGATGGCGCCGTTCGAGATGTGCCCCGAGTGCGCCGCCGAATACGCCGACCCGCTCGATCGCCGCTTCCACGCGCAGCCGGTGGCCTGCCCGGCCTGTGGGCCTCACGTCTGGCTGGAAATGAATTTGGACGCGGATGAACGCGGATACACGCGGATAAAAGAGGAAAAAATCGGCGTCCATCAGCGTTTATCCGCGTCTCTTTATCCATTGACCGGTGACGCTGCGATCCAGGAAGCACAACGCTTGCTGGCGCAAGGCAAAATCGTCGCCGTCAAGGGTCTGGGCGGCTT
>DASSFZ010000088.1:0-11712 GCA_035693785.1 Anaerolineae bacterium | reverse complement strand
AAGGGCCACACCAGCAGGCATGGCCCTCTGAATCCCGCGCGGCGGGCAACTGACCTGCCCTCGCGTAGTGGGGGTTGTGCCCACGGAGACACCCGTAGCGAGAGGGCGCTCTACGAGACGCAGGTAGCAACGGATTAGGCGGCGCAGCCACTCCCGTGAGCGATGAGCCGCAGGCACGCCGATCGACGACGAGGCAGACGGCCTATCGTCCAATCAGGATCAAGGCCCCGGCTGCGATGGCCAGAATAGCCATCAGCGTGCCTAAGCCCGAAAAGCTTAGGCTGAGCAGAGGGACAAGTCCGGTCACGATGAGCCAGATAGCAAGCAGCAGCATGCCCAAATTCCTGGTCAGTCTCATGGGAACACTCCTTCTTCTCCGCAGCAGTGTGGTTTCTCCATCACAGTGGGTGATGAAGCCGTTCGCCTGTTGCATGCCCGCTCGGATTGGCCGAGGGCTACAGGCGACCTCGCCCCAGGAAGCCAATCACGGCGACGAACAACGCCGATCCGATGATCGACCAAATGATCGGGAAATTCGTTCCCCCGATGTTGACCACGAGCAGCTCTGGCAGCCCCAGGTTTCTAGCCAGCCATAAGCCGATTAAGGCTCCGATGAAACCCACGGCAATCGAGGCCAGACATCCCCCTCGTGAGAAGCCGGCGATCGACTGGCCGATGGATCCGACGACGCCCGCGACAATGAGCAGAACAATCAATTCGACGAGGGTCATATTTCCTCCTTACTCTACTCCCTGGCTCGCTTCGTCTTTTGGACGAGGGGTTTGTTCAAAGCCCATCTTGGCAAACACCTTCTGTTTCACTTGAGCATTATACACCTCCCATTTCAGGTTGCGGTATTCTTCATCGCGCATACCGGCCAGAAAGTCGATGGGGATGCTGAAGCCTCCGGCTGACAGTTTGCCGCCGCCGAAGTAACGGCCGGTTGCGTCTTTGCCGAATACCTCTTTGATGAACTCATCGATGTCGAGCGTAATTTTCGAGGTTCGTATCGATCCGATCAGCGTTTCCTCCCGTTCTTCACCCGTCACGATCCCGTAGACGATCGCGGTGTGAACATTCTCCTCCGTGATCAGGAAATCGGCCGCCTGGGGAATGGCGTCACGATCTTCAGCCCGCAGATAACCGATGCCCGCGATCGAAACATTCTCCACCGTCACCCGGTTGCCGAGTGCACGCCGAATGATCTCCATGACCTGTTTCGAACGGGCTTGGCTCATAATCTGCTGGAGCAGGTCGGCATCCCGAAACCGGCTTAGGAAGCCGGCCGCGCGAAAATCCTCCTCGCCGGCATGAATGAAACTGTGGGTGTCGGTCATAATGCCATGCGTTAATGCGGTGGCGACCATCACGTGATCACGGCGTGACTTATCCAGCGCGACGAGGCCCTGTTCTAGATAACCGGCGTAGATCGTGGCCGTGGCGCCGGTTCGGCGGATGTCGCTGAACTCGGGCGCCAGGCGTTTTTGGGCTTCATGGTGATCGACGACGATCAGGGCCGGCACGCCGGCCGCCTCCAGCGCCTCGACAAGGGTGGCGGAGGTCGTGCCCTGATTATCGATGAAGACGGCGCCCTCGTACCCTACAAGGGGTATGGCTTCGTCGTGGTGAACAAGCTGGATCCCCAACAGCTTCACCAGGGCAATGTTTTGCTGATGGCTGATCTTGCCGGCATAATGGATATCCGTCGAGATATCAAAACTCGCACTGATGAGCTGGTGCGCAACGGCCGACGAAATAGCATCCGGGTCGGGGAAGTCTTGAAGGACGATCACGTGGCGTTCGCCCTGATGCGCCTCCAGGACTTTGGCAATGGCTATGGGCTGCGATGGGGTCTGCATGTTCGGGTAAGTCGGCACGCTCAGGCGATCCACCCTCCCGGCCCGCTGCGCTGGCCGGATCCTGTGCGTAGGATATGGATCACGTCTTCGAATGTGATATCCGTCCATGTTTCTTCTTCGCGCCATTTTCCACACCGGGTCAAGATCCGGCTACCGTCGAGCGCGACGCCCAACAGGTTGAGCCACGGAAATCGGGCGAGGTGTGATTCGACCATCACAGGCAACCGGCCGTCGGGCTGCAGGGATGTAATCAGCCAATCCGGTTCGACACGCTCGATCAGGCGCGTCAGGCCGGTCGGGTCGACCAACACACTCATCACCTGGAAATCGGGGAGTGTGCCCAGCGCGCGGCATAGCAATTGGCGAAGCAGGCGCGGGCCGTTCACGACCACGATTCGACAGGCGCGGGCCGGTTGGAGTGCCATGGTCGGATCGTTGCGCAGCATTCAATACACTCTCCATAACTCTCATTGAGATGCGACACAGCATTCATAGCACATTCGGGTAGGCCGTGTCGATAGGTAAGGATCTATGTCGCCGATGTATTTCTGGATTCATCTACGGGAGTTTGGCAACAGCCATTCTGGCGTCTGGAGCCTGGGCTTCAGCCTGCAAATACCGAAGATGTGGCGGCCTGACCCCACTTCGCTTCGCCACGGGCAAGTGAGACTGCACTCCGGCACTTTGCCAAAGTTCAGGACTTAGATAGGATGTGGCCAAATCGTGTTTTGTGATATGATCATAGTGCTCTCATCAAGGCTTTTATGCGATCCATTGAAACAAACCTTTTCCCGGCCTCTCACCTCCTCGCCGTGGGAAGGAGAAGGGGAATGGGACGAGGTCGATCACCTATGCCACACCGATTTCCCTTCCGTGTAATCCGTGTGACAGCACTGTGGGCAGCCGCGACGGCTGATTCGAAGGGGATGTCCCATGAGGCGCTTCATACCGACGAGCATGCGCGCGCGTCTGATGCTTCTTGTCCTCCTCGCCATCATCCCGGTGCTGGGTCTGCTGCTGCACATCAGCTTTGAAGAGCGCCGCCTGGCCGCGATTGACGCGCAAGAAAACGCTCTCACCTTAGTCCAGCTCCTGAAAGCGGATCAGGAGCGCACGGTCGAAGGCGCGCGCCAGTTGTTGATCGCGCTCACGCAGCTCCGCGATGTGCGCAGCGACGACCCGGCGACGTGCGTGGCACGCCTCACCGAATTGCTGAAACTCTATCCGGGTTACTCCGGCTTCGGCGTCGCCGAGGCGGATGGCGATATCGTGTGCAGCACCGTTCCCCCTGCCCAACCGATTAACGCCGTCGAGCAACAACTCGCGTGGTTCCGGCGGGCTGTCGAGACCCGCACCTTCGCGGTTGGCGACTATCAGGAAGGACCGCGCACGGGCAGCCCGATCTTGACCTTTGCCTATCCCATCCTCGCCGGCGACGATCAGCTCCAGGGCGTCGTCTTCGCCGTCATCCGCCTGGCCGCGCTCAACCAGCTCGCCGACGAAGCCGGGCTGTCGCAAGAGGCGGCGCTGATCGCCATCGACCGCAACGGCACCATTTTGGACCGGTACCCACAGCCGGAAGAATGGGTGGGAGAGTCGCTGTCAGATGCGCCGCTGATCCAGACCATCTTGGCCCGGCGCGAAGGCGTCGCCGAGGTCGCCGGACCGGATGGCATCACGCGTCTTTACGCTTTCACGCCGGTGCGGAGCAGCGTGGACACCGGCATCTACCTGGGCGTGGGCATTCCACTGCAGACCGCCTTTGCCGAGGCCGACCAGCGGCTGGTCCGCAATCTCGGCGCGCTGGGATTGATCGCCGCGCTCACGATCGCCGCGGCGCTGTACTTCAGCGATCTATTCGTCATGCGCCAAATGAACGCACTGGTGAAAACGACGCGGCGGCTGAAACAAGGCGACCTGAGCGCGCGCAGCGTCGTCTCTGGAACGACCCAGCTCGATCAACTGGCGCAGGCCCTCAACGACATGGCGGCCGCGCTCGAACAACGCGAGGCCGAGCGCCGGCGGGCCGAGGAAGCACTGCGCGAGAGTAACGCGATTCTGCAACAAGCCGAGCAGGCGCAGCGCCTGCTGGTCGAAGCCGAGCAGCGAGCGCGGCAAGATGCGGAGCGGGCAGCCGAGCGCATCGCGCGCCTGCAATCGTTGACGGCCTCTCTGTCCAAAGCGATCACGCCGGCCCAGGTCGCCGACGCGTGCATTAAGCAAATGGTGGCCGCGCTCGGCGCCAGCGCCGGAAACGTCACGCTGCTCACAGACGATGGCAAGGAGCTCGAAGTGATTGCCGATGTGGGCTACCCACCGGGATTCACGGAGCACCGGCACCGCTCGCCGGCGAGCGCCGCATCGCCCATCGGGCATGCCGTGCAGATCGGCGAGCCGGTCTTTCTCGAATCCAGGGAACAGGCGCTCGCGCAGTATCCACGCTTCGAACTCGATATCACATCCGGGCACAGTGCCTGGGCGGCGATTCCACTCCTGGTCGAGGATCGGGCAATTGGGACTATCGGCCTGAGCTTCTCGGAAGTGAGAACGTTTAGCGCCGAAGATCGCGAGTTTCTGATGGCCCTGTCCGGGCAGTGCGCTCAGGCACTCGAGCGCGCGCGATTATATGCCGCCGAACTGGAGGCGCGCGCCGAAGCCGAGGTCGCGCAGCAGCGCATGGCGTTCCTGGCCGAAGCCAGCCAGGCGCTCATGGCCAAGACCGATCTGGATGCGCGGCTCGAGAGCGTGACGCGTCTGGTCGTGCCCCGGCTGGCCGATTGGTGCACCATCCATCTGGTCGAGGCAGACGAATCCATCCGTCTGCTTACCGCGGCACACCGCGATCCGGCTAAGTCGGCCAGGATCATGGCGCTTGTGCAAAGCTTCCCGCTCGATCCGGACGCGCCCTCCGGCGTGCCGCTCGTGCTGCGCACCGGCAAGCCGGAAATCGCGGTGAAGGTTTCCGATGAGCTGCTACGTGCAATGGCCGAAGACGCCGGCCATCTGCGCGGCTTGCAGGAGCTCGGCATCGAGTCGTACCTGATCGTGCCGCTCGTCGCACGGGGGCGAACGCTCGGCGCGATGACGCTGGCCTCGGCCCTTGCGGGCCGCCGCTACGCACACAGGGATCTGGCGCTGGTCGAAGAACTCGCCGATCGCGTCGCGTTGTCCGTCGATAACGCGCTGCTGTACCAGGAAACTCACCTGCTGAACGCCGAACTGGAGCAACGGGCCGCCAAGCGCACCGCGCAGCTCCAGGCAAGCAATGACCGGCTGCGCAAGCAGATCGCCGAGCGCCGGCGGGCGGAGGAGGCGCTGCAGCGCTCGCAGCGGCAGTACGAAGAACTCGTCGACGCGGTCAACGGGATTGTGTGGGAAGCGGATGCGCAGACCCTCGAGTTTCACTTCGTGAGCCGGCAGGCCGAGCGAATGCTCGGCTACCCGACCACACGCTGGATCACCGAACCGACTTTCTGGATCGACCACATCCACCCGGACGATCGCGAATGGGTGATCGACTACTGTACCCGAGCGATCGCAGAACAGCGGCTGCACGAGTTTGAATATCGCATGATCGCCGACGACGGTCGAGAGGTTTGGCTGAGAAACATGGTCACCGTCGTCGTCAGGGATGATCGCCCCGTGAAAGTGCGCGGCGTGATGACGGACATCACCGAGCGCAAGCGCGCCGAGGCTGAACTGGCCGAGATGCAGCGCCGGATGATGGAGAGCCGTGAGGCCGAACGGCTGCACCTGGCCCAGGAGCTGCACGATGGGCCGGTGCAGGATCTGTACGGCATTTCGTTTCGGCTCGCCGGGTTGCGGGACGCTCCACGTCTGCGCAACGGCGAGGCCGCCGAACAGTTGGCCGCCGGACAGCAAGGGCTGAACCAGGTGATTCAGACGCTGCGCGGCATTACGAGTGAGCTGCGGCCGCCGACGCTCGCGCCGTTCGGCCTGGAGAAGGCGATCCGCTCACACGCCGAGCGCTTCCAGGAAGCCCACCCTGAATTGGAATTGCACCTTGACTTGATGCCCGATCAGCAGAAACTGCCCGAGCCGATGCGGCTCGCCCTGTTCCGCATCTACCAGCAGACGCTCACGAACGTGATACGCCACGCCGACGCGCGCCAGGCCACAATCCGCTTCCAATTGGGAGCCGATCGGGCAACGCTCGAAATCGAAGACGACGGGCGCGGATTCGACGTACCGGCGCGCTGGATCGATCTGGTGCGTCAGGGACACCTGGGACTGGCCGGCGCCGTCGAGCGCGCCGAGGCGGTGGGCGGGCGACTGAAGGTCATCTCCGCGCCCGGCCACGGGACGCGGGTTCAGGTGAGCGTGCCGACCCAGCCACGAGACAATGGCCCGACAAGGTGACGAAGGACGATGACGAAAACACGTGTTGTGCTGGTGGATGACCATCCCATCGTGCGCGCCGGCATTCGCAATCTGGTCGAGAAAGCGCCCGACATCGAGGTCGTGGGCGAGGCCAGCAATGGCGCTGAAGCGCTGCGCCTGGCGCAGGAACTCACGCCCGATGTGCTGCTGCTCGACATGGAAATGCCCGGCCTCAAAGGTGTCGAGGTGGCGCAGCAACTGAATGAGGCCGGCTCGCCCGTGCGCATCCTGGCGCTGAGCGCCTACGACGACAGTCAGTACATTCTGGGCCTGCTGGCGGCGGGGGCGGCCGGCTACCTGACGAAAGACGAAGTGCCGGAGACCATCATCGAAGCGGTGCGCGGTGTGTCGCGCGGCGAACAAGGCTGGGTCAGCCGCCGGGCTGCCGCGAAGATGGCCGCCTGGACGCACAGCGTGGCATCCGGCAAAGGTGCGCTAACCCATCGAGAAGTGGAAGTCTTGAAATGGGTCGTCGACGGAAAAACGAATCAGGAGATCGGCGCGACGCTAGGCATCAGCGAAAAAACCGTCGAGAAACACCTGGAGGCGATTTTCAGAAAGCTGGGCGTCGCTTCGCGCGTGGAAGCGGCCGTGCTGGCTGTCAAAGAGGGTATCGTTTGACGACGCTCATGTAATCCCCCTCGTGCCAGGGTAGGGAAATCCCTACCTCAAAAAAGGCACATCCCCCATTGATTGATCCCTCGAGTGCGCATATAGTGTGCACCGGGGGATCACTCGTTCTGACAGCAGTGTGATGTGCGAGCAGGCCGACGAACAGTGGAGGAGCCGACTATGATTCGCATCCTTCTCGTCGATTCCAGCCGCTTGATCGGCGGCATGTTCACGAGCGTGCTGGACAACGAGCCGGACCTGCAAGTCGTCGCCTGCGCGACGACGGTCGACCAGTCGCTCGAGCACATCCACGCCTGTGACGTGGCGCTCGTGTCCGCCGCCCTGCCCGACGATGGCACGTACGAGTTCATCCGGGCCGCCCGGAGTGCCAATCCGCAGGTCAAGACCCTGGTCGTCGGTCTGGCCGGGTCGAAGTCGGCGGTGATTCGTCACATCGAGGCCGGCGCGGCCGGATACGCGAATCGCGACGATTCGGTCGACAACTTGTTGAGCCACATCCGCGCCGCTCATCGCGGTGAGGCGCTGCTCGCACCCGACCTGGCCGCCGCGCTGATGGCGCGCCTGGTCGAGTGGACTACGGCGCCACAAAAAGCTCAGCCCAGGTCGATCGAGGCGGCCGGACTGACCCAGCGCGAGCGAGAGGTGCTTCGATTGATCGAGCAGAATCTCAGCAATCGCGAGATCGCCAAACGGCTGGTGATCGAAGTCTGCACAGTCAAGAATCACGTCCACCACATCTTGACGAAACTGGACGTGAACAGCCGGCGGGACCTCGTCGCGTATCCCGCTGCGGAAGGATAGCCGGTGATTACACACAACGCTCAAGCCGCCGTCCCCGGCGGCGCTAGGAGCGAGATGTGAATAATCACCAGAGAGATAGGAGCGCCGCCATGCAGTTTACGCAAGGAGCCAATGTCGTCACGGCACAAGGACAGGACGTCGGCAACATCGATCGGGTGGTCATCGATCCCCGATCGAAAGAGGTCACGCACATCGTAGTGCGAAAAGGATTGCTCTCCACTCAAGATAAGGTCGTGCCCATCGATCTGATCGCGGCGGCGACCGCGGATCGCATCACGTTGCGAGAGGATGCGGCTGATCCGCAAGCCCTACCCGATTTCGAGGAGGAATACTACGTCGCGTCGGGCGAAGACGGCGCACCGCCTGACCCTCCACTGGGCAGCCTGCCCGGCCTATACTGGTATCCGCCTGTCGCAGGCGGCCAGATCGGCTATCTTTTCGAGCGGTCTCGACAAGCGCCCATCACCCAGATCCAGCGGAACATCCCGGAAGGGATGGTCGCTTTGAAGGAAGGCGCTAAAGTGATCAGCGCCGACGACCGGTACGTGGGTAAGATCGAGCGCGTGCTCATCGATCCGCAGGCGGACCGCGCCACGCACTTTCTGATCAGCAAGGGACTGCTCCTCAAAGAGACGAAGATCGTCCCGGTTCAGTGGGTGACGAACATCGGTGAAGATGAAGTTCACCTGGCGGTCCGGTCGCGCCTGCTGAACGAGCTGCGTGCGCACCGGGAACCTGAACCCGTGGATTGACGGCCAATACGGCCGATGCAGTATCAGCATCACTCGAAAGGAGAACGGCGATGAGTGTGGACATCATGGAGGGACAGTGGCAGCAGCTTCGGGGCAAGATACGAGAGAAGTGGAGCAAGCTCACCGATGACGACCTCGGGCAGCTTGGAGGCGGGTACGATCAGCTCGTGGGCCTGCTGCAAGCGAAGTACGGCTACGCCAGGGATCGGGCCCAGCACGAGGTCGATAAGTTCCTCAAAGCGATGAAGGCCCGCTAAGGGCAGCGCGGCGCCGGCGCCGAGCCGGATAGATGGATGGGGCGCGTCGAGGCAGAGGTCCGCCTGAGCCAATTCAGGTCGCTGCAACGGCGGCTTCAACCTGGCGAGAGGAGGAGAACGGCCACCGTCTGGCCCGCCGGGGAAGCGCGTTACAGTTGAAGGGCAGCCAGACCGGCACTGAAAGCAACCCGACTTGACGCCGGCAGATTCTCGACGCGCCCCGCCATCGCACGGAAACAGATGTCAAGAGAGAGGATAGGGCTTGAGATACATGAAGTTGTCATCTTCACAACCGACCAGGGTTCGGCAACCCCGGCTCCCGGCGCTCAGCGTCCTGGTCGGCATCATCCTGGGTGTATTAGGCTTTCAGACCCTGCCGATCTCGACGGCAACCTTCTTCCCGGCGCCCGTGCTGCAACGCTTCAGCGATACGGACGATGCCGCAATTCAGTATGACGAGCTGGTTGCTTACGTCGAGGCGTCTGGCCGGCCACGCCGGATCGTGCAGGTCGACCTGGAGCATCACCCCAAAATCTCCCAGTACACCGACATCGATTCATCTCCCGCCGGTTATGGAAAGAATGCATGTGGCTTGGTTGCGGCCGCGGCCGCGCTGGGAGGAGAGGAATGGGTCTCGCTCGTGGACCAGATCGCCGAGGCGGCGGGCAAGAACTATGGGCGCTATGCTGGAATCCAGCCCTCGAAATATGTTTCGGCTCTCCTAGACGTGTTTGGCGTCGAAAACGTGACGGCGAAGGGACGAGGCACGCTCGGCGGGTTGTATCGAGAACTGGAGGCCGGCAATATCGTCATCGTCGACATCAAGGTTCACGCGAATACGAGAGTTCCATCGGCCAGCGGTCCAAACTACGCCCACTTCGCCCGCGTCCTCGGCCTGGATGTCGATAAGCAAGAGATTTACATCGAGAATACGCTGAGGGGCGGCCCGTACTGGACGCTCTCGCTGGATAGCTTTTTAGCAACCTGGAATCGGCCTGAGACCACCGCCTCGATCATCCTTGATCCTCAAAATGCCGAAAACGTGACGCGCTGGGCCGTTATCATCGATGGCGCGCTCGTTCCAATGGAAAGTTCAGAGCAAATGAAATCACTGGAGTCCAGCCTCTAGGCGGTCATATCTGCGGTCAAGACCGGCTAAAGCCTCGACTCCAACCCCAGATATGACACTTGCCCAAGTCCAGTTAAGAGAGGAGTGAAGTGAAGATGTCTCACATGCGCAAATTGATCATGGTCGGAGCGGTGGTGCTGGTGCTGCTGTCACTCGCGCCGCTCGTTTCGGCGCAACAGGCCGGTTCGCCGCTCCGTCAGGCAACGGCAACGCCGACAGCCGAAGCGACCGCGACGGCCGAAGCGACTGCGACAGGTGAACCGACCTCCGCCAGCACACCCTCGACGTTGCCCCAGACGGGAGGCGGGGACGACACGGCCTCCTGGATACCGGTTTTGATCGTGGCGATCGCCGCGACCATGTTGCTCGTGGGCATGAGCCTGTCCGCTACAAGCCGCGCGCGCCGTGAGTGACCGAACATCTCCCTTGGCCGCTGGGACCATCAGCGCCAAGTAGTGCAACGCGGTGGAAATACCCCAACAGATCGACGAGGAGAAACATGAACTACATCTATGGCGATGCGGATGTCAGCAGTGTCGAAATCCGTGTGCGGGAATCCATTCCGGCACAGGTAACCGTGACCGCGCGGGGAGAGTTAGACGATGCTTGCACCGAGATCGACGAGACGACGGTGCAACGCGCCAACCACACGTTCCACGTGCGGATTGCGACACGCCGTCCGAAGGATGAGATCTGCGCTCAGGTCCTGGCGCCGTTCGAGAAGACGATCAAGCTTGATACGGCGGGTTTGCCGTCAGGCGTCTACATGGTCGATGTCAACGGCGTGACCGATACTTTCGCACTTTAGATCGCCAGCCATCCGGCGGCGTCACATTCCCCGAATCAATCCGCCCGGCTGGCACGTCCGGCAAAAGTTCGTGATGCGCTGGTTCGCGCCGACGAGCGAGATGGGCGATCCGCAGCGCGGACAAGGCTCGCCCGTCTTCATGTGCACCGCCATGAACTCGCGCGGCTTGAGGTGAATCGCCTCGCCCATCTCCGCCCGGACTTTCTCAATCGCTTCGAGCAGCGTCGCGCGCATCGCTGCGTACAGCCGGTCGATCTCCTCCGGCGTGAGCTGTGTCCGCTTCCGGTACGGATGCAGGCGCGCCGCCCACAGAATCTCGTCGGCGTAGGCGTTGCCAATGCCCGCCACGAACTCGCCGCGCGTCAGGATGCCTTTGATCTCGCCACGGAAAGGTCGCAATCGTTCTCTAAATTCGTCGAGCGAGACGGCGAGCGGTTCAGGCCCCATCCCGGCGAAACCGGGAACCGGATCGAGCGCGCGTGTGAGATACATCTGACCCATCGTCTTCTGATCGACGTATCGCAGTTGATTGCCGTCTGACAGCGTGAAGACGACGTGGGTCTTCGGCTGGCGTTTGTCGCCGGGCGCGGCCAGTTGCAAGCGACCGGTCAGCTTGGGATTGACGACGAGGTACAGCGGATCGGTCGAAGCGACTGAGTGGAGCGAGAAGAGGAGAAACTTGCCGCGCCGCGCCACTTCGGCAATCATCGCGCCGGCCAGCGCCGGCGCGAAGCCGTGATGCGTCAGGTCGCGCACGACGATCGCGCCGCCCCCTGAACCGACTTCGACGGCTGCAATCCTCTGATTCACCACACGCCGCTGCAAGACCTCGCAGACGACTTCTAGTTCAGGCAGCTCAGGCATCCGGTTTATCCACCAGCATCCCCATTATCTACAGAGCATTGGGCGCGAAAACAAGGGCACGAATCCTCTCGCCACCACATCGTTTGACTAAGCTCATAATTAACAGTATACTCTTTTTCTGCCAGGCGGGAGGGCCAATTGCAGGTTGCGTTTCCTCAAACTCGATGGAGTTTGAACGCTCGGCTGACTGCGCAGGTCAGTCGACGGC
>DASSFZ010000087.1:0-17890 GCA_035693785.1 Anaerolineae bacterium | reverse complement strand
GTCGATCTTGTCGCAGCGACCGATCAACGCCACCAGAGCCGGTGAGTCCTGCCCTCCTCGTGTTGGCTTGGTCGGGTCTGTGTTTTGGCCAGCGTTCAAAGCGGCCAGCGTAAGCGTGCGTTGTTGGGTGTCGGCGATTGCCTGGGCGTCTTGGAGCAGTGCGTTGTATAGCACGCCCCGGCAGTCGATGTTGGTCGCGGGGTCGATGGTGAGGATACGCTGATAGGCATAGCCCAATCGCCAGGGAAGCGGCCACCACCACCACCACCACCACGGCTGGTAGCTAATATCCTTCTTCAGCACCTCGGAGGCGCGGACGTACTCGGCGGTGACGTCCACCGGCCCGAAACGGGCCACATTGCTGCCGGCCACCGTTTGCGGGCCGACCAGGATCACGACGAACCCCTCGACCTCGACGCCGATGCCGTACGTGCCGATGAAAGTAGCCGCCGGGCTCCCGGTCAGCAGCTTGGCGATGTCGTCGCAGTCGATCCGGATCGCGTGGTCGGGTTTCAGCGTCACCGACACCCACGCACCCGGCCTGATCTCCGGCGCGGTTTCAAGGCGGGCGCGAACCGCTTTCTTATACAGGGTGACGGTGTACGGCTGCGAGTTGTGGACCAGGACACCCGTTTGTTCCTCGACAAGCGGCGCTGCCGTTCCATAGTAGAACTGGCCCGGCTGCAGCGGTTCCTGGCACACGAACTTGGCCGCATAGGAGAGGACAAGCGGATCACTCTCTGCCGTCGACGCCTGCGCATCGGGCGCGCCGGCATCGACGACGGCTGCGGCGGCAGGCGGGGCGTTCGAGACGGCGTCCGGGTTTCGCGCAAGCGCGATGCCGCCCAATACGACGAGTGCGCCCAGGGCGACCAGCACGATCGCCAGGGCCAATGCGAGACGCAACCAGCGAGCCTTCATGGTTCTCTACCTCCTTGGGGTTGATTGTGTCGAACCTGCCGGACCGAATGTCAATCTGGAAAGCACATCGGGCGCTTTGCCATCTGCTCAAGCACGCACAAACATCGGAGGTAAGTTACACAGAGTTGTCCGCTTCGATGACCTGCAGCGGTGAGGGCAGTAAGACCCACCCTTGCGAAGGTTTCAGACCCTTCGACCGCGCTCAGGGCAGGCCCTTCGCAAGGGTTTCGCAAATGAGTATAACCCCTGGCGGGGTGCAAAGTCAATAATTGTTCAAGATGGAACATGGATGTGCCCTCTTCGATTTTTGCCCCTTCCATGCTACAATCATGCTGCGATGAACGAGCCGGCTCTGATCGCAGCGGCCCGCAAGGGCGACCTGGACGCGTTCAATACACTGGTGCTCGCGTACCAGCACCAGGTGTACAACCTGGCCTACCGCATCATGGGCGACGAGGCGTCGGCCGCCGACGCGACTCAGGAAGCCTTCATCTCGGCCTACAAGCACATGGAGTCTTTCCGGGGCGACTCGTTCAAGTCGTGGATTTTCCGCATCGTCACGAATGCGTGCTATGACGAGCTGCGCCGCCGCAAGCGCCGGCCTGCGTCCTCGCTGGAGGGGCTTGTCGGAGACGAGGACCTCGAAATCGAGTACGACATCCCCGACGAGAGCGAAACCCCGGAAACTCGCGTCGAGCGCCGCGAGCTGGCGCAAGTGATAGAATTCGGCATCGGGACGCTGCCGCCGGATCAGCGCATCACGCTCGTGCTGTCAGACATGCAAGGCATGAGTTACCACGAAATCGCCGCCATCACCGGCGCGAACCTGGGCACGGTCAAATCTCGCTTGAGCAGGGCGCGCGCCAAGCTGCGGGATTACCTGGTGGCGAGCGGGGAACTTTCGCCCGGCTCGTCACGTCCTAGAACTAGGCAGGCCTCGGCACAGCCAACGCCGCCGGGGCCTGCCCCTTCGCAGGCTCAGGGCAAGCTCTGAGCAAAGGCGAAGGGACGACGGCTTGAGCCTCAATGTGAAGTTGTCGAAGTAGTCTGAGAGGCGTGTGGAATGGGTTTGTTCGGCAGGAAGTTGACCGACCAGGAGCGGGCCGAGGAGCTATTCTCGCCCTATATCGACGGGCAGGTGACCGCCGGGGAAAAGCAGTTCCTCGAGCGGTATCTGGCCGATCATCCCGAGGCGCATGAGAAGTTCGAGCTGCTTCAGGCGGCGGTTCAGATGACGAAGACGCTGCCGCCGGTCAAAGCGCCGCGCTCGTTCGTGCTGCCCCGCTCGATGGCGCGCAAGCCGAGCCTGGCCGTGCGCATGTATCCGGTCCTGCGCTTTGCGACGGTCGCGGCGATGGCGCTGTTCGCGTTCGCGCTCATCGGCGACCTGACGACGTCGTCTCGGCTGCAGCTCGCCGCGCCCGCGCGGGAGATGGTGCTCAGCGAGAGATCGCGCGAGCTAACAGAGCCGGCGGCTTCGGCGCCGGCCGCACAACTCTTCGCCGCCACGCCTGCGGCCATGCCGACCGCGACGCCTGCGCCGCAAGCGACGCCGGCGCCGGGAGCGGTAGGCGCTCCTGCCAATGTCGACGCGACAACAGCCGCGGAGGAGCCGGCCCCCCCTTCCGAGCAGGCCACGGCTATCGCCGATTCGAGGGGGGCACACCTGGAACAACCCACCCCGACCGTGGAGGCGAGCGCAGATGCGTCGGCGATGAAGGCGGAAGAACCCGAGTCGATTTCGATCACAGAGCAGCCGCCTCCTGTACAGGTCGACGCGCTGCGCCTGGCCGTGCTCGCGCTGGCCGGATTGGCCGCCGTCCTGGGAGTAACGACGCTGATCATTCGACGGCGCGTCCGATGAACGAGATTGGCAAAGGCCCGGTCTCCGATGGGGATCGGGTCTGTTTGTTGTCAAACGATTTACACTCACGGACGCGCCCATGTCCCGATCGTCGCCCCCTGTGAACTACTGCCTCCGCTGCGGCCACGCGCTCGAAGACCGGCTCGTTTTCGGGAGGACGCGCCGCGCCTGTCCCGAGTGCGGCTTCGTGTTCTTTCAAGAGCCGAAGGTTGCCGCCGGCGCGTTGATCGAGCGAGACGGGGCAGTGCTCCTGGTGCGCCGCTCGGTCGATCCGAGACGCGGCGCGTGGGCGCTGCCCGCCGGCTACATGGAGATCGACGAAGGGCCGGTCGCGGCGACCATCCGTGAGTGCTTCGAGGAGACGGGCCTGGTCGTCCGCGTCACGGGACTGTTCGGCGTGTATCACATTGCGAACGATCCACGCGGCGCGGGCGTGCTGATCCTGTACCGGGCATCGGCCGAATCCGGCGAGCTGCGGCCCGGCGACGACGCTTCGGAGGTGGCATACTTCGGCCCGGACGAGCTGCCGCGCGACATCGCCTTTGCCTCGACGCGGCGCGTGCTGGCGCGGTGGTGCGCGGAGAGAAGGATGAGGGATGAGGAATGAGGAATGAAGAATGAGGAATGAAGATATTACCCATGCCCCTGGGATGACTCGGAAAGGCATCCGGGGGCACCGTGGTACAATCCGGCGCGCCGATAGGAGAGTCTCAACCTGAGCTTTCGATGACTATGAACGAGCAGACGACAAGGCCAAGCCGGGCTGTTCGACGGCCGGCGCCGTCAGCGCGACCGGCCCGCACGCCGTTCTCTTTGATCGCGCTGAGCGGGCTGCTCGGCGTGGTGGTCCTGGCATGCGCGATGTGCAGCGTTATGCTCGCCGCGTTGGGGTCCGATCGCGTGTTGGCGCTGCGCGATCAGGTGCTGGGAAGAACGCGTGAAGAGCGCATCGCTTCACTGCAGCAGATTGTCGACGTCGTCGTGCGCGGCGAGGACGCCTGGCCGATCCCCGGCAGGGGCCGGCTGACGATCCTCCTGATGGGCGTCGATCGCCGCCCGAGCGAAGGCCGCGCCCCGGCCCGCACCGACGCGATCACGCTGCTCACGGTCGATCCGGAAGCCAAGACCGCCGCGATGCTGTCGATCCCGCGCGATCTGTACGTGCCGCTGGCCGGCCTGGACCGCGTCGATCGGATCAATGCGGCGTACGTGTACGGCGAAGCGCGCGGGGTGCCGGGCGGCGGCGCGCAGGCAACCGAGGACACGATCGCGTGGAACCTGGGCATCCCGATCGACAAATACGCCGTCGTCGACTTCGCCGGCTTCAAGCAGGCGATCGACGCGCTGGGCGGCATCGACGTGGACGTGCCGAGGCGCATCGTCGACGACACCTACCCGACGGAGGATTTCGGCATCGAACTCCTGGTGATCGAGCCTGGCCCGACGCACATGGACGGCGAGCTGGCGCTCAAGTACGTGCGCACGCGCCACGCGGATAGCGACTTCGGGCGGCTGCAGCGCCAGCAGCAGGTGATGCTGGCCGCGCGGGACAAGGCGCTCAGCCTCGGCGCGCTCACACAACTGCCTGCACTGCTCGACGCCGCAGCCGGGTCGTACGAGACCGACCTGACCGTCGCCGAGATCGCAAGCGTGGCGAAGGTCTTGAGCGACGTTCCGCGCGAGAACATTGCGGCGTTTCGCATTGACGAAACAATGGCGCAGCTTTGGGCGACGCCGACGGGCGCCAGCGTCCTGATTCCGCTGCGCGACAGAATCGCGCCGGTCGTGGCTGCCTTCCTCGCTCACGGGCAGGCGCAATCGTCCGCAGCCCCTTGAGCCGACGCGCGACCGACGTGCGACGCACTTCCAACCCCCTCCGCTACGCTACGCGGGCGAGAGTGCGTCGCACGTCAAGAATGTGTCGTTTTTTTTGAAACGGGGTTGAGAATGTCTAACCCCTGCAATTCACACAGGCGCTCGATGCGCATGGGCGGCGCACGGAGGATGTGACTCAGGACTGATGTCACGTTGACCACAGGGGCGAGTGGGTTTACAGTGAGAGCACGGACGGAAAGGGTCAGCCTGAACTGTACGTCAGGTCGGTCCTCTCCGTTCTGCTTTTATTGCAGCATCACACACCCCGGTGGTCTCCCTCTTCAGTATGGGTCGGCAAGTTGGCCTTGTCTGTCACCGCCGAGAGCGCGGAAGAAACCTGGTTTCTTAGAGAAACCAGGTTTCTGATTGTGTAACAACTGCCCGCAAGCCGAGACTAGACAATATCTACTGCCAGCCGTTCCACGTGATATTCAGCGTCGCCTCACTCCAGTGAGTGGACGCGATGGCCTAATCGGAAAACAGGTTCATGCGAGAGGAAAAGAAATGTCCCACACCCAACTCACCGTCTACGGCGCGACGTGGTGCAGCGACTGCAAACGCGCGAAGAAGTTCCTGGGCGAGCAGCGCGTCCACTATAACTGGGTTGACATCGAGCAAGACGCCGGCGGCCTGGCGCTCGTCGAGCGCGTCAACGACGGCAAGCGCATCATTCCCACGATCATCTTCGAAGACGGCGGCATGCTGGTCGAGCCAAGCAACGCCGAGCTGGCCGCCAGACTCGGCCTGCAGACGACGGCGAGCATGAGCTACTACGACCTGATCGTCGTGGGCGGCGGGCCGGCCGGCCTGACGGCCGCGCTGTACGCCGCGCGAGAGGGCCTCGACGTGCTCGTCATAGAGAAGAGCGGCCTGGGCGGCCAGGCGGGCGTGACCGAGCGGCTCGACAACTTTCCCGGCTTCCCCGACGGCATCAACGGCGGGGACTTCGCCGACCGGCTCGCACAGCAGGCGCGGCGCTTCGGCGTCGAGATCCTGCAGGCGCAGGACGTCGTCGGTTTGCGCGCCGAGGAGGAATCGCGCTACGTGCAGACGGCGGACGGCAACGAGTATGGCGCGCGGGCGGTGTTGATCGCGACCGGATCGACCTATCGCCGCCTGGGCGTGCCCGGCGAGGACGAGCTGATCGGTGCGGGCATTCACTTCTGCGCGACATGCGACGGCCCGTTCTACAAAGGGCAGCACGTCGCGGTGATCGGCGGCGGCAACAGCGCGGGCGAGGAGAGCCTGTTCCTGACCCGCTTCGCCGATCGAGTCACGATCCTGGTGCGCGGCGAGGCGATGGCCGCCAGCCAGATCGTCGCCGACAAGGTCGTATCGAACCCCAAGATCGAGGTGCGTTACAACACCGAAGTGCAGGCGCTCCTGGGCGAGAGCAAGCTGAAGGGCATCGTCATTCGGAACAGGAAGAGCGGCGCGAGCGAAGAGATCAACCCGGCCGGCGCGTTCGTCTTCATCGGCCTGTCGCCGAACAGCGGCTGGCTGCCTGCCGAGATCGAGCGCGACCGGTACGGTTTCGTCGTCACGCGGCCGAACCTGGAAACGAGACTGCCCGGCGTGTTCGCCGCTGGCGACGTGCGCCTGGGCAGCACCAAGCAGGCGGCGAGCGCGGTGGGCGAAGGCGCAACGGCGGCGCTGATGGTGCGGGAATATCTCAAGACGGTGTAGTGACCCTCCCCAGCTCCTCCCCATGTCGGGGAGGGGAGATGTGCACTCTCCCTCTTGACATCGTCACCGCTCAGCAATACCATACATGACCAGGAGCGACCCTTGCGAAGGCTCCAAAGCCTTCGCAAGGGTTACAACATGATCGGACCGGAGGAGGTACTTGACGATGATGAGCGCCGATCCCGCCTACGTCCAGCGCCTGCTTGCGCAAGCCCGCGAAGAAGGCCAGTGGTATGCCGGTCAGGCCGACGCCGCTGCGCTGTGCTACGAGGTCCTCGCCCTCTTTCCCGACCATCGCGAAGCGGCCGATCTGGTGTACGAGCTTTTCTGCGACGAATGGACGATCTACGACACGCGGAACGCGCTCCAGCAGCATATCGACGAGTGGGATGATCGTCCCTGGCAGCAGCGGCGCCGGCTGGCGCTGTCCTACCGTTTCATGAGCCGTTGGGAGGGCTGGCGGCGCGAGTACGAGAAAGGCTACGAGCGCGAGCGCACAGGCCCGCCGGACGTGGCGGATCTACTGGAGAGGGGCAGAGGCCAACTGCTGCACGCTTACTGCCTGGGCGACGAGGAATGCGCAAATTTCGCCTGGCCGCTGTTCGCCGAGGCTTTCCGCCGCACGAATGACCCGCGCCATGCGCTTTTGTGGGTCGGCAAGCAGTACGCCGATCTGGGTTTCTTCGCCGACGCGGTCGAGGTGCTGGCCGAGTTGTGCTCGCGCTTCAACGACGCAGGCGCGCGCCGCCTGCTGGCCGAAGTGCGCTGGTGGCGCGATAACGCGCACCGCCTGCCGTGGCTGCCGCCGCCTGGCGACGGCTCGCGCTACAGGCGCATGATGGCGTTCATCGACCCGGACGCGCCCACCGACGAGGAGGTCATCCGATCGTTAAGGGCAGAAGCGGATCGAGTTGACAAGGTCGACTGGCGCCCGACGATCGATCCGGCGCTGGCCGATCTCGTGGCGACCGCGCTACCTCCCTCGACCCATGAAACTGCCGCTGCGGCAACGCTCGTGGATTGGAGTTTCCTCGATACAGACGATGGCCAGCCGGGCGAGCTGCCCGAGTGGGCGAACAAAATGATGCGGTTTCTGCCTCGCCACGCCGACGACATTGCCCGCCGCCATCGTTGGAGCCGCCCGATCAAGCCTCCGGCGATGCCGCCTCGCCACGATCCCGACGAGCCGCCTTTCGATCCGGACGAGCTCCTGGATTTCGACGAAGAGACCGACGAGGACGATGGCGATTTCGCTGACGCGCTCTGAGACCTCCGAGGTCTTTACCCGAGGTTCCCGCCGATGGATGGCATCAAAGCACCCGCGTCGCGCGGGAAGCGCCGGAGGTCACGGGGCACCGGCAAGGTTTTTCACCACGAGCGGCAGATAGATCCTCAAACAGCCCGATGATGACGGCGCGAAGCACTGTTCGGCTACAGCGGCCGTTAGGGGATTATCGGCCCTCTCGAAGTAGGTTTCGCCGACATTGGCTGTCGTGCCAGGTGGCAGAACGTACGCCACGAGCGTGAAACTGATGACCGGGCCAGGGCCGTCGATGCGCAGTCCGGCATCGCCGTAACATCGGTGGTCGCCCGTGTCGCCCGGATCGCACGTACTATCATCTCTGTAGTAGTTGGACAGGATGCCGCCGCTCGTATCGACATTCGGTATCGCTGCCACTATGCCACCCGGCCCGCTCGCGCCCCCATTGACTTGAAACCAATCATTAGGCGGAGTCGTCGGAATAGCATCCATTACACCGTCAATGGTCACGCCGCCCGCTGCATTACTGTCATAGTAGGTGGTGATGCCGCTTATGGTCGGACTGATCCAGTCGAAAGAGGTGCGAATGAAGTCGAGCGGTACGGAGCCGAAAACGGGCACTTCGATTGTTCCACTCAAAGATGCGTCGAACTCAATACGCGATCCGTAAAGGGCGGCGTTCAGACCGCCAGCGTTGGTCGCTGCCCGCACCGGCCCGACGGCAGGCAAGGTAATTGTGACAGGCCCGAGCAAGTCCACGATGGTTTCCTCATTGATGCTAACGACGCCAGACAACGCCGTCGCGCGAGTCTTTTGACGATCCAGAATGTCCACGCTGTCGCCATTGATGAACAGGTCGGACAGGCCGACGAAAGCAGCCGGGCTGAAAGCGGCAGTGTATGAGATGGCGGTCGCCGTTTGCACGGACTCGGTCCAGGTGATGTAGCGCGCACTGCTCGGAATCAGCGTCGTCGAGCGATAGAAATAGACCCAGGCCTGACCCCCGGCGCTCAACGGATCGGTCACGGTGATCGCGTAACGTGAGTAAAGACGCGACTGAGTATCGGGGGGCCAGATCGCCGTGCTCACGCTATCGCCCGCGTCGCCCGCCATGAAGACCAGCTCGTCGTTGGCATCCAGCAGGCCACCATCGCTGATGACGTAAGTGCCGGTGATGTTGACTTCGTCGATCTGGAAGGGGATGGGCGCCCAGGTCCCGGAGCGGTAAGCGAACAAGACCAGGTCGCCCAGGGGCGCGCCTGAAAAGGCAGGGAAGCTCGCGCCTGTCACGACGACCGGGTCTTGGGGACGTCCTATCGCAGCGACGGCCAGAGGCGCTTGCGATGCTATCGATTGCGCCCGGGCTGTGCTCAAGCCCGCGACGGCCAGCCATGCGACAGCCAGCCCGATTCCTATCGGCAGCACAAATCGTCGAGCGGCTTTGATGTTCATGGCTTCATCCTCCCCTTTTCAAATGGCTGTCAAGGCCCAGCCGCCATCATCGGCAGGAATTGCCTGGGGCTGGGGAATGGCTCCGGTGGATCTTGCACCATACCCACCAACTGCAAAAAGGCTCCCAGGACCTCGGCCGCCTCGAAGTGACAGTGACCATATCGGTCAATCTCGCCGTGTCGATGCAGCGCGACCGAATCGTTCAGAATGACTTTCACGCGGTAGAGCGTCTCGTGCCAGTAAGGCACTTGTTGGTCGAGCGTGGTGTGAAGGGTGACCAGGGGAACGGTGAGCTGGCCGATCGTCTGGTAGTGGGCTTCGATTTCGTCCAGCGCCGCCTGGTCGGCGCTGAAGCGCCGCACCGTGAGATTGAGGTGCGTGTCGTCGTTCGAGCCACTGTAGACTCGATCCTGGTTGTCAAACGGCTGGCCGCCCAGCTTGGCGATCCCGTCGTTGGTGGCCAGGACACCGTACGAGAGCGCGTCGTATATCGAGGTCTCAATCGTGGTGGTCACGCCGGAAACGTAGGGCGCGTTGCTCACGCGCAGGAGTTGATCGACCTTGTCTGCGTTCGCCGGATCCAAAATCGCGGGCCGGATAGTTGTCGCGTAGTAGGTGGGCCAGTTGTCGATGAGCGATTGGGGGACGCTGATGGGATCGCCCTGCAACAGGCCAGGAAAGAAGTAATCGAACAGAACCCGGAAGTCGCCGAAGTAATCGATCTGCTTGCGAAAGTCGCCGATCGGCCCGCAGGCGGCCAGCCCGCCGTCGAAGACGTCCGGGCGCTGCTCGATCGCCAGAGTCGTGATCAAGCCGCCCTCGGACACGCCGGTCAAATAGATGTGGTTCGGTACACCGTGCGTCGCCGTGTAGATGAAGACGTCGACCAGCTCGACCAGGTCTTCGACGCCGTCTTTGACGGCCAGGCCGTTCGTGCGGTAACTGGTGGCGGCGAAGGCGAACCCCAGCGAATTCACGAGCTCGGGAAGTGAAGTGCCATTGGGGAGCCTGAGCTGATTCTCGGGTATCGCCAGCGGCTCTACGTTGTAAGGCACGTAGCCGTGCGCGTAGATCACCAGGTCGCCATTCCAGGATCCGGGCGGCGGCATGCAGATGCGATAGATCGCGCCGCCAGGCTGTATCCCGTCCGGCTCGCATACGCTCGACGTGCTTGTTGCCGCTGCCGGATGCGCGAGCAGGCTGCCCATCGCGACTGCCAACGCCACCGGCGCGAGAACAACAATGGTCAACCGAGCAATGCGTATCGTCAATTGGCCGTCCTAACTGCGCCTTTCACATCCGGCGCGGGCATCCGGGATCGATATAGAGCTGTCTACTGGGAGCGTGCCCAACTATAACACTGCCCTGCAAGAATGGTCAACCCCCCGCACCCTCAACCTCGCGAAGGCTCCAAAGCCTTCGCAAGGTTTCTTCTGCGAATCTTGCTCCCCACGTCCACGATGGGCGCAGCCATCAGGATCAACGCTACGATGAACAGCGGCCAGTCGAACCGTGTGGGCAACACGGCGCGGGTGGCGTCGATGCCGCCGGGCAACGCGCGGATCGTGTCGGCCATGAAGACGTACAACGCCAGCAGGACGCCGATCAGGTTCAGCGCCCACGCCCGTCGACCGGGCCATACCGGTCGATGGGGTTCATCGTGCAGCGCGACCAGCGTCCCGCCGACGATCATCATCGCCGCGATGAGCATCGGGGAGAGCACCGGCCCCCACCACGGCAGCGGGATCAGGAACAGCACATCCCAATCGAGCAGCGAACGCGGCCAGCCGACGATCACCGCCAGGAACGCGTAATATAGCATGTCCCATGCGCCGAACGCGATCAACGAATAAGCCAGCCGGCTGCGCCACGTCCGGCCGGCCAGCCCGCCGACGGCGAGCAGCATGACCAGCGTCGCCGCCTCGCGCACGAGCTCGGTCTGACTGAGGTCGACCGGAATGGGCAGCGGCTCGGCCTGGTACGGATCGACTCGGCCGGCCAGCGTCCGTAAATAGACGACGGTGGCCGATTCCATCCATGCCATCGCCGCCGCACACAGCACGACGATCAACCAGCGTCTCATTTCGCTCACAGGTCGCTCCTCTTCTCACCGGGGAAAGGGTATGGGATACGGAAGCCATCTCCTTGAGCGGATGACGGTTGTCGGGGAGCAGGTGCTGATCAGAAATCATATGCCGTAGTATAGCAGATGCCGCCGCTGTGCTGGCGCGGTGGGGTATAAAAAGATACCTCAAGTTCCACCTTGACAACATTTATGTCGCAGGTGGTGGGATTGCCGAGATTCAACTTCCCAATGCAAGTCGGGGTCTGTGACCTCTGTGCTGACTATTATCTTCATCACCCGGTCAGTCTGAGGCCTGAGTGATCAGGTATAGCACTCCCAGCAGCAGCGCCAGGCTGCGCACCGTGTCGAAGCCGGCGGCGCGCTCCACCGCCTTCCCCGGAACCAGGACCAGGATCGCGATCAACAGCCATAAGAAAATGTCCATGCCGCACCTCCAGCGAGATCGGGCGAACACGCTAACCGACTCCAATGTAACCTGACTCGCGCTCTCCACGAAGGCCCTGCGTCATGCTCAGCCTGCACTCACGTGCTTGACAGCCACTCATTGCGACCGGATAATATCTTTGTTGTCTGAATCCCGTCTATTAAACGTGGCATCCGCGCAAATTCGTGCACAGTCGCCATGATTCGTTTGCTCCTCGTCGAAGATAACCAGGCGCTGCGCCGCGCGGTGAAGTCGGGCCTGGAAGACACCGGCCAGGTGTCGGTGATGGCCGAAACGAGCACGGGCGAAGAGGCCGTATCGCTGGCGGCGGCCGACCCGCCCGACGCGATCCTCATGGACGTCCAGCTCGCCGGAGCGATGAACGGCGTGCAGGCCGCCGTCGCCATCCGGCGCGAGATCCCGCGCCTGCCGGTCGTCTTCTACTCGATTCAAGACGACGAGCGCTTTTACCGCGATTTCCTCGCCTCGGGCATCCTCACCCACTACGCCTACGTCCGCAAGAGCAACTACCTGCTGCCGCACATGATCGTGCCGCTGCTGCGCGATGCGATCGCCGGGCGCAGTTTCGTCGATCCCGAGATCGAGCAGCGCGTGCAGGAAGTGCGCCTGAAGGACGAAGACTCGCCGCTCGACCTGCTCGAACCGAACGAGCGCGAGGTCATCCGCCTGCTGGCGCAGGGCATGACGAACGAGCAGATCGCGGCGCGTCTCGGCTTCCGCGATCGGCGCGCCGTCAGCCGCACCAACGGCCAGGTTTACGCGGCGTGGGGATTGGCGAACACGGCCGAGGACGAGAAGACCGCCCGCGCGAGGGCCACGTTAATCTACAATACCGGCCGGATGATCGTGTGGGACGAGACCGGCACGCCGCTCGTGCGTGACGCGCGCGGCGACTGGGTGCCGCTCTACAGTTGACATGAATCCTCGTCAGCTTACGCGCGTGAGACTCCTCCTCGCCCTCTTCGTCGGTGGGCTGGTCGTGAGCGGGATTACTGCGTTCCCACTGCGGTGGGAAATCGACGTCCTCAAGCGCATTTTCGTCGACGACCCGTCGAGCATGGCGCACGCTATCCCCGGACTCGTCGATTGGCTTGCCTTTGTGCATCGCGGCCTCGTCGAGACGTACACGGACTATCCGTTCGTCGCCTACGGAACGGACTGGCTGGCCTTCGCCCACATCGTCATCGCGATCGTCTTCCTGGGCCCGATTCGCGATCCGGCGCGCAACGTGTGGGTCATCGAGTGGGGCATGATCGCCTGCGCGCTCGTCATCCCGACCGTGCTCGTCTTCGGCCCGCTGCGTGGAATACCCTTCGGCTGGCAACTGCTCGACGCGTCGTTTGGGGTTATTGGGATCGTGCCGCTGTGGCTCGCGCGCCGGGCGGTTCGTCAGATGGCCCCTGAGGCTTGAGCGGTGTCCCGCTTCGAAATCCTGCTCGACTTCCTCCTGTTGATCAGCGCGCACGCGCTGTCGCTGTTCAACGCCGCCGCCTTGCTGTGGCTCGGCCTGACGGTGCTGCTCACCGGCAATCGAGGCCGTCCTGTGACGATCGCCGGTGGAGCCGGGCTGCTGCTCGGCGCGATCTTCTTCGCGGGGCACACCTTGATCATCGCGGCGGCGATCGGCACCGGCGTGACCGTCGTGTGGCCGATCATGTGGGTGGTGGCCGTCGCCGCGCCGTACATGTGGGGCCTGTCGATTTACTACTACGCGGGCGACCCGGCGACGGGCCGCTGGATTCGGCGCATCCTGACGCTTGCAGCGGTGGCGATGGCGCTCCTCCTGTTCGTCGTCGAGCCGGTGCCGCCCTACTACGAATTCATCTCCGCGCCGAACCTCAAGCCTTCGATAGCCTGGGCGTACGTCCCCTACCTGTTCCTGTGCTTCACCTTGCCGCTCGTCGCGCTGCGCCGGCGAGCGCTCACCCCCGACCGCTTCCGCCGCGCCCGGCCCTGGCTGATCGGCGCGGCGGCGATGCTCGTGCTGGCCGTGATTGCCTTCGCCTACACGGCGTATGCTATCATCCCGCACATTATTCCACCGGACAACCTGACGCTCGATTTGATATTCGAGTTCTTCTCAGCCGACATCGTCGTGACCGGCTTCATCGCCCTGGCCATCGCCTTGCTCGGCCGCGTCGTCATGGCGCACAACATCCTGCTCGAGCGCGTGCAGTCGAGCCAGGGCTTCTTCGAGCGCTGGCCGAACGTCGTGCTCATCCTGTTCGTCGGCTCGTTCTTCGTCGCCCTTCTGTTCAACGCGCCGATCCGCCCGATCTACGGCTTGATGGCGACGACGATGCTCGCCGTATTCGCCTACGCCATGTTCAACTGGCGGCAGCACGTCGAGCGGCAGGCGTTCCTGGAGCGGCTGCGCCCTTTCGTGACCAGCCTGCACCTGGAGAATCGGCTGCTGTCGCCTGGCGCCGGCGACAGTTGGGGCGAAGCGCGCCAGCTTTTCACCGCGCTGTGCCGCGACGCGCTGCAGGCCGAGCGCGCCTGCCTGCTTTTCGATGCGCCGGCGCCGGTCGCGCCCGGTTCTCTCGACGCCGGGCAGCGCCCGCGCCGCTTCGATTACGCGTGGCGGCCCGAGCACGACGCCGTTCTGTCGCTGCCGGCGCCCAACCCGGCAGACTGGTCACGGCTCGACGCCGACCACTGGGCGTGGCCGCTCTTCGATTCGCGCGGCCCGCTCGGACGCCTGATCCTCGGTCCCAAATTGAACGGCGCGGAATATACCTCGCAGGAACTGCAGGTGGCGGCGGCCTGCGCCGGGCGCATCCTCGACGCGCTCGCCGGCGAGCAACTGGCGCGCGTCGCGATGAGCCTGCTGCGGCAGCGCATCGCCGAGGTTCAGGTGATGAGCGCGCGGCACAAGCGCGTCCTGCACGACGATCTTCTGCCGCAGATCCATCTCGCGCTCCTGCGCCTCGAATCGCTGCGGCGGAAGCCCGGCGGCGGGGAAGAGCCGCTCGACGAGATCGCGGGCGAGCTGACGCAGACGCATCAGCGACTGTCGGCGCTGGTGCGCGAGATGAGCACCGCCGCGCCAGCGCGGCTCGAAAGCGAGGGCTGCGTCGCCGCGCTGCACAGCGCGCTGGCGCACGACTTCCGCGACAGCTTCGACGCGATCGACTGGCAGGCCGATCCGGTCGCGACCGAGCGGGCGCGCCGGCTCCCACTTTTCGTGGGCGAAGTGATCTTCTACGCGGCGCAGGAAGTGATCCGCAACGCGGCCCGGCACGCGCGCGGCGACGATCCGGGCCGCAAGCTGCGACTCGACGTATCGGTCGCCGGCTCGTCCGGCGACAGCTCCTCCGGCTTGCGGGTTGTCATTGGCGACGACGGGGTGGGGCGAAAGAACACGGCGGGCTATTCAGTCGATGCCGAGGATGGCGACACAGGCGGCACGGGAAGCGGCCTCATCTTTCACAGCGCGATGCTCGCCGTCGTCGGCGGCACGCTCGGCGTGTCGGATCGAGAGGGTGGGGGGACGCAGGTCGTCATCGAATTGCCACACGATTGACTCAAACTCCCAACCCTTCGACTTCGCTCAGGGCAGGCTTCAAACTCCAAACTTCAAAAATGTCATTCCGAACGTAGTGAGGAATCTCTCCTCCGGCCGGCGAGCGTGGCGCGCCGGAGTAGAGATGCCTCGTCGTTCCTCCTCGACATGACACGTCTGCCGGTGTCATTCCGAACGTAGTGAGGAATCTCTCGTCTGACCGGCGCGCGGCGTGCCGGGGTCGAGATGCTTGGCGCCGATCGTCGGCGGCACGCCAGTTTCTGCCGTACCGGATGGCGCGTTTTGCCATGGGGGACTCACAATGACGGCTGAGTATTTACACCTCTACGAGCGCAAATTGGGGAGATGGCCGAAGACCGGCGAGTTGCCCAACGCGCGGATATTGACGGTGTGTATATAAGTGTGCATAATCTCGTTTGGAGGCGAACATGGCAGCTTTAGAAAGAGTGCAGGTACTCTTGAAGCCTGCGCAGCGTCGCGCGTTGGCCAGGATTGCCAGGCGCGAGGGACGCAGCATATCCGAGGTCTTACGAGAAATGATTGAGTGGGGACTCACCCAGCGTGCGCAGACCAATCAACAGTGGAAACAAGCCCTGGGTCGCCTGGGACAGATGCGTGAAGCTAACCGCGAGCGGGGAGTGTACCCCGGTGACCTGGTCGCTGAGGCACGCGCGGAACGTGAGCAACAGAACGAGGCGATATGGCGCAGGTCGCGCGCGACCGGCCCCGGATGATCACGCCGCAGCGACCACATGTCGAACTTCCACACTTGCCCATCGTCGTGCAGATAGCGTAATTGCCAGTACAGCCCCTGATCCGGCCCATGTAGCTCGTTCGCGAAGCGCGCCTTCTTCACGCCCGGCAGCAGCGCGCAGTCGCGCACTATCTCGAATCCATCCTCGATGCGTGGCCCGTCGCAGTACACCTCGATGTCGATGTCCGGCGCGACGACCAGCTCGTAGGCGACGGCGCCGACGAGGATCGGCGTGCCGTATACCGCCCAGCGCTCCATGAGGCGCAGCTCGGCCAGGATCGATCTGGCGCTCCGTAAGCGTTCGGCAGATCGGGTTATCGGATCGCTCATCGCTCCTCCTTTGCGCGTTCGCGGCCTGCTGTTATACTCGGCGTCCAACGAAATCTTCCACGGGGATCTTATCATGGCGCATGGCAAGCTGTGGTGGCGCGGCGGCGTCATCTACCAGATCTATCCGCGCTCGTTCGCCGACTCGAACGGCGATGGCATCGGCGATCTGCCGGGTGTCATTTCCAAACTCGATTACCTGCGTGAGCTGGGCGTCGACGCCATCTGGCTCAGCCCGATCTACCCTTCGCCGATGAAAGACTTCGGCTACGACGTGAGCGACTACTACGGCGTCGATCCGGTTTTCGGCACGCTGTCCGACTTCGACGACCTGCTGCGCGAGGCGCATGCGCGCGACATCCACGTCGTCATGGACATGGTGATGAACCACACGTCCGACGAGCATCCATGGTTTGTCGAGTCTCGCGCCAGCCGCGACAATCCCAGGCGCGACTGGTACATCTGGAGACCCCCCTCCATCTCCCCCCGCCTGCGGGGGGAGCGCAGAGGGGGGCCGCCGAACAACTGGGCCTCGGTCTTCGGCGGCAGCGCGTGGGAATTCGACGCGAGGACCGGCCAGTATTACCTGCACTTGTTCGATCCTGGCCAGCCCGACTTGAACTGGCGCAATCCCGAGGTGAAGCAGGCCATGTTCGATGTTTGGCGCTTCTGGCTGGATCGCGGCGTCGACGGTTTCCGGCTCGACGTGGCGCACATGCTGGTGAAGCATCCCGATCTGCCCGACAACCCGCGCAAGCTCGGACGGCGCGGCTACGAGCGCCAGTATCACTTCCACCACGAGAACCTGCCCGAGACGCACGCGCTCTGGAGAGAGTTCCGTGCGCTGCTCGATGCGTATCCCGAACGCATGGCCGTCGGCGAAGTGAACGCCGACGTGGCGCACACGTACTACGGGAACGGGGACGACGAGCTGCATCTCGCATTCAACTTCAGCCTGCTTGACCTGCCGTGGAGCCCTCGCGCCGTCCAGCGCGCCATCGTCGACTACGAGGCGCGGCTGCCCGAAAGCGCGTGGCCGTGCTGGGTGCTGAGCAACCACGACGGCGTGAGACACATCAGCCGCTGGGGATCGGGCGCCGAGGGCGACGCGCGCGCCAAAGTCGCCGCGACCTTGCTGCTCACGCTGCGCGGCACGCCGTTCCTGTACTACGGCGAGGAGATCGGCCTGCGCCAGGCCAGGATCCCACGCGCCGAGATCGTCGATCCGCCCGGCAGGCGCTACTGGCCGTTCTACGGAGGCCGCGACGGCTGCCGCACGCCGATGCAGTGGGATGCCACGCCGAATGCCGAGTTCACTACCGGCAAGCCGTGGATGCGCCTGAGCCGCGATGTCGATCAGATCAACGTCGAGCGCGAGCGGGCCGATCCCGATTCGCTGCTCAATCTCTATCGCCGGCTGATTGCACTGCGCCGTGCCACGCCCGCGCTGCAACGCGGATCGTATCGAGCGCTGATCGAGCGCCCGCGCGCCGTGATGGCCTATCTGCGCGAGCACGAGGGACAGGCGGCGCTGGTATGCTTGAACTTTGCCGCTGGAGAGGCTCGATTCGACGCCAGGCTGGCTGGCGACAGCGAGTGGCGGGTGCTGCTGTCGACCGTCACGCACAGTGGCGAGGGAATGAAAGTTGCCGGGGAGGTGACGCTGTATCCATACGAGGCGCTGGTGCTGGAG
>DASSFZ010000086.1:0-3733 GCA_035693785.1 Anaerolineae bacterium | reverse complement strand
TTGAGGACTTCGACATTATCGTGATATGCATCAGTGAACCGATAGATACAGTGGTAACGGAAGATCTAATGAATCGATTCCGAAGTGTGATAGAGGTGGCAGAGAAGAAAAGGTCATCCCCGATACCGATCGTGGGGATGAACTTATATCTATCGGGTAGAAAGCGGCAAGCGCAAGCCAACGTTTTCAAAGGACTGTTTATTGGGGGAGACTCTTCTGATGAGCATATCAGAGAAATGCTTACGAACCTGACTTACAAACAAACGGGGCCTTGATTGATGTGATCTGCTCAGTTGGACACAGGCTACCCTCTCGTACGCAGTCGAAGTGACAGCGGCGAACAGCGTCAACAATTATTCGGCAACGCTATTGCGACGGACTGGGTGAGCAATACGGGGCAAGGGACAGCGACCGCAGATGCTATTCAGGTAACCAAGTATTACTACCTCGGCTCCAGCCGTGTCGCCATGCGGTGCAGCACGACGCCGGTGACGACGATAATCCGGTCGTCGTGTTTCAGATAGCTCTCCACGTCCATCCAGTTCAGGTCTTCCAGCAGCATTCTGGCTCCTCGCTGTGATACGTAATCGCGTGATCACGTTTTACGCATCACGTTTTTCCGAACCACCGGGCAGCCCCCACCACACGTCACCGAAGTCGGCGCGGCGCAGCCACTGGACGTATGAGGTCATGTGTCCTTCAGTTCCTCGAGTTCCTTGAGTTCCTGAGGAGCATCTTGGGAGACAGAAGGAACTGAGGGAACTGGGGGAACTAAAGGAGGCGCGGCCCTGTTGATTTCCTGCGCGCGCAGCCGGTACAGAATCTCTTCCATCAGGCGACGGCTGTCGCCGATGCGATCGGCGAGCAAGCCGAAGACCAGGATCAGGAAGCCGATGGTGAGCAGTCCGAAACTGATAAAGAGCGATTGGAGATTGCCGGGTAGCGTGAATCCCTGTTCCACGTAGCGGACCACGATGCGCACGAGGAGGAAACCGCCGACCAGGAAGAATGGCAGCGACAGGTAGAAGAACGTCTTGAGCGGCTCGTAGGTGGCGTAGGCGCGCACGATCGTCGCGCCCTGGCGCTTGACGAAGTTCCAGTTGCCGCGATGCAGGCGCGAGGGACGCGTCGGGTTGGTGCGCACCCGGATATGCGCCACAACCAGCCCGCGCCGGCCGGCCTGAATCAGGTTGTCGAGCGTGTACGAGAAGTCTGTCGTCACGAACAGGCGCAGCGCAGCCTCGCGGCTGTAGGCGCGAAAGCCGCTCGGCGCGTCGGGCACCGAAGTGCCCGACGCCCGCCGCGCCACCCACGAGCCGAGTTTGTGAAGCAACCGCTTGGGGGGAGAAAAATGCTCGACCTGATCCACGCGCCGATCGCCGATGACGATGTCTGCGCGGCCGGACAGAATCGACGCGATGAGCGCGGGGATCTGATCCGGCGGATATTGAAGGTCGGCGTCGAGGTTGACGACGATGTCGGCGCCCAGGCGCAGTGAAGCGTCCAGGCCGGTCTGAAAGGTCGCCGCCAGGCCGCGATTGTGATTGTGGCGGAGGATGTGATCGGCGCCGTGAGCGCGCGCGACTTCGACGGTGCGATCGACCGAGCCGTCGTCGATCACCAACACCTCGAGCCGATGGATGCCATCGATCCGGCGCGGAATTCCGTCGATGACGTCGCCGATCGTGCTTTCCTCGTTGTAGGCCGGTATCTGGACGACGAGCTTCATCGGGTGGGTCTGAGACCTCCTAACTGCTCACAATCAGCACGCCCCCATCGGCCAATATCCGAAACACGCGCAGAAGTGCATAACGCAGGTCTCACTCGGAAGGAGACTCGCCTCGCAGAGACCATAAAAACGGCAATGCTTTTCAGTCACTCTGCCAGTCTCCGTCGACTGCGGTTCCGCCTGTCACCGCCTCCTGGCGAATGGCGTGGGTGATCTCCTGAAACCGGGTCACGATCTCGGACCTGGGCAACGCGCCGAGCTGGCCAGCGCGGCGCCGGGCCTCGCTGCGCACCTCGGCAACGGTCAAGCGTCGTTTGGGCGGGGTCGCCCGCTGGCGCTTCAGGTACTCCACAAACTCCACGACCAGCGGCAAATCCTCTTCCGGCAAGGTCGTCAGTTCCCGCGCGACACGGCCGATCAGGCTGTCGGTGCTCGTGTTTTGTGCACTCATATCATCCTCCGGGCGAGGCCGTCGTGCTGTGAAAACATTGTATCACACCTCGTCTCTAGAACCAATCCTTCCTCCAGAAAATCAGCGCGATGATCAGCGAGACGCCAAAGGCGATGCCGAGCACCATCAAGAAAGCATAGCCCGCGTCCTGCCCCGGCAGGGAGACGTTCATGCCGTACAGGCCGGTGACGATGGTCGGAATGCTGAGCAGGATGGTGATCGACGTCAGGAACTTCATCACGACGTTGAGGTTGTTCGAGATGATCGAGGCGAAAGCGTCCATCATCTGGCTCAAGATGCTGCTGGAGATGTTCGTCATTTCGATCGCCTGCTGCGTCTCCGTCAGCGCGTCTTCGAGCAGGTCTTCGTCTTCGGGATACATCTCGAACAACCGGCTTCGCTGCAGGCGCTGCAGCACCAGCTCGTTGGACTTGAGCGCCGTCGTGAAGTACACCAGGCTCTTTTGATACTTGAGCAGCGCCATCAACTGCTCGTTGCGCTGCGCGTGCTGCAGCCTATCCTCCAGCCCGTCGACGGCCTTGTTGATTTCGCGCAGGTCGCTCAGGTAGGCGTTCGCCGTGCCGAGCAGCAGGTAGAGCACAAAGCGATTGCGCTTGGTGGTCGACAGGTTCTTCACGCGTCCGCCGATCAGGTCGCGCATGATGCCGTTCTCCGCTTTGCACACGGTCACGATCAGCTTGTCGGTGAGGATGATGCCGAGCGGCACTGTCGTGTAAGGGACATCGGCGGCGGCGCCCTGGAAATGCGGCACGCGCAGGATGATCAGCGTCGCGCCGTTATCCTTTTCCGTCCGTGCCCGCTCGTCGAGGTCGAGCGGGTACGTCACAAAATCGGAGGGCGCGTCCACGTTCGCCTGCAGGCGGGCGATCTCGTCAAGGCCGGGATCGACGACGTTGATCCAGCATCCGGGCACGATCTCCTGGATCGTTTCAAGACCGTGCTCTGCTCTCTTCAGGATAGTGATCATGGGAACCTCCTTCTTTCGTTTCAATGTGCCGGTGTGCGCCACTCCGTGTAATCCGTGGGAAATCCGTGTGGCATGGAGGTTCCAGCGGCACGTGATCGCGGGCGCGATGCGCCGTCGGCATCCAGGGCGCGACGGCTGGCGCCGTTTCGCAGTGCGAAACGAAGAGATGTATGCGCAGTGACTGGAGTGGAATTGGATGGCGCATACCTGCCTCGCAAACGTCAGAGACAAACACAGGCCCCCGCGCCGAGGAGGACGCGGGGGCCGGCAGGCGCCACCATGCGCGGGCCGATCAGGTCAGCAGAGTCCTGGCCCGGGCATCATCCATCGCGCGGAAAACACGTGAGGTCTCTGTTTATGATCAGGATCGAGAGAAAGGCAATCGTCCATATGTTTTCTCGTCCGATGCGCATTGTAAGCCCGCTCGCCGGGCGTGTCAAGAAAAATGCCTGACTCAACGGCGAAGATGATATGGCACGTCGATGATTGCGCGTTGAAAACCGAGCCTCCGCCGGTTGTACAGCAGCGCCACTTTGATCAGCCAGCCTGACTGGTTGTGCAGCAG
>DASSFZ010000085.1:0-20544 GCA_035693785.1 Anaerolineae bacterium | reverse complement strand
GCTCCACACCTGCCCGGAGACGGAGCAACTGCTTCGCTCCCGAGGAATCGAGTATCACATCGAAGAAACCGGGCGAGCGGTAGAGTTGTTCAACGACTTGATGAAACGAGGCAAGAAGGTCGGCAGCGTGTTCCATTCAACCTGTTAAATCGACCGGGAGGCGTTCTTTGCGGAAGCGAGAAGAGTCTTACGCCCGGCAGCCTGGCTTATCGTCTACGACAATTATTTCTCCGCCCAGATGCAAGAAAACCCCGATTGCCAGTCGTGGATGCGCGACGTCTTCCTGGCGAAGTATCCAAGCCCGCCGCGCGCACGCGTTGGCTTTGGCGCGGACGACTCCGAGAAAGTGGGCTTTCACTTCGTCGGCCAGGAAGACTATCAGAACCTCGTCAGATTCACGGTCGATACGCTCGTAGACTATCTGGTGACCCAGAGCAATGTCATCGCATCCGTTGAAGGCATCGGCGAGGTCTACGCCGGGAAACTGAAAGCGGCTGGCGTCCGCTCCGCACAGACCCTGCTCGCGGCCGGCGCCACGCCCAAAGGTCGCCAGGAGATCGCCGCCAGAAGTGGCATTGGCGAGGCGCTGATCCTGCGCTGGATGAACCACGTCGACCTGTTCCGCATCAAGGGGGTCGGAGAGGAGTAAGCCGATTTGCTGGAGGCCGCCGGAGTCGACACGGTCGTCGAGCTGGCGCAGCGCGTGCCAGGCCACCTATACGAGAAGCTCGTCGCCGCCAACCAGGACCACAAGCGAGTTCGCAAGCTGCCGGCGCAGGCTCAGGTCAAGAATTGGGTCTCACAGGCCAAGAAGCTGCGGCGCGTGGTCACGTATTAGGAGCGCACATTTGGCTGGATCGAACCTGCTGCTGCTGCACGGCGCGCTCGGCGCCGGCGATCAGTTCGCCCCGCTGTGGCTGCCGCTTGCCGATCACTACAAGCTGCACCTCGTGGACTTCGAAGGGCACGGGCGCGCGCTAGGCCGCGGGCGCCCGTTTCGCATCGAGCACTTCATCCAGAACGTCGTCGAGTACCTGGACACCCACGGTATTGGGAGCACGAGCATCTTCGGTTACAGCATGGGCGGTTACGTGGCGTGCTCGCTGGCCGCCGGTCATCCGCAGCGGGTCGAGCGCGTGGCTACGCTTGGCACGAAGTTCTTCTGGGATGCCGGCATCGCCGCGCGCGAGACGGCGCTGCTCGATCCGCATAAGATCGCTGCGAAGGTTCCACACTACGCCCGCGCGCTGGCCGAGCGACACACGGCTGCCGGATGGGAGACCGTGCTGAAAGAAACTTCCGGCCTGCTCTGGTCACTCGCCGAGCGCGGCGGGTTCGCGCGGGACGATTTAGCGCGCATCGAGCAGCGCGTGCGCATCATGGTAGGCGACCGGGACAGCACCGTGGGCGTTGCAGAGTGCGTGGAAGTCTACCGCGCTCTTCCTCACGGCGAGCTTGAAGTCTTGCCCGGAACGCCTCACCCGCTGGAGAGGATTTCGCACGACAGGCTGTCGCGCTCGCTGATCGAGTTCTTCGGATCGGAATAGCTCCCCCTTGGCGACTGCGGTACGTTCGGGAGGTGTAGTGGCTACGGTAGACCTTGCGGCATATCACATCGACCCTGTGCGCGGTTTCCTGCCCGCCAAAGATCCGCTCGAACGACTGCCCGCTGGCTTCGACGCGTGGGAGCGCGCCGCGCCGGACGTGCCCGTACTGCTGATGACCGGCCGGCTGCGGCCCACGCTCGAGGCGCTCCCGATGCTGAATATCGAGCCACTTGAGGATGAGATGCAGTTGGAGCGGGCGATGCTGCTCCTGTCGGTGTTCGGCAACGCCTACGTGTGGGCGGGACCCGAGCCGGCGCGCAAGGTGCCGCGCGCGGTGGCCATGCCGTGGTGCCGCCTCGCCGAGAAGCTGGGACGCCCGCCCATAGCCGCCCATCCTTCGACCGTGCTGTTTAACTGGCGGCGGCTGGACAAAACCGGCCCGATCGAGCTGGACAACCTGGCCACGCTGCAATTGTTCCTGGGCGGCATGGACGAGCAGTGGTTCTATTTGACGGCGGTCGTCATCGAAGCGAAGGGTGCGCCCGCGCTGGGAGCGCTCGTCGCGGCGCAGCAGGCTGTTGCCGGAGGCCGGGCGGACGACCTGGCGGCGCGCCTCGAAACGATCGCGTCGGCCCTGGCCAGAGTCTATGATGTGCTCGAGCGCATACCGGAGAAGTGCGATCCGTACATCTTCTACCACCGGGTCAGACCCTATCAGACCGGCTGGCTGGAGCCTGGCGTGATCTACGAAGGCGTGAGCGAAGCGCCGCGCATGTGCACGGGCGGCAGCGCCGCACAAAGCCCCCTCATTCAGGCGCTGGACGCCGGCCTGGGCATCACGCACAGAAGCATCGAGACCAGCCCGTTTCTGATGGAGATGCGCAACTATATGGTCACGGGGCACCGCCGCTTCATCGAGGCCCTGGAAAATGGTCCTTCTGTCCGGCAATTCGTTCTGGATCGGGCGGCGCAGTGTCCCGCGCTGGGTGATCGATATAATGCGTGCATCCGCGAGCTGGATCGGTTCAGGAAGAAGCACATGGAGCTGGCCGTGCGGTACATCTCTCACCAGGCGCCGAACCCCGACGAGGCAAAGGGCACCGGCGGCACTCACTTCGCGTCGTTTCTAAGCAAGGCCCGAAAGGAAACGTGGGAACACACGATACGGGAGTAACGGCGGAAAAGGCAACATTCGTGCCTCCAGCCTAACTGCTCGGGCTGCTGACGGAGTCTGGACGGGTGGTAAGAATTCCATGCCAGCCCTTACGCCGGATCGATCAAGTCTGATTCGCCGAGCTGTCCGGCCAGCCACGCGTCTAGCGTCAAAGTCCGCCCGCTGCCGCCGCGAATCTCGCTGCGCAGATCGGCGAGCGTGCCGCCGCGCTCGGCGAACACGTCGTGCTTGTGAATCGTCTCGAGGTTGACCTGCCGCGCCGAGAGGTAGGCGCCATCCGGCAGATCGGGATACATCTCGACGAAGTTATTCAGCATCTCACGCACGGCGTCTTCGACGAAGCGCGGGTGGCGATGGGCTTTTTGCACGACGAACAGCTCGTCCGGGCGCTTGAGCAGATCGTAGCTCTCCGCGCTCATCGACGCCTCGACGATCTCGACGAGGTCCTGGGCGCGGACGGCCGGCGGATCGGCGGGGCGCATCGGGTAGGGCAGGCCGACCAGCAGCCGGCCACGCCCGCGCTGGTTATGGGTGGCCAGCGGCACGAGATCGAGCACGCGGTCGGCCATCGCCTCGTCGATGCCGTCTTCGAGCAAGCGCTCACGCGCCGCCGCGCGCACCATGTCCTGCGCGCACGGACACGCCATCATCCCTTCGGCTTCCACGCCGATGACGCCAACGCTCCGATCGGGCGTGGCGGCGGCGATGCCGATGAGCGTGTAGATCTCCTGCGTCCGCTTGCCCGACAGCGGCGCGTGCTTGTACATCGGAAAGTGGGCGTGGATTTCGGCGTCGGCGCGGCGAGCGCGCTGGTCACTCACGACCTGGCGGGCGATTCGCTCGGCCAGCGATTCGACCGTCGCGGCTTCTGTGCCGCCGATCTCGTCGATGACCTCTTCGAGCGTGTCGCTGAAGCGGGACATGTGGGCGCCCTTCTGTTCCGGCCCCAACTCGACGGACAGGTCGATGCGCGCGTGGTACAGGCTGCCTTTGACGGTCGATAACCGAAGGACGCGCTGCAAGCCGGTCACGCCGACCCGATCCAGTCGCAGCAGCGCCGGCGGCTCCTCGGACTGCACGTCGCGGTCGGGCCGCGCGGTGAGGCCGTGCGCCAGGCGCTTCACACCATCCGATCCGCCCGAGTCGTCGAGCAACTGGCGCGCGCTGCGTTTCAGCGTCGGGTGCTTCCACTCGGGCGCGATCTCGTCAAGCGGCGCCAGCACGTGGGCGTGACCGGCCAGGGATGGATGCGGCAGCGTCAGCCCATCGCTCGACACGACGTGATCATCGTAGCTGAGCAGGTCGATGTCGATCGGGCACGGCACATGCCGGTCGGGGCGGACGCGCCCCAGGCGGCGCTCGATGCGCTGGATGAAGCGAATCACGCCGGCGGGTTCGAGATCGGTCGTGCCCTTCACGGCGACGTGGAGAAACATGGGCTGATCGGCGGCGTGAGCCGGGCGACTCTCGTAGACGGACGATACCCGCTCGATCTGCACGTTGGCGCGCAGGCTCTGGATCGCCTCGATCAGGTTGCTCTGCCGGTCGCCCAAGTTGGATCCGAGCGAGAAATAGACGGTGTGCGGCTCGCTCATCTCAGTTCCACTCCTCGCGGTAAATCGCCCGCTGGCCGGGCGATTCTTCGACTTCCACTTCTATGGATCGGATGCCGCGCGTATCGTAGGCTCTCAACGCCTGGCGCAACTGCCCGCAGATCCACGCAGCCAGCATCTCGGCGGTGGTGTTCGGGATAGGCAGCACGGCAACGTCGCCGCGCGGAAACACGTAGCGCTTGTGCTTGCTTGGATAGGCGACTTCCACCGACTCATCACCGATCCGAACCTGCAGCCTGGGATTGTCTTGCGGCAGCAGGGTCTTGTGGTCAAGCTGATCGACGACGCCCTTCAGCGCGCGCTTGAGTGGCACGAAATTGAACACGTAGGCGTTTTCGTCCAGGTCGCCCGCCAGGGCGGCGGCGGCGCGGTAGTTGTGGCCGTGCAACTGCTCACACTGGTGGCCGTCGTAGGTGATGAAGTGCGCGGCTGAGAAGACGGTGTAGTCTTTTTCGACACGGATGTGGTAATCGCCGATAACCATAGTGATGCGATTATACCGCGTGCCGGGCGTGGCTGCACGCTGCGTGCCCATCACGCGGTATAATCAGGGGCACTGTGGATCCATCCGAGCCAGGTGAAGCGTGGTTATCACTAAACAGTTAACGCTGCAGACGAGAGGCGACGGCGATACGCACGACCTGACCCATGCCGTCGCGCGGGCGGTGGAGGAGTCGGGCGCGCGCAGCGGCGTCGTGACGCTGTTCGTCGTCGGCAGCACGGCCGGGCTGACGACCATTGAGTTCGAGCCGGGTGCCGTCGCCGACCTGCAAACGGCCTTCGAGAGGGTCGCGCCGCGCGACGGCGTATACCAGCATCATCTTCGCTGGGGCGACGACAACGGCCATTCGCACGTGCGCGCAGCCCTTCTAGGCCCCTCGCTCAGCGTGCCGTTCGCCGACGGCCGCTTGGCACTGGGGACGTGGCAGCAGATCGTTCTCGTCGATTTCGATACGCGGCCCCGCCGGCGCGAAGTCGTGGCACAGATCGTGGGTGAGTGATAGGGTTGGAGGTTAGAGGTTGGAGGTTAGAGGTTGGAAGCCGGAAGTTGGATGCTTGACTCTCCCGCGTGTGGGGCTGCGATGTCACCTCGCTCAAAGTGATCCGAGGAGGAGAAGGAGATCGACAGATGCCTGATGATATTCAGTCAGTGCTGATCGCGCGAGCGATGGCTGCGCGGGCGCAGGCGTATGCGCCTTACTCCAATTACCGCGTCGGCGCGGCGCTGTTGGCCGTCTCGGGCAAGATCTACGACGGCGCAAACGTGGAGAACGCGGTCTATCCGGTAGGTATCTGCGCCGAGCGCACCGCGTTGGTCAAGGCGGTGTCGGAAGGCGAGCGGCGATTCGAAGCAATCGCCGTCGCCACGCACAACGGCGGCTCGCCGTGCGGCGCGTGCCGCCAGATGCTGTCGGAGTTCGGACTCGATCTGAAGGTGTTCCTCGTGGATGGCGCAGGCATGGTCGTCCATGAGACGACGCTGCACGAGCTATTGCCGCGCGCGTTCGGAGCGGCGGACCTGAAGGTTAAGGGATGAAGGATGAAAGGCGCACGAGGCACAATGGCGCACTTCGAGTGGCGACGCTGAATATCCTCGTCGACCTGTGCCGGTGGCGTGAGCGCGCGCCGTTGATCGTAGAGGAGTTTCGAGCGATCCAGCCTGACCTGATCGCGCTGCAAGAGGTCGCGCTGCCGGCGGACAACGCGCAGTGGATTGCCGATCAGCTCGGTGGCTATTCCGTTCATCTGTGCCCCAAGACCGGCGCGAAAGGGCAGCGCGAAGCGCTTGGCATCCTCAGCCGCTTGCCGGTCGAAGAACACCGGGCGCTCCCGCTCGTTGCACAAGATCGCGTGGCGCAGCGGGTGGCAGTCCGGCACAACGGCGCGCCCTTCGTATTGGTGAATACGCATCTGTACTGGAATCCGCTTGATGATGCGCCGCGTCTCGAGCAGGCACGCCGCATCCTCGATTGGATTCCGAATCACACACCGGCGGTCGTGTGCGGTGACTTCAACGCCGAACCGCACTTCAAGAGCATAGCTGCGATGAAGGCGCGCTTTGCATCGGCTCACGCGCTTGCGCATGGGCAGGAACCGGAGTACACCTGCCCGACGCCGCTCGCTCGTGGACGAAGGATGGATGCGGCGCTCTGGCGCATGCTCGAACGGCTATCGGGATTGCTGTTGAAGGGCACGAACGACTCGTGGCGAGGCACGCTCGACTACATCTTTGTCGATGGCGCCGTGAGAGTGGAGCGGTGCGAAGTGGCCTTCAACCGGCCTTCGCCGGACGACGAGCGGCTGTATCCGTCCGACCACTTCGGATTGGTGGCCGATATTCGAATGGAGCCGAAATGAACAACGTCAAGGGATTCAGGTGCACGATCTGCGGCACAGAGTATGATCCGGGTGAGGTCGAGTACGTCTGCCCGAAGCACGGCGACGCAGGCGTGCTCGACACTGTTTACGATTACAGGGCGATCGCCCGGCAAGCCTCGCCCGGCCAACTTGCAAACATGCAGACTTCGGCCAGTCTCAACATGTTTCGCTACAATCCGCTGCTGCCGATAGACCTGGAATCCGAAGGCCTGCCGCTTCAGGTCGGATGGACGCCGCTGTACCGCGCGCCGCGCCTCGAGGCGAAACTCGGCCTGCACGAAGTCTGGCTCAAAGACGACGGCCGCAACCCGACTGCTTCGTTCAAGGATCGCGCCAGCGCGCTCGTCGTGGTGCGGGCCGCGCAGGAGCGGCGACACATCGTGACGACGGCGTCGAGCGGCAACGCCGGCGCGGCCCTGGCGGGCATGGCCGCCAGCGTGAAGATGCCGACGGTGATCTTCGTGCCGCAATCCGCGCCGCAGGCCAAAGTCGCGCAACTGCTGATCTACGGCGCGACGGTGTTCCTGGTGCGGGGCAACTACGATGTGGCGTTCGAGCTGTGTCTGGAGGCCTCGAAGGCGTTCGGCTGGTATTGCCGCAACACCGCCTACAACCCCTTCACGGTCGAGGGCAAGAAGACGGCGGCGCTCGAGATATGCGAGCAGCTCACGCTTTCCAAACTCCAACCTCCAGCCTCCAACTTCCAAATTTGGGATGCGCCCGACCGGATTTTCGTGTCGGTGGGGGACGGCAATATCATTTCGGGCCTCCACAGAGGGCTGGTCGATCTCGCCGAGCTGCGTTGGATCGACCGGATGCCGAAGCTGATGGGCGTGCAGGCTGAGGGCGCGGCGGCGTGCTACAGGGCCTGGTCGGCCGGCGCGGACGACGTATCGGCCGTATCGGCGCACACGATTGCCGACAGCATCAGCGTCGATCTGCCGCGAGATGGCCGGCGCGCGATCAGGGCCGTTCGGCAGACGGGTGGGGCGTTCGTCACGGTGAGCGACGAGGACATCCTGGCCGCCATGCGCGAGCTGGCGCAGGAGGCCGCCGTGTTCGCCGAACCGGCGGCGGCAGCGGCGTACGCCGGGCTGGCATCGGCGGTCCAGGCCGGTCAGATTGGGCCGGATGAGCGGGTGGTCGTCCTTCTGACGGGTAGTGGCCTCAAAGATGTGCCGGCGGCCGTCAAGGCAGCGCCCTCCGCGCTTGTCATCGACCCCCATCTTGATGCGGTACGAACGGTTCTAGACGCGCTCTCAGGCCGCCGCCCATCCGGCGCCGGGGGCGAGACGTGAGCCAGTGCCAGGAAAACGTGCTGATCGGGCCGGGCGTGGCTTTTTGCGGCGTCCGGTGTTGTATGCTGTACCGCTAGTAAACCGATCGCACATGGGGGGGAATTATGCTAAAAATCATCTCGGATACGACGACGGGCCTGACGAAAGGAGTCGCCGCGCAGCACGGCGTAGACTTGGTCCCTCAGATCGTCATGTTCGGCTCGGAGACGCTGCGAGACGGGGTCGACATCACGAACGATGTCTTCCTCCAGCGACTCAAGGCGTCGAAAGCGTTTCCGACCACGTCGCAGCCATCCGTGGGCGACTTCCTCCGCATCTTCAAGCCGCTCCTGGACGCGGGGCACGAGATTCTGTGCATCACAGTGTCCAGCTACTTGAGCGGAACGTACAACTCGGCGGAGACCGCTAAGAAGGAGCTTGGCAGCGACAGGATCACGCTGGTGGATTCGAAGACCGTCGCGGCGGCCGAGGCGCTGCTCGTTCTGGAAGCCGCGCACATGACGCGGGATGGAAAGTCGGCGCCCGAGATCGCGTCGCGCCTCGACGCGCTGATCCCGAGTACGACGCTCGATTTCGTCCTCGACACAGTGGAGTATCTGGTGAAGGGCGGGCGGGCCACGCGGATTCAAGGCATTATTGGTACCATGTTGCAGTTGAAGCCTGTCTTCTCGATCCGAAATGGCACCGGCCACATCGAAGTGCTCGAACGCATCCGCACAAGAAACAAGGCCCTTGCGCGGCTGCGCGGCATTGTCGACGAAGCCTTGCACGGGAAGAGCAAGTTCCAACTGGCCGTGACGCACACGGGGCTGCACGGGGAGGCTGAGGCACTGGCTCATGAATTCCGCGGCAAATATGGTCTCGGCGAGTGTATGGTGATCGAGATGCCGCCTGCGGTCGCGGCGCATGCCGGACCGGGCGCGCTCGGCGCGGCCTACGTCGTCGAGGATTGACCGGCTCGTACCACGAGTATGCAACCGGCATCAAGGTGCGGCCCTCACTTCGACATGGTCCGGGGAGCGAAGGAGGCCACCCTGCTTGTGAGTGGACAAGTTGGCTAGAACGAAGATTGTGTGCACCATCGGCCCGACGTCCAGCCAGGTCGAGATGCTGCGGGTGATGATCCGCGCCGGCATGAGCGTGGCGCGCATCAACTTCTCGCACGGCGATCACACCGCGCACATGGCGCGCATTGCCGCGATCCGGCAGGCTGCCCTGGCAGAAAACGCAGTCGTCGCCATCCTGGGGGATCTGCAGGGGCCGAAGCTACGTGTCGGCGCGATTCGTGGTGATTACGTCATGACCCGTATCGGCGACGAAATCGCCTTGACGACGCGCGACGTGCCGGGCGATCGGGGTGAGGTGCACTTGCCGCATGCCGAGCTGATCCGCGAAGCTCGCCCCGGCCAGCGCCTGCTGCTCGACGACGGGCAGTTGGAGTTCGTCGTGCTCGAAACCACGGGCACTGACATGCGCTGCCGCGTTGTCACCGGCGGGCCGCTCGGCTCGTATAAGGGAGTCGCCGCGCCCGGCGCCGACCTGTCGCTATCGGCCTTGACGGACAAAGATCGTGATGATACACGCTTTGCCGTGGAGCAGGGCCTGGATTTCCTGGCGTTGTCCTTTGTGCGCAGCGATCGCGATGTGCGCCAGTTGCGTGATTGGCTGGCGAATCTGGATGCGCGAATACCGATCGTCGCCAAGATCGAGAAGCCGGAGGCGATCGCTGCATTCGATGACATCCTCGCGGGCAGCGACGCGGTCATGATCGCCCGGGGCGACCTGGGCATCGAGATTCCGGCCGAGCGCGTGCCGTTCGTTCAGAAGGATCTGATTGCGCGCTGCAACCTGGCAGGGGTTCCGGTCATCACGGCCACTCAAATGCTCAATTCGATGGTCGACCGCCCGCGCCCGACGCGCGCCGAAGCCAGCGACGTGGCAAACGCGATTCTCGACGGCACAAGTGCGGTCATGCTGTCGGCCGAAACCGCGACCGGCGAGTATCCCCTGGAGACGGTTCAGACGATGGCGCGCATTGCCGAAGCGGCCGAAGCGCACCTGCCCTACGAAGAGACGATCCGGCGCGCCCGGCTGGAGCGTGACCCATCGCCGGCTGCGGCGATTAGCCGGGCCACCGTCGAGATTGCCTACGAGCTGGGCGCGAAAGCCATCGTCACGTCCACCTATACGGGCAGCACGGCGCGGTGGGTGGCGAGCTACCGCCCGAGGACGCCGGTCCTGGCAATCACGCCTCGCCAGGAGGTGCAGCGCCAACTGGCGCTGGCCTGGGGAGTGAGGCCCGTGCTGGTGCCGTATTACGAGACCACGGATGACATGCTCGCGTACGCCGCGCAACTCGCCGAGGAGTCAGGATTGGCCGGGAGGGGAGACACCATCGTCATTACGGCGGGCATTCCGGCCGGCGAGAGATACCGGACGAATATGCTGAAGGTTCACGTGATATGAAAACCTCCCGCAGGCTCCAGCCCGCGGGAGGATTCTATGCCACTTCGCTGCTCTCTTCGCGGCGCACGGCCATGCGCTGTGTCGTCTCCGCCGTTTCGGCTGTTGTTGCCTGGACGGGCGCTACGCTGCTGATCTGAGGCGTGGCGCAGTACGGGCACACGTTCCAGCGCAGATTGATGGCCCGACCGCACGAGCGGCAAGCCTTCTTCAGCTTGGTGTTGCAGGAAGGGCACACCAGGTAATCGGAATGGACGCGACTGCCGCACCCCGGGCAGTGCTCGACGTCCTCGATGCTTTGCAGGAGCGCCTCTTCTTCGAGCGAGCGCTCGTAGGCTTCGGCCAGCGTCTCCTTCGGGCGCAGAATCAGGTAAATCAGCAGCCCCGGCAGAGTGAGCACGGCGACCAGCAGCGCGGCGAGGATCTGCGCGAAGATGTCGCGCGAGCGCGAGCGCATGTCTCGAAAAGTCCAGATGATCAGCGCCAGCCACAGCGCTGCCAGGAACGCGCCGCTGAACGCCAGGAATGCCAGGACGATGCTCTGAAAGTCCATGTCGGTGGTCTCTCCCTGAGACTGGAGCGCAAACAGGCGAGATTATACCACCAAAGGAAGGCGCCTGCTTGACACGCCGGGGCGAGGTGAAGTATAGTCCGCGCGGAAGGAGGGCACGGCATGATGGAAGAGGTCGAGTACGGTTCGACGATCAAAGACATGCCTAGCGGCGATCGCCCGCGCGAACGGCTGGCGCATGCCGGCGCGAGCGCGCTATCCAATGCCGAGCTGTTGGCGATCATCTTGCGCGTAGGCACCGGCGGCGAGAACGCGATCAACCTGGCGCAGCGCCTCCTGAACAAGCATGGTCTGGCGGGCCTCGCCCGCAGACCGGTCGCCGAGCTTTCGCAGGAGAAGGGATTGGGCCAGGCCAAGGTCGTGCAGATGAAGGCGGCCTTCGAGCTGGGTCGCCGCCTGCTCGCGTCCACGCCCGAAGAGCGTCCCCAGATCCGCACGCCTGCCGATGCCGCGAATATCCTTCTATCCGAAATGGCGCTCCTTGAGCAGGAGCACTTGCGCGTGATGCTGCTCGACACGCGCAACCGCGTGCTGGCGACGCCGACGGTGTACGTCGGCAGCCTGAATACGACGTGGGTGCGCGTCTCCGAAGTGTTCCGCGACGCAATCCGGCAAAACGCCGCGGCCCTCATCGTCGCGCACAATCATCCATCCGGCGACCCGTCGCCCTCGCCCGAGGACGTGACCTTGACGCGCGAGATCATCAATGCCGGAAAGCTGCTGGACATCGAGGTGCTCGATCACCTGATCATCGGCCATCAGCGTTTCGTGAGCTTGAAGGAGCGGGGCCTGGCATTCGAATGATGAACAGCGCCATTCTTCGGCGATGGGCCGTAGGTGCAGGCGCACAGCGTGCCCCTGCCCGTCAATCCTGCATCAGCAGTTCTACGTCGGTGATCGCCGATCGGTACGAGTGGCCGGAGGCGTAGAAGGTGATGCGCGTGATGCGGGTCGGTTTGAAGCCGTCGGGTGTGGTGAGCACGTCGATCAGATTGCCCGAATCGTAGGAGACCCAAATATTGCTGAGGACGCGCTGGTGCTCAAAGGGTCGCGTACAGCTACCGCAGAAGGGTTTGTTGATATTGTTCGGGTCATTTACGGCGTAGAACCCGCGCAGCCACTCGCGATTCGCGCCGGAGGTATCTCGATAGTCGATTTTCACCATCATCGGGCATTCGGTGCCCACCGAGCCGCACACTGGCACATCCTGAGAATTGACCAGGACGGCGAAATGCAGGGTGAGCGAAGCGGCGTCGGTCACGTCGCGATTAAGGTCCTGTGCCAGGCGCGTCTCGGCGTGGCTTGGACCGGTGCGTTCAAACACGGCCGCGTGCCGGCCGACGATGGTCGTGGTGATGACGCTGCCGGTAGGTTCGGGCGAGCCAAGCGGGACATGCTCGATCTGCCACGCCGACTCAAGGGGCGCAGCAAAACTGCCGTTGACGATCAGTGGCCGTTCGTCGGCCAGGCCGCCTACCGGCGGTTGTCCCAGGCGCACGACGGCGCGCTGCGAAGGTTCGATCGTGACGGACGAGTCCTGCGCGCTGACCGTCGCCTGGCCTTCGCGCGCCGTGATTTGAAGTTCCTCGTTGGTGACTTCCAACGCGTAGGTACCCGTGGTGAAGGTCACTTCACCTTGCGGTGAACGCGCCGTCGCCGTCACTCCCCGATTCGTGCCGTTTAGCACGTTGATGCGAACCCGCCCGCTGGTCACGAACAGGTCGAGCCGATGGGGGTTGGGACTGACGCCGAAGCGTGGCGAATTCGCCCGCTCCAAGGTGACCTCGGTGTTGGCGTATAGCTGGACGACGACACGATTCGTCACCAGATCGGGATCGCGCATGGTCAGAATGGCCTGGGTGGCTTGATCGGCGCGAATGATGGAGCCATCAGGCACGTCCGTAGTCTGGCTGGGGACCAGGATAAAGTCGCCGAAGGCCGGCCGCTTGAGCAAAACGGCCCCTTGCTGCACGTCCAGCACTAGCGGGGCAGGGTCGGTGCTGTCCGTCAGGAACGATCGAATTCCCAACGGCACACTGATGGCGAGGGCCACGCACATGCCAAAGGACAGCAGCATTATGGTCCAGGCCAGTCGCTCGGGGTTGTGGTTCATTTAGCCGGTGACCTGGAAGTGGGTGAATTGACCGGTCGCCTTCAGCCACTCGACGTCGACGCGATCGACATGCGCGTGGCTGGGGCCGTGGTACAGAAAGTCGAGCAACTGGTCGAGCGCCCAACGCGCACCTTCGGCCACGACTTCGACGGTGCCGTCCGGCCGGTTCCTGACCCATCCGGTCAGGTTCAGCGCTTGCGCTTTGAGCTGCGTGTAGTAACGAAAGTTCACGCCCTGCACGCGGCCGTGGACGGTTGCGTGGAGGCTCTCGGAGGCTTGTTTCATACCGGCTCGCAGAAGACGAGCGCGATAATACCATCGAGGGTAGGGGGCGTCAAGGAAGATCGGCGCGGGAAGGCGTAAAGCGAGCCGGTTGTCCTATTGGCACGCTTTGGGCCACGTGGGTATAATCGAGTCGCCTGCCATGTTGGAGCTTAAGGATTTCTTTCACCTCCCCGAAGTGGACGTGCTGCTGGCGCAGGTGGTGGCGGATTCGCGCGGCATCACCGTCGTCGCCGGGCGCGGCTCGCGCTTGGCGCAAGTCGGTTCGGCGGATGCCGTCGAATCGTCGATGGCGCAGTCCGGCCGTTCGACCATCGCGGCCATTCTCCTCCGGCAGATCCTCGATCGCCCTGCCAGCGACCGGCCTGTGCAGGCCGTGGTCGTCGCCCCCGATCGAGGTGCAGTGCGCGTCGCCAATCACCAGCGCAAACAGGTCGAGTTCGTGCCGGCGCCTATCGATCAGGTGGACGGCTTCACCACCGGCCTGCAGCGCGCGGTGATGCGCAACCCCGATCTGCTCGTCGTCGATCGATTGAATACCGTCACGGCGCAGGCGGTGTTCCACGCAGCGGCGATCGGGCGGCGCGTCCTGACGCAGATCGATACGGCGCTCGTCGGCGGCGAGGTGCTGCAAGAGATCGTCGGCCTGGGCTGCAGCCCCAGCCAGACGTCGGTCGTGTCCTGGGTGGTTGCCGTCCAACGCGTCCCGGCGCTGTGCACGGCCTGCAAGATGCCCCATCGGCCAGGCGCGCCGCTGCTCGACGTGATGGCCGAGCGTCACGGCATCGATCGCGACGTGACGTACTACGCGGCTTCGGGTTGCGAAAACTGCGGCGGCACAGGCTACTTCGGCGAGCTGACGGCGTTCGACATCTTTCGTGTGCACGGCGGCGTGACCAGCTTTTCCGAGCTGGTGTCGACGCCCAGCCTGCTCCCTCTCGAAGGATACCTGGCGCGCCTGGCCGAGCGGGGTTACGTGTCCCTGGAAGATGCCGCGCGCGCAGGCCCCTCGACGCTGCGCCACGTGCAGCAGATGCTCAGTGTGCGAGAAGACACGCTCGACGAGACGAAGCGCGCGCTCGAGCGCAAGCTGGCCGAGGTCGAGGCGGCGAATAAGGTGTTGGCTCAGCGCACCGAGGCGCTGATCGCGCTGCAAGACGTGAGCCACGCGCTCAGCGCGTCGACCGAGCTGGACGATGTCGCCCGGCGCGTCGTCCACTACGCGCGCGAGCTATGCGGCGCCGACAGGGCGGTGCTGTATCTCGTCGAGCCGCCGGACGATGGCCGCGTGCAGGCCGTCGAGGGATGGGACGCCTCGGCCGTAGGGCGGACGGCGCGACTGCCGGCGTCGATGGTGGAGCGCGACGGTCCCGGCTCGGTGGTCGGCGCGCCGCCGGCTATCGACTTGCCGCCCGAGCAAGTGCGCGCCCTGCAGGCCGGCCTGCGCGTGCCCCTCGTGGCCGAAGACACCCTGGTCGGCCTGCTCATCGTCAACAGCCTGTATAAGACGCGCTTTGCGCCGGGCAGCGTCGCACTGCTCCAAACGCTCGGCAGCCACGCGGCCGTGTCGATTCAGCGCGTGCGCCTGTTCGAAGCGCTGCGCGATAAGATCGCGCAGCTCGAGGAGGCCAGGGCCGAGCTGATCACGAAGGAGCGACTCGACCGCGAGCTTGAGCTGGCTCGCGACCTTCAGCTTCGTCTCCTGCCCGACCGGTTCCCCGCGATCGACGGCGTGCAGTTCGCCGCGGCCTACCGGCCCGCGCGTGAGGTGGGCGGCGATCTCTACGACGTGATCGATTTGGGCCAGGGGCAGTTGGGCCTGTTGATCGCCGACGTGTCGGATAAGGGCTTGCCGGCTGCGTTTTACATGGGCATGGTCCGGTCCTTGATTCTCTCGGAAGCCCGGCGCACCGATTCGCCGCGCGAGGTATTGAGCAACGTCAATCGCATCCTGCGCCAGGCCAGCCGCGCCGACATGTTCCTCACTGCCTTTTATGGCATCTACGACGTGGCCGCACGTCGCCTGGCTTATTGCCGCGCCGGGCACGATCAGCCCGTGTGGCTGCGAACCGATGGCCACGCCGTGCGGCTGGGCGCGCCGGGGATGCTGCTCGGCATGATCGATCCGGAGGAGCTGGATTTGGCCGAGGTCGAGGTATTCCTCTCGCCGGGCGACACCCTCGTCCTCTTCACCGATGGAATGACGGACGCGCTCGATCCGTACGGCGTCGAGTTCGGCGTAGCGCAGTGGGTCAGTCGCGCCTGGGAAAACGCCGGCCTGCCGGTCGAGCGCCTGTGCGCGATGCTCTTCGACGAAGTGTCCGCCTTCCAATCGACCGCGCCACAGATGGACGACATGACGCTGCTCGTCATGCGCGTGTGCGACTTTCCATTCGAGGAGGAGTTGGGGTGCGGGTAAGCACAGACCCGACGGGAGCGCTCCGGGCGCAGCTACAAGCAGGTCATCACCCAGGCGGAAGACCGACAGGCGAAGCCAGCGCGATGATGGGCTCGTCTGCGCTGGCCTGATTCTGCCATCTTCCTTCAACATTGTACAGTAACAGGCTGCATGCGCGGGTTGGGCGGCGCAATCAATTCCTCTACTCCTTCTTTAACCGGCGCACTGGCACGCTTGACAGTCATCAAGTCTGATACTTGCAGGCTACGAGCCGCAATGGCTTCAAATACGCCTGAGTAGAACCATGTTTGAAACGTGACGCTTATTCTACCAGCCATTACCGACAAGATTATGCACACCACACACAGCGCTATATGTTGGAAAAGGAAACCGCTTTGAACAAATTCGGCGATTTGAAGCATAGCAAGGAAGACAAGACTGAGGCTTACATTTCGGAGCATGATACTCGTAACATTGCGTTCGATTTCCACCGATACCTCAACCCTATCTCGCTTGATATAGGCCATCAGAATAGGCCAGTCTCCGGGCCGAAAAGCGATTTCCAAATTGACATCCGCTTATCCTCTTGTTCTTTCTATGTTGGAAGTGTACCCCGCCGCCCAACACCGGGGATAAGCTGCGAAGCGGTGCCCGCGTCCGACCGCGGCGGCGCGGGCATGAGGCGGCACCTTAGTACGAACCATCCTCGCCTACCGTGCAGCGGTGCCGCCGAAAGCTTCGTCAGCTTCATCCCCTTGTTCGGCAGCTTCGAGACCCGCCTACTTCGTCCGCTGGCGGCTCAGCCACCGACGTGTGCGTTGCGAGGATCGTCCAACGGTCACCGTTTCGTCGCCACACCCGCGTGAACCTGTACACCCCCGAGACTGAGACTCCGCGCGCCCTGCCAGCTACACGTGACCGCCCCACCACAACCCCTGCATCGGTCAGCGGAATGACACGCTCGAGTTCGACATCGAGCTTGCCCACCGAGTAGGTCGGATCCGCAAAGTCCTGCAGAGCCTTGTCGCGGTCCCAGACAGCGCCGCCCGCGCTCGTAAACACGTACTCCCGATCGAATAGCGAAGAGAGGACGGTCGCATCGTTTTGGAGCATCGCCGTGAGCAGCCTCGATTCCTGTGCGCGCAGGTCTGCTTCCGTTACGCTGCTCATCCGGCCCTCCTGCCGCGATCCCGCTCCCGCCGCCGACGTCTCTAAGTCTGCCGAACGGCCGGGTTCAGGCGCGTTGCGGAGCGTAGCGGAGCAACGTCACCTGCAACCCGGTGTTAGCCCGTACTCTACGACAGCAAAGCCCCTCGCTTGGCTTCGTATGTCTGCACCTCTGGTAACACCCATGTTGAAAAAGTGACGCGCTCCGCTTGCAACTCCGGCCGAGTGTCTAACTTCCGCCTTGTCCGGGCGTGGGGACTGCGCCAAGTTGCTGCATCAGACCCATGCTATCCATCTGGCCCCAATGTTCCACAAACTTGCCCCCAGCAATGCGGATGATGTCGATCACTCCAAAGGATACGCTCTTGCCGGTCGGCGGAACGCCCATAAACTCGCCCTTATGGGTGCCGCTCCAGGTCTGACGAATTACCACCTTATCGCCTTCGGCGACAATATCGTCTATCGTGGCTTTGAAGTCTGGGAAGGCGCTGCGCAACATGGTGGTCAACTGTTTGACGCCCTCACGATCACGCGGTATTCCGGGTGGGAGTTCTTCACGTTCAACGAAGTCGGGCGCCAAGAACTCGTCGGCCAGACTCACGTTTCCCCGATTGAAGACTTCCTCCACCATTTGACGGACTAACGCTTTATTCTGTTCAGTTGACATGGGTTATTCTCCTTTGTTTGTATGGGATACGATTCACACTGCGCGCAAGAGATTGGTCATTCGATTTACTGACACACCTCCTTCATCGCCTCGTGCTCTGCATCCACCTCTGTCGCACCGGATTGTGGGAACATGATTGGCAGGATGGTAAACGCAATCATTGGCGCGACCTGGGCGGGCTAACTCTTGATTATGCACACTTAGTATGCTACAATTATTTTATCGCGCACACTAAGTAGGCTGAAACCACTTTAGCACAAATTCCATCAGGGTGTCAGGCATGAAACTCAACGTCGTGCGGCAACGAGCGCGTGACCTCCTCCAGGCCAAACATCTGGCCTACTCCACCGAAAAAGCCTACCTCTCGCTGCTGGGTTGCCAGTCAAGCGCTGCGTCTGAGATTTCTTGAATGAGCGCGACGACTTCGTCGTGAGCTGTTAACAAATCCTCGGTGATTGTCGTTACCAAGCCGATATTCCTGAAGGATACGCAGGCGCCTCACTCGGGATTATCCAACGAACATGTCGTATATTGTCCCCATAGGGGCAATTATCCGACGATTGGATAATAGCTTATATCTAGCTTGAAAGTGGCTACTATTGAACCCCACCCCGGTGCGGCTGACCGCCCGGACGGAACACGTGACAGCCGCCGCCCACGGCAGTTTGGCATAAAGTCTACACCCATGCAGCCCCAAAAGCAAAACGCCCGGCTTTCGTCGCCGGGCGTCTTGGTCAGGCTGTCCCGTTTCACCGCCGGGCGTGCGGGTCGGCCAGCGAGAGATCAAACGGTTCAGACCGTATAATGATCCAGTGTGTACTATAAAGCTCGTCGAGGGTCTGCGACCCTCGACCTTCGGTGCGGCTGGGTCTGTGAGATACTGTTGGCGAATTGAGAATAGAATATCCGCCAGCCTGTGCTGGAGGAAGGAGCGATGTCCTTGAAAATCCGCCCGCCGCGCCCGCTGCCGGACGACGTGGCTAAGCTGGGCCAGCTGTTGCTGCCGACCGGCAGCCCATATCGCTATGTCGGGGATGACCTCTACCCGCAGTTGAACGAAGCGGACTGGGCCGACATGTATCCGGCGGAAGGGCAGCCCGCCGAATCGCCAGTGGACTTGATGCTGGTGACGGCGTTTCAATACCTGGAGCACTTGCCCGACCGTGCCGCCGCCGAGGCCGTACGCCTGCGCATCGACTGGAAGTATGCCTTGCACCTGCCGCTGAACGATACGGGCTTCAACTTTAGCGTGCTGAGTGAGTTTCGGGATCGGCTGCTGGCGCACGCGGCCGAGCGACGGCTGTTTGATCACATGGTGGCGCGGTTGCAGCAGGCCGGGTTGATTAAGACGCGGGGGCGGCAACGCACGGACTCGTTGAGCGTGCTGACCAAAGTGCGGGACTTGAGCCGCTTGGAGTTGGTGCTGGAGACCTTGCGTCTGGCGGTGCGCGCCATCGTGGCCGCCGAGCGGGAGTGGGCGTGTGCTCACCTGCCCTTTTCGTGGGAGCAGCAGTATGGGTCGCGCGCCATTGAATACCAGATGTCGGACGCCCAGCGGTGCGAACTGGAGCACAGCGTCGGGCGGGATGGGTTCTGGTTGTTGGATCGGCTGGACGCGCGGGAGACCCCGGCTGGGCTGCGCGACCTGGAGGCGGTGCACATCTTGCGGCGGGTCTGGGCGCAGAAGTTTGTGCGCGACGAGAGCGGCGTGGTCTGGCGGCCCGGGGGGCGCTACGACGGCCACACGGAGATTCACACCCCGCACGACCCCGAGGCGCGTTGGTCGGCCAAGCGCGGCCGGGGCACGGTCGGCTATCGCTTGCAGGTGACCGATACCGATGAGGACGGCGTCCCGCATTTGATCACAGACATCGCGCTGACGCCCCATACCCAAGCCGATGCCACGGCGCTGCCGGAGATTCAAGCCCGTCTGGTGGAGCGCGGGGTCGCGCCCGGGACGCACCTGACCGACACGGCTTACTTCTCCGGGGCGAATGCCCAAACCAGTGCGCAGGCGGGCATCGATCTGTTTTCGCCCGCCCCCCTCGATGCCTCGCCACAGGCGCACCTGCCGGAGGGTCTGACCAATGACCAATTCCTTTTCGATTGGGACAAGCGGCAAGTCACCTGTCCCGGCGGACAGGTGTCGAGCCGCTGGCATGAACAACCCGGTGCGGCAGACGGTGAGGTGGTGGTCCAAGCGGTGTTCGCGCGCGAGGTGTGTGCCGCCTGCCCCTTGCGCCCCCGTTGCGTGGTCGGCGACTTGAAGCGCGACGGCCGCAAGGTCCAACGATCGAGCACCTGGCCGGAGCTGCACGCTCAGCGCCAGCGGCAACGCACCCCAGCCTTCCAGCAGGAATACAAACGCCGCGCGGGGGTGGAAGGCACTTTGTCGGTGCTGGTGCGTCAACAGGGTGCGCGCGCGATGCGCTACCTCGGCACGGCGAAAGGTCATCTGCAAGCCCTGTTCACGGGTGTGGCGTTCAATCTCAAGCAGGCCGCCGCTTGGCTGGCGGGACGTCGTCCCCAGCGGCGTCGCCGCGGGCTGGGCTTGGCCGCCGGGAGCCTCGATACCGGCTGACCGAGGATACAGCGTCGAGGCGAGGCTGAAAAAACCAGCCCACGACCGCTCAGACAGACACGCCAGACCAGCCGTGACGTTGGAACCCGCCGGACGGTATGCGTTGAGCATAGCACCCTCAGCGTTAGGCGTTAGTTCGCCAACAGTATCTCTATGACCCGGCACGGTCGCGTTCAGGCACAGTGCGGAACATCAGCGGATCAAAGCGTCAATAGTAGATCGAAGGCAAGAACGATCCCGAGGGTTCGTTGTAGAGTCCGAGGCTCATGAGCGTCAAGGGCAGGACGACTT
>DASSFZ010000084.1:0-2344 GCA_035693785.1 Anaerolineae bacterium | reverse complement strand
GCCGGTGTTCGAGCCGACCTTCCATCACAGCAGTCACGGGTTCCGGCCGAGGCGCGGTGCGACGACGGCCATCGCCGAGGCAAAGGAGCACCTTAAAGCCGGCTACCGGACGGTCGTGGATTTCGATCTGGCTCAGTTCTTCGATCGAGTCCATCACCAGCGCCTGCTCGACCGTATCGGTCAGCGGGTGGCCGATCGCCGGGTGGTCGCTCTGGTGCGCCTGATGCTGAAGGCGGCGGTCGTGATGCCGGACGGCACGAGGATCATCGTCCGGGAAGGAACCCCGCAAGGCGGCCCGCTGTCGCCGCTTCTGTCCAATATCGTCCTCGACGAGCTGGATTGGGAGCTGGCGCGGCGGGGCCATCGGTTCGTGCGCTATGCCGACGACTGTAACGTGTTCGTCGGCAGTGTGCGGGCCGGTGGGCGCGTCATGGCCTCGATCACCAAGTTCCTGGAGCGCCGCATGCGGCTGCAGGTCAACGCGGAGAAGAGTGCCGTACGCCACCCGAGCCAGGTGCACTTCCTGGGGTTCCGCTTTCTGCTGCGCCAGGACGGCGAGATCGGCGTCCTGCTGTCGGCGAAGACGGAGCGACGATTGGCGGCCACCATCAGGCAGATGACGCCCTCGAACTGGGGGCGATCCATCACCGCCTGCATGGACGGCTTGAGCCGCTACCTGACTGGATGGATGGCGCATTACCGGCTGTGCTCGGCCGACGCCATCAAGGGTTTGGGCGTTGTCGACGCTCACATCCGCCGCCGGATCAGGGCGATCATCGTGCGCCAGAAGAAGCGTCCGCGCTTTCTTCTGCGGCACCTCCTGGCGCTCGGGGTGAGCCGATTGGCCGCCGCCGGCGCCGCGTACTGCGGACGAGGGGCTTGGAACCGCTCAAACCGGCCGGCCTTGACGCGAGCCTACCCGCCGTCCTGGTTCATCGGACGACTGGTCTCGCTCAAGACGCGCTGGGAGGAGCTCAACACCCCACAGGCATCGCACCAGCTCTCGCTGGCGCTGTCATCGATCGACCCAAAGAGCCGGATGCGGGCCCGCAAGTCCGGTTCTGTGAGAGGCGCGGTGGAGCAATCCATCGCGCCTACTCGACGGAGGGCGTAGCCCGACTGCAGGGCCGCCAACACCCGCGTTGGGTATTTTTGCCTCGCCTCCTTCAGCTGTGGTCTCGGCGATCACTCTCTCCGCCGCCTTGCGCCTCAGTGCCTTGAGCAGTCGTTGCACGATCGAATGCTGCTTTTCGCCGAAGGTTTCCGGATCGATCGCAGCGAGCCGGCGCACGATCGCGAGCGCGGTGATCTGCGGCTCGGCCGCGAGCCAGCCCTCGATGGTGGCCAGATGCGGATCGAGCTTCGAGGGCATGCGCATGCGCGTCTTGTACTTGCGCTTCACACGCCGGTGGGTCGCGCGAACCTCGCCAGTGCTTGCGTTCGTTCCGAGCGCACGTGCGAAGGTGAGCGGGTCTGCCGGGCCGGCGTCAGCTGCCGCAGCAAGCCTCCGCCTGACGATGCGTTCGCCGAGCTCGTCCTGGCATCGACGGATTTCGGCGAGCAGCGCCACCGGATCGAGACTGCGATAGGTCTCGCACAGCCGCCGCTTGATGGCCCTCGACAGCTTGGGATGGGTCAGCGCCCGCTCATAGGGCGTCGCCGGAGCATGATAACGCTTGATCACCTTCGCGCCCTCCCGCCGCTTCTCCTTGAGCTTGAATGAGGGCTGGAAAAAGTTCACGTGCAGCCGCGCCGCTGCGTACAGGCGTGCCATCACGCGGGCCGTCTCGACGCCGTCGAAGCGGCCGTAGCCGACGAGCCGGCGCACGACGGCGCCGTTCTTCTGCTCGACGAACGCCTGGTCGTTCTTCTTGTAGGCGCGCGAGCGCGTCACCTCGATCTTCTGCGCACGGCACCAAGGCACCACGACATCATTCATGAAGGCGCTGTCGTTGTCGAAGTCGGCACCGCGCATGAGCCACGGGAACAGGCTCTGCGCCCGTGTCATCGCTTCGACAACCAGACTGCCGTCGCGCGCCACCAGCGGCAGACACTCGGTCCAGCCCGTCGCAATGTCCGTCAGGGTCAGCGTCTGGATGAATGAGCCCGCCACGCTCGTGCCACCGTGCGCGACCATGTCGATCTCGCAGAAGCCGGGCGGCGGATCGGACCAGTCGTTGAAGGTGCGGATCGGCACCTCGCGCCGGATCGCCGAGTAAAAGCCAACGCGCCGCCGCCGGCCGCCCGCTGCCGCGACCTTAACGTCGACCAGCATCCGATCGATGGTCGCAGCACTCACCGACAGCAGCAGCGCGCGCTCATTGCACGACAGCGTCAGCCGGCC
>DASSFZ010000083.1:0-11241 GCA_035693785.1 Anaerolineae bacterium | reverse complement strand
TGCGAATGTATAAAGCTCTGCCCTTAGGACAGCAGAGACGGTGCCTACGATGCTTTCACCACGTACTGCCACCCAGAAGGGCCCTTCATTCCAACGATCATGTATCTTCTCTGTCGTGGGCGTCGTGGCTGAAAAAGCCTCAGGCGTGTAGAAGGATTCATACTCCAGGAACGCCTGATACAGAACGGATGCAATTGACGCGGCCTCATTAATGTCCGCCAATCGGGCGTGTGTGATGACCAACTCTTCGGCGATTTCATTGTAGTTGACATGTCTCATCGTCACAATTCCCGGTCATTGTTCCGTCTAACGACGCGCATCAGGCGCGGCGCGTAGCGAAGCGGAGCGCCGTCGCTATCGCGAGCAATCCGCCGGGCTTCAAGACGCATCGCAGCTCCTTTTCCAGGTCAGGTTTGAAACGGTTGTGGATTCTCAGCGCGATGCCTGGCAAGGTTTCCCATCCATAGATAGCAAAGCGCCAGTACACATCCAAGAAGAAAACAGCCAAGCCACAAGGCGGCTGATCCGACGCGCTCATAGACCCAGCCGCCGAGCACGGGGCCGATAAAGAATGAAAGTCCCCAGGCGGAACCGAAGATGCCCTGATATAAACCGCGCAATTTGATTGGTGAAAGATCGGCAATAAGGGCCGGGGCAACTGCCGATGCGGTGATCTCGCCGAGTGTCCAGACGGCGACGGTTAGAAAGTAAACCGGCAACAGGTTGCCGGCGAAGACGTTCAAGCCAAAGCCAGTTCCGAGGAAAAGAGCCGCGGCGGCCATCGCGCGGAAGCGCGGCCAGTTCGACGCCGCATTACTCACCTGGATGCTGAGTGCCACGATCAAGAACCCATTGACGGCGATAGCCATTCCAAAATCCGCGGATGTGAGCCCATGCGCCTGCATATCCAGTGGCAGAGTGACGTAGCCTTGCATGTAGATAGCGCCAATGAACAAAGCCAGCGCGCTGAAAGCCAGCAGAAGCGGCTCGCGCCTGACCTGGTGAATTCTCTCGTTGATTGAGGTGTGCGCGGCGTGACTGGCCTCGGCAGGCCGCGTCTCCGGGATGCGGGCCAGCACGATCAATCCAAAGATGAACGTAGTCAGAGCGTCGCCGATGAAAAGCAGAAAGTAATTGTAGCGCGCCATGAATCCAGCCAAAATGGGGGCGAGCGAAAAGCCTAGGTTGACTGCCCAGTTTTGATAGCCGAAGGCGCGAGTCCGCGCGGAGGATGGAACCAAATCCGCAACTGCCGCACCTAGGGCTGGTCGGAACAAATCAGTGAAAAATCCCAGAATAAGAGTGAAGAAGGCAATCAGTGGCAGGGAGTTGGAAAGCCCCAAAGCGATCATTGCAACGGGCGCGATGAATAAGCTCATTAATAGCACAGGGCGGCGGCCAAGTCGGTCTGCCAGTTCACCGCCTACCAACTGCGCCGCAAATGAACCTGCTCCAAATAGCGAGACGGTCAGTGCGGCCTGACTGACTGAAACGCCACGTTGACTGGTGAGGTAGAGTGTGAGAAAGGGGATGACGAAGCTGCCCAGGCGATTGATCAGAATTCCAAGCCACAAAAACCAGTAAGTGGGTGGGAGATCGGCTGTCAGGGTTGCGAAGCGCGAGCGAACTGTTTGCATACAAATCTTCCTTTCAGGCACTCGATTTCTAGCCAAGTCCGGGGCTAGATCTGACAGGAGTATGTCCGATGTTTTTCCTCGGACTACGTCCGCCTCACACAATCATTCGGCAGGGAAAGCCTGCGCGACCGCGATACAACGCATCCCGGCTGCTTTCGCGGCCTGCACGCCATCAGCCGCGTCTTCGATCGTTCAGACCTGACGCGAGCTGACCGGCCTTGCCATGAGCAGATCGCGTTGTGGATCATCTCCAAGCCGAAACATCTGTGTACCCGCTTGGACAAAACCCCATTTGCGATAAAAAGCGATAGCGCGGGAGTTCCGCTCCCAGACACCCAGCCAAACGACGTCGCGACCTGCCCGTTCAGCTTCACGCAAACATGCCCGCATCAGCCGCGCACCAACGCCTTTGCCAATCCACGCTTTACGAGCGTAGAAACGCACAATCTCCATTGGCCGTCGACCCATAATGGCGGGTGGGGCTTCACCAAATTTCAAGCGAGCATAACCGACCGTCAGGCCGTCCCTTTCGACAATTAAAAATCTGGAAGCGGAATCAGCCAGTTCACGGGCCTGTTTCTCTGGGCCAAAGGCCTCGGCCAAATAGGCAGCCATATTCTCTGGGGTATTTTCCGCCGCGAAACTGTCATAGAAGGTTTCAGCTCCTACTTCTGCAAGTTGAATGTTATCCGAAACCGTTGCGTATCGGATGCGCAATGGGGGGTCGTGTGCTTCGATCATGCCCACGCCAGAAGCCTACTGCTTACTTGTTGGTGTCCCCTGGAGCAGCGCGCGGATGTAGCCGTGGTGTTCGTCAAAGTGCTCGTAGGTGTTCGCGACAATCCATTTAATGACGGGATCCAGGCGGTGGTCGCCGCCTCCGGGCACGAAAGACGCATAAGGTTTGTAGAGATCTTCGTCGCCCAGCGCCTCGAGGGCCTCAAGCAGTTGACGGTGCGCTTCCTGGAACTCCTCCATGACCTCCGCAGGCGGTCGACCGGCATGGCGCTGGTAAATCAGTTCGTTGACTTCCTCTTCGCTCTTGCCCTGAGAGACGGCCTCTTCAACCTGCATGGCTGCAAAGCGGGGGCGGTCGCGCAGGAGTTCGGCTACCCCAAACTCCCAGGTCGCCAGGTGCGCCACGTGGTCTCTGATCGACCAGCCATTAGTGCCAGGGATGGTCAGTTGGGCTTCGTTCAGGGAACCTAACCTTTCCTCCAGGGCCAGGCGCGAGTGGTGGATGCGCGCCAGCAGTTCGGCTTTACCCAATCGTTCGTTTTGCAGATTGGCCATTTTGTTCTCCTCGACTGTAATCCTTCAGCATGGCTTCCAGCAATCGACCCAGGGTCATCGCTGCACGTGCCAGCACCTCTTCGGGATAACGGGAGAATGCCAGCCGGAAGGCATTCTGGGCCGCCTGGCCTGGATAGAACGCGGCAGCGGGTGCGATGGAGATGCCGCTCTTCAGGGCGCGGGAAAAGAGAACTTGCGGGGAAAGTTTTCCAGGAAGCCAGATCCAGATGAAAAAACCGCCCGCTGGACAACTCCAGCGAACCTCGGGAGGGAAGTACCCTTGCAGGGCCTCCAGTAGGCTATCCCGGCGCGAGCGATAGACCGGAATGATGCGCTCCAGGTGCCGGCCGTATTCGCCCGAGGTTATAAAATCCGCCAGAGCGCGCTGGTTGAGCGTTTCGCACGGCCCGCTGGAGGCTGCTTTGAGCCGCACAACATGGTCACGCAGCCGGCCGCCGCACACCACAAAGCCGAGGCGCAATCCGGGCATCAGCGAGTGCGAGAAAGTGCCCACGTAGATCACCTCCGTATCCAGGGCGCGCAGGGGCGGATGAGGCGGACCGTCGTAGGTCAGGTCGCGGTAGGTGCCATCTTCAACAATGGGCAAATCGTGCTCGTTGATGGTTTTCAGAAATTGATATCGCTGTGGCATCCCCCAGCGGATGCCCATCGGGTTCTGGTGATCGGGGGTTACGAACACGAAGCGCGGCCGCACAGGAATTTCCTCAAGCAGATGGCCGAAAGAGTTCCAATCCGGCCCCGATTCGAGCAGCTCAAAGCCGGTCAGGTTTAGACCCTGGTAGACGAGGTTGGTCCAATACCCGAAGTATTCGGGCAGTTCGATGAGCAGGGAATCTCCCGGAGCTGCCAGAGCGCGCGCCACAAGCGAGACCCCCTCCAATGCCCCGGCGGTAATAATCACGTCTTCCGGATCGACCTGAACGCCATGCCCGGCCAGGTGCACGGCAATCGCCTGCCGCAACGGATGATAGCCCTGCGGCAATTCGTAGTTAGCGGTCTTCGGTCCGTCCCGGCGCAACACACGCCGCCGGGCGCGGTCAAAGTCTTCAACCGGCATCAGCTCGTCAGCCGGGGGACCATAACCAAGGGATATGACACCCTCAGCCCAGTTGAGCCTTCTCAATTCTGCAATCAACTCATCGGGCTGGGTCGGCAGCGATGGCGGCGCGGGCCGTATGGCGGTGGTTCTTTCGTCAAGCCCCGTTGCAATGAAGCTGCCGCTGCCCTGCCGCGCCTCGATAACCCCGCGAGCTTTGAGTTCTTCGTAGGCGTTGATCACCGTAGAGCGGTGCACCAGCAGTTGTTCGGCAAGGACGCGGGTGGGGGGTAGCTGGCTCCCAGCTTTCAGATTCCCGTGCCTGGCCAGGTTTGTAATATAGTCCGCGACCTGCAGATAGAGCGGCCTGGCGGTGCTCGGATCGAGGGGGATGAGGAGAGTTTTCATGGCTGCTCCGATTGGCATCCGGGAAGCGGCGTCCTTTCTGGACGGTTAATGCCTATTCAGAGCTGGCGCAGCGGAAGCCGGCGAAGTCGTAGGCCTCGCTCAGCCCGAACCACAGGCGATAGGCAGCACGGCCATTACCAAAGTTCATCTTCCATGCACCGCCTCTCATCACACGATACATAGTGATCGAAGGATCAACCCCCTGCGGGTTGGACGAAGGCGAAACGGCGTAGTAGTTTTCCCTCGCGCCGAATGGATCGGTTTCGAGGAACGCATCGTTGACCCATTCCCATGCATTGCCTGCCATATCGAGTGCGCCGTAGGCACTTGCCCCGGGTGGAAAACTCCCCACCGGCGAAGTCTTCTCATATCCATCACAACTCGACCTTTCGAAATTGCCCTTTTCACAGTCAAAATCATTGCCCCATGGATAAACACGTTTTTCATTTGTCACAGGGTCCCAACTGGCCGCTTTCTCCCATTCGGCCTCGGTGGGCAGGCGGCGGCCTGCCCACGCACAATAGGCTCTGGCATCCTCCCACGATACAGATATCACCGGATGATTCGAATAGGCGGGATCGTCAAAATAGCTCGTCACGATCGGTTTCCCACATGCGCCGGATTGAACGCACAGCTTGTACAGGGCGTTGGTCACTTCGGCTTCGTCAATCCAAAAAGCATCAAGGAACACCGTGTGCGCAGGTTGTTCATCCGTGAGCCCGACTTCGCTGCCCATGATGAATTCACCTGCGGGGACAAAGACCATACCCTGGGTTGGCGGTGGAGTCGCTGCAACTGGAGCACAGCCACCGAACGCGATAGCCAAAGCCGCCACGATAGCGAGTACAGTCAGGGATGTTTCCAAGAATGATCGTGATTCATTATCTCTGGTAACCTTGTTGTCTGACATCGTCTTTCCCTTCCTGATGCGGTGGCGGGGCTTTCACTTACATTATTATGTGGAGAGCCACCCAGGAAAAGTACCAATCTGGCGGATTTCAGCCTACCAATTAGTGGCGGGCATGGGGATGCCCGCCTGCCTTATCTAAACAGTACTGTGGTTAGACCCTTTCACGCAGAGAGTGTGGCCGAAGTTCGAGCAAAGGGGGTTCAGTGGGTTCAGCCGTACTCATGCGCCTGGTCGACATTGCTCTGGCCTTCCCCGTGCTGGTCTTGATGATCGCGATCGTCGCGCTGATCCTCATGAGTCTTACCTCCTAGGCGCCCACAGTGGCCGCTCGATCTGCAGCCGGCAACCCCGGCTGTGCCCATCAGGCATTATCAGACGCAGCCGATGGCAGCATCGTCCACGTGTCGCCTGATCACTACATCGTTAGTCGTAGGCAAGGACCCGGACGAAGATAAAGGATAAAAGACTGACGATGAGCATTCTCGGGCCAATGCATCCGAATGCCCGGTCGCTCATCCGACTTTCGGTGTACACGTAGAAGGTCCGTTTAGTCGAATACAGACGCAGGGCAAATCAATACAATCCCACCATGCCAAAGCGGGGTTTTACCCGCCGGGGACGGCGGGCTGCGGAGTTGCCGTCCCATCCAAGGAGGCTGTCATGTCGATTTCGTTACGCAGAGTGATTGCCCTGTTGGTCGTGATCTTCCTGGTGTTCCCTTTGATCTTCACGACCCTGATCGCGATCTCGATCAACTCATGGGTGCTCGATCGAGACTTCTACGTCAATCTGCTTGACGACCCGCGCCTGTACGAAGCGCTGTTGTCGCAAGACCTGCCGCTCTACATTAACAATCGGTGGTTCCCGCGCGAGATTAACAGGGATCTGCCGCCGGCCGCGCTGGATAAGGCCTTGCGCGAAGTGATGACGCCGCAATATCTGCGCGAGCAATCGGTGCGCATCGTCAATCAGGCCTTCGATAGTCTCGAAGGTAAACGCGCCGCGCTCGATCTCTACATGGATATCGCGCCAGTCAAAGCCGAATTGCAAGGTGAAGGTGGCGCGCGTTTTGCGCGCGTGCTGGCCGAGCAGCTGCCGGCGTGCGCGACGGGGCAAGAGCCGCTGGCCGCGGGCAGCACCTTGATTCGCTGCCGAGCTTCGAGCGTTTCAGTTGAGGAGGCGACACGGCAAATTACCCTTGCCCTGCCCGATTTCATCAACCAGGTTCCCGATCAGATCAGCCTCAGCCGGGAACCGTTGGACCTGCGCGCCGATTGGCGCCCGTTCAATCTGATCTTTCTGGGGAACCTCGACCTGAGCGTGGCGATCGGCTCGTTGATTGTGCTGGCGGGTGCCGTATGGCTGGCCGCCGCTTTCATCGGCGAAGCGAATCTGCGCGAGCGTTTGCTGTGGCTGGGCTGGACACTGCTGGCCCCGGCAGCGCTGGTGCTCGTCATGGGCATCGCCATCAACACCCCGCTCACCGCCAGCAGCATCCGCCTGGGACTCGATCAATCTCGCTACATGATCGAGGGCGTGCCATACAGCGCGGCGCTGCGCCAGGCCATTGCCGAGATTGCGAGCCGGGCACTCACGGCCGCCGCCGGCGGATTCCTGATCGCTGGCGCAGTGTCAACCGCGAGCGCGCTGGGCCTGATCGCATGGGGTATGAGCACAGCGCCGAAGCAACGCGCGCCAGTGCCGCTTACGACGACGCTCGCCGTTGGGGCGCCGCCAGAAGCGCCGATCAAACCATCTGACCCAACGGCCTGATCAGCGGGCCGATCCGCGCCGTGATCGAATCGGCAACAACAAGTCCAACTGCTTGCAGGCTGACAAGTGGCTCGAGTGCAAATCTGATCGCAAGGAGGGCATATGACAACCATCACATCGAGCGCGACCGGCAAAGCAACATCTGTTCTAAGCCGCCATCCACTGCTGTTCTTCGTCGCGCTCACGATTGCCATTGCATGGCCTGCGGCGCTGCTCACGGCCGTGCTGCCCTATCTCCCGCTCGGGCTGATCGCTCTGTTGTCGCCAACCATCGCCGCGCTGCTCGTCAGCCCGACGACGAAAGAAGGCGCACTATGGCGCGTGCTCCAATTCCCCAAAGGTGTAGAGTGGACCATCATCGCCCTGGTCCCACTGTTGGTCGCGCCGATCGTCGGGTATTTAGGTACGACCAGCGCAGGCTACGCGCCGAAGTACCCGTTGATGGGGCTGCTTGTGGTGACGATGGGGACGGCATTCCTGTGCGCCACCGCCGAGCGCGTCGCCTGGCGCGGCTGGGCGCTGCCTCGGCTGTTCACGTCGCTGCCTGCGATATTGGCGGGTCTTGTTCTGGCCGTGTTGATGGCGGCGACGTATCTGCCGCTGATCCTGCTGCCCGTTTTTCAGTTAGCGCCGGGAACGTTCTGGGAGCACCCGCCGCTCTACGTATCGATCGTCATCGTGTTCGCGTGGGTGTGGCAGCGCGTGCAGATCGCCCCGGCCAGCACGCCAACCGCCACGCGCCCTCGGCGCGTCTTACGCGCGACCGCAAAAGCGTCGTTGGCGATACCACTCGCCATCGGCGTGCTGCTGATGACGGCCGTGGTCTATCACGCAGGCGAGTCGCGCAGTTTTCCAGCGCCAGCGCAAATGGTCGATGTCGGCGGCTACAGCCTGCACATCGAATGCCTTGGCGAAGGCAGTCCAACCGTGATTCTCGAAGCAGGCTCGCTCGGTTTTTCGTCACACTGGCACTGGGTGCAGCAGGAGCTTGCCTCGACGAATCGCGTATGTGCCTACGATCGCGCCGGTCACGGTTGGAGCCAGCCCGGCCTGCAGCCACGTGATGCTCCGCAGATTGTGCGCGAACTCCACACGCTGTTGGTCAACGCCCATATCGCGGGGCCTTACGTCCTGGCGGGCAATTCGTACGGCGGGCGTCTGATCATCAACTACACCGCCTCCTATCCCGACGAGGTGCTGGGGTTGGTGCTGGTGGACGTTACGCCACTGGAACCCATCACCGACGAAACTGAGCACCAACGCTGGGTTTTGAGCGGAGTATGGGACATCATGGATTCGGCGCTTCTCAACAAGACGCCCCAAGCACTCGAATCCCGTCGAGGGACATGGGACTGGCTGAGAACGTTCGAGCAGATTGGCTTGTACCGCTACATGGTCGCTGTGTTTTCACAGGACTATCCGCTGCAGCAGCAAGCCGAAATCACGGCCATCATGCCCGGCGAGCAAAACGTTCAGGCCGCGACGGATGAAGCCATCGACTCGCGGCCGATCGACAAATCGGCCTTGCCGGTGGACAGTTTAGGCGACATGCGGCTCGTCGTCCAGGTCGCCGATCATCGACTATCGCCGGAAGAACTGGCGCAATTCATCGAAGGCTACTCCCAGCCTTATCTTGCGCTGTCGACCAACAGCCGCTTGATCGTCGTTGAGGATGCCGATCACAGTTCCATCCTCGCCAAGCCGGAGAAGGCACGCCAGGTCGTGGCTGCCATCCGCGAGGTGATCGAAGCGGCGCGCAGCGGACAGCCGCTGCCGAGTAACTAAAGACCTGTCACACGGATTTCCCACGGATTACACGGATGGGCAAGTATTCCGGCACGGTCAAGGTGCAAAATGAACGCGCAATCGCCCAGGTCGATAGCGGGATACTTGCCAACTTCGGAGCCTAAAAACGTCCCCGGGGAAATCGGTGTGTCAGGTCTACCAAGGAGAGGAAAACCATGAACGCATCAGAGAGTTCGGTCATCCAGACACAAGGACTGACCAAGACCTTCAACGGAGTAAACGCGCTCACGTCGCTCAACCTGAGCGTGCACAAGAACTCGATCTTCGGCTTCCTCGGCCCCAACGGCGCGGGCAAGACCACGACGATCAAGCTGCTGCTCGGACTGGCGCGCCCCACGAGCGGCGGCGGCACGGTCTTCGGCCACGACATCGCTCGCGAGAGCGGGTCGATCCGCCAGCGCGTCGGCTACCTGGCGCAAGACCCGCGCTTCTACGAGCACATGACCGCGCGCGAAACGCTGCGCTTCACGGCGCGCTTCTTCTACCGCGGGCCGAAGGCCGCCATCGAGGCGCGCGTCGCGGAGACGCTGAAACTGGTCGGGCTGGACGACAAAGCCGACCGCCCCATCAAGGGCTTCTCCGGCGGCGAGCGCCAGCGGCTGGGCATCGCCCAGGCGCAGGTCAACTATCCCGACCTGTTGATCCTCGACGAGCCGGCCGCCTCGCTCGATCCGCAGGGCCGGCGCGACGTGCTGGAAGTGATGGAGCGCCTGCGCAAGTACACCACCATCTTCTACTCGACGCATATCCTCGCCGACGTGCAGCGCGTGAGCGACACCGTCGCCATTCTCAACAAGGGCCGGCTGGTGGCGCAGGCGCCCATCGAGCAACTCCTGGTTGGCAGCGAAGGCACGGTGTACACCGTCGTCGTCAAGGGAGATGGCGAGCGGGCGCGCGACCACGTGGCAAGCCAACCGTGGGTGAAGTCGGTCAGCGTCGCGCCGAGCAATGGCCTGACGACGTGGACCGTCAGTGTGAATGATGAGCAGATCGCCGAGAGCCAACTGCTGCGGCTTGCCTTGTCCGACGAGAATCTCGTCGTGACCGAATTCGGGCGCAAGAAGCACGATCTGGAAGAGATCTTCCTCAACATCGTCGAAGGGAGCGAACATGTCCACGCATAGCGCACTGCAACCCGTCCACGAGACAGGCTGGCGACGCGGCTTTGCCAACCTGTTGAGCAAAGAAACTGGCGCGTGGTGGCGCACGCGCCGCTGGCTGGTTCAGACGATCATCTGGGTGGCCATCTTGAATGGCATCCTCGCCATGCTGCTGTTCGCCGTACCGGATGCCGAAGTGACCGCGCAGGGGGTGGCTGATCGTCCTTCCGAAGGCGCGCTGGTATTCATGACCTTGAGCCTGGTCGCGCTGGCCATCGGCGTGATCATCATCGCCCAGGAGGCCATCCTCGACGAGACGCGCTCGGGCACGGCGGCGTGGGTGCTCTCCAAACCCGTGTCGCGCGTGGCCTTCATCCTGTCAAAGCTGATTGCGCACGGGCTGGGTCTGCTCGCCACCGGCGTGCTCATTCCGGGCACGCTGGCCCTCATCCTGCTCTCGGCGGCCGGCGGCTCGATCGCCCCCGGCGGCTTCGTCGCCGCGCTGGGCATGGCGTTCCTGAACGTGCTGTTCTACCTCACGCTCACACTCATGCTTGGCACGCTCTTCGAAGCACGCGGAGCGGTCATCGGCATACCGATGGCTTTCGTGTTCGGCTACCAGCTCTTGCTCGGCCTTGCGCCGTGGCTGGCCGACATCACGCCGTGGGGCTTCCTCGGGCAGGCGGCTAGCCCTGTTCCGCCGATCACACAGGTGGCGCTCGGTCAGGCGACCCCGCCCCTGGCGCCGATCCTCGCCACCGCGCTGTGGTGCGTGCTGTTCACGGCCGTCGCGCTGTGGCGCTTCGGACGGGAAGAGTTTTGAGCCTCACACAATCACCACACATGCAGGCGCGACGATGACCACGAACTATCGGATCAGAATCAAAGGCCACCTCATGTCAGCCGCCCTACTCGAAAAACCTTCCGGTCGTGGTAGGAGGTAGGTTATCCGGTCCCGGCCCCCGACTGGAACGACCATCCAGAAGCGAACAGCCCACCTGAGCTAGGCGGGCTGTTTGCTTCTGAGCATTCTTCTTGTGTCCGCATGCAAGTCCGCCGCTACTCATCTCTACATAATGTACACTGCCCTATCCATAAGCGATACTATGATGATTTTTAAGACGAATGTCACTTGACGAAGAACACCTGCGATGGTAGTATATCGCACAATCGCATAGATTTAATAACTTTTATAGCCTTATGCATATTTTGTCCCCAAGGATAGGATATGCCTGACAAGTTTCAGCATTCCCCTGA
>DASSFZ010000082.1:0-11805 GCA_035693785.1 Anaerolineae bacterium | reverse complement strand
AACCCAGACGACCAGCGCACAAGCGATCAAGGACAAAGAGAAAAGTGAACGTCGCATGGGAGTCTGCCTCCAGGAATGACTCAGATATCAACGCCATTATATGCCAGATTATCGCTCTTCCTGAGTGTAGTTTATCACCTCCAGGCGTGAAATTCGGGTAGTCGGGGTAAGAATTAGTTAGAACAACGCCAAGCTTCTTTATCGCCCGATCTCAGCCGCTGGCAGGCCCAGCATCCTCTCGATGCGCGCGGCGACCACGTCGAGCGCGACGGTGTTGAAGCCGCCCTCGGGGATGATCAGATCCGCGTAGCGCTTGCTCGGCTCGACGAACTCCAGGTGCATCGGGCGCACGGTGTCGAGATACTGGTGAATGACCGAGTCCATCGACCGCCCGCGCTCGGCCATGTCGCGCTGCAGGCGCCGGATGAAGCGCAGATCGGCGTCGGTGTCGACGAAGATTTTGACGTCGATCAGATCGCGCAGGGGCTTCTCGACGAAGATGAGGATGCCTTCCAGCAGAATCACCGGCTTCGGCTCGACGCGGTGCGTCTCGCTCGTGCGCGAATGGTTGCGGAAGTCGTAAACCGGCATGTCGATCGGCTGGCCCGCGCGCAGTCGCTTCAAGTGCTCGATGAGCAGCTCGGTCTCCAGCGAATCCGGGTGATCGAAGTTGCGGTGCTCCCGCGCCGCCGGCGGCAGGTCGTCCCAGTCGCGGTAGTACGAGTCCTGCTGAATGAACGTCAGTCGATCCGCGCCGATGCGCCCCACGATGGCGCGCACCACCGTCGTCTTGCCCGAGCCGGTTCCGCCGGACACTCCGATCACAATTCGAGGAGCTGGCATGTCAGTTTGGCTCACATCGCACCTCGCATGGCTAGAGGGTGGTGGGTCAAAGGCTCAAAGCACTCAATCCGATGCACAGCGCCGCCGCGAACATCAGTGCGGCGCGCCAGCGGCTGTGCTCCACGAGCAGGCTCCCGCTCGACGTGATCCAGGCCGCCATCAGCCAGGCGTCGCGCGGCGCGCTGCCCAGCCACGCGCCGCGCTCGAGCAGGCTCTCCGCCGCGCTCGCCGCCAGCGCGATCGAGATGCCAAGCCACAGCGCGATGCGCGTCCGATCGACGCTTCCCCGCCACGAGCGCGCAGCGGCATCGAGGCCGGGCAGGGTCTCGACGCCGGCTGCGAAATTTGCGAGCACCGCAATCGAGATCGGCACTGCCGCCTCTCCGGGCAGGCGTGCAGCATAGATCAGCAGGGCGCTGGTGGCGAGCAGCATCCAGGGAGGCGCTTTCTCGAGGATGGCCAGAATCAAACCGCCGGCGGCGATGAAGACCGAGGCGTACACCGCCAGCGGCAGCGCGCCGGCAGCAGGCTGCCATACGGGGCTGAGCGCGGTGAGCAGGCCGGCCAGCAGGCTGACGAGGGCCGCTATCCGTCCAGCCTTGGACCAGTTGCGGACGCGCCTGATCCCCGCCAGAGCGGCTGCGATGAGTGTCCCGGCGGCGATGCCCACAATCGCCTCGAGCATCATCTCACGCTTCTCCCGGCTGCCAGCGTACTCAAGTCAAATTCGGCGTCGTCGGAGACGAGGCGAGCGCCTCCCTCTCCAGGCACGGTCCAGATGCGACGCGCGGGATACAGAGCCGCGAATCCCAGCCCGGCGACGGCGACGACGAATCCGATAGCGACGACGAACTGAAACGGGGCGCGCACGACGTCGATGGCGGCGTGTGACTCATTCGCGAACGCCAGCCGGTAGCCGTTCGCGGCCATAGATTGGCCGGGGACGATGGTCTCGTCGGCGATCGATTCTGCGCTCGAGCTGCTCAGAATGGACACGCGATACCGGGGAGCCGGATCGCTTTCCAACAGCGAAACGCCCACGGCGAGCTTCGCCGCCGGCGCGGCGAAGAACTTATCCGGCTGGTTCGCATCGAATAGGAGCAGTACCTCGCTCGACGCCTCGCCCTGCACGCTGGTCTGGAGCTGGAGCGCGCGGCCCTCCCCGTCCTCACCCGTCACGCGCAGTGCAGGAAGCACGTCTCGAACGTATATGCTGGCGGCGCTTTGGATCGCGGGCTTGCCCGGCGCGGCGATGCCCTGCGCGACTTCGCTCTCGCCCTCCAGAAGGCGGAATGCCACCTCCCCCCCGGAGTCGATTTCGGCCGCGAGAAACGTCAGGGCCGTGTCCTCGATCCGGGCCGGGACACCGGGCGTGACGCTCAAACCGTCGATGCGCCAGTCGCCGAGCGATGCCGTCGCCATGCCGGTCAACATGATCAGAGATCCGGCGTATGCGGCCATCGCCGCGATGTATGCCAACGGGAACCGGTGAGCCAGCAGGTAGGATTCCGTCGAGCACACGCGGTAGTGGCGCATACGGCGTGTGATCTCTTCAGCCGGCTCTCCGGAGTCGAATGTCCGGGCCGGGGAGTCTGGCGGCGGGACGGGGCGAGAAGCGCCGCGCATTGCGGCGATGCGATCCGCCAGGCGGGCGATGAGCGCAAATCCGAGGAGCGCAGCCAGCCCGCGAAAGAATATCGAGTGGACGAGGTCGAACAGGCCCAGCGTCGTCAGCGCATCCGCCGCAGCGCCGAAGCGAATGTGCGCTTCTGACAGCCAGCGCGCGTACGCTGCCGGATCGCCGCGAGGCGCTTGCGCAATCAGCGCCGCTGAGCCGAGCAGAAACGCCAGCCCCAGCAGGGCAGCAGCGAAGAACACGTCCCCCGTGGCGATGCGCCACGCGGACTGCCAGGCGTTACGCCGGACGATGACGTTGGCCGGGAGGTCGGTCATGTGCGCGCACGAAAAAGCCCCGGACACGGGGCTGCTCGCAAGCCACCCATCGGATTTGAACCGATAACCGACCGCTTACGAAGCGGTTGCTCTGCCGATTGAGCTAGGGTGGCGACGCACGAAATTATACCAGTCGCATCGAGGCCTGGCAAGCGGTGCACGATAAACGGCTCGTAGTGGCGACTTTAGTTTATGTAACGACTGACCCCACTCCACTTTCCTTCGGCTACGCTCAGGACAGGCGCTACGGGGGCAAGCGAGTCGTATCTACCATCTGTTGAGATAGTTTCTAAGCGCGGTACGACCTCGGAATGACGAGCGTGACGGTCGTGCCGACGCCGACCTGGCTCACTACGTCGATCTGGCCGCCGTGCACTTCGACGATCTCCTTCGTGATGGACAGACCCAGGCCGGTACCGGTCGCCCACCCTTCGCTGTCGGCGACGCGGTAAAACTTGTCGAAGATGTGCGGCAGGTCTTGCTCGGGAATGCCGCGCCCCGTGTCTTCGATCGCGACCTGCACTGAGTCGTTCCGCTGCCCGGCGCGCGCGTTGACCCTGCCGCCGGGCGCGGTGTACTTGATGGCGTTGCTCAGCAGGTTCATCAGGACTTGCTTGAGCCGGCCCGCGTCGCCCTCGACAGGCGGGAGGCCGGCCGGCGCGTCGACTTCGACCTGGATGTTCTTCTTGTCGGCCTGCGGCTTCATCACCGACACGCAATCTCGCAGCAGGCCGGCTATGTCCACGGGCACGTGCGCGAGCCGCGCGCGGCCCGACTGCAGGCGCGCCAGGTCGAGGAAGTCATTGATCATCGCCGTCAAGCGCGTCGATTCCTGCAGGATGGTTTCCACGAACGAGCGCTGCTGCTCGCGCTTCAGGTCGTCCCGCATCAGCAGCTCGCCGTAGGCGACGATGCTGGTGAGCGGCGTGCGCAGCTCGTGCACCATCTCGGAAATCAAGTCGCTTTGCTGGAATAAGCGGGCGTTCTCGATCGCGACCGCCGCGTGGGCCGCCAGCGCGGACAGCACATCGATGTCCTCGTCGTCGAAGGGTGTGTTGTCGACGCGGTTGAGCGATTCCAGCACCCCGATGGTGCGGCCTTTCACCTGAAGCGGCAGTGCGATCAGCGCCCGCGTCTTGAAGCCCGACTGCTGATCGGGGAGCGGCGACCAGCGCGGATCGCTGCTCACGTCATCGATGATCTGCGGTTTGCCTTCGCGGGCTACCCAGCCGGCCAGACTGTTCGGCGGAACGACGACGCGCTTGACTTCCTCGCTCTTAGTTCCGGTCGCCGCCTCGAAGTACAGGTCTCCCGTTTTCGGGTCGGTCAACATAATCGAGGACGCCTCGGTTCGAGTGATTTCACGCGCGGCTTCGATGATGAGCGTGAGCAGCGTGACCAGGTCCAGCGTCGAGTTGAGAATGCGGCTCAGCTCCAGCACGCGGCGGAAGCGCGCCAGGCGGGTTTCCAGCTCGGTGGTGTGTGGCATAGGCTCTCGTCAGCCGGGTCTCAGCTCCGGCGGGCGTCGATCGCCTCGACGATGCGCGGCAGCACGTCGGCGACGTCGCCTCGGATCAATACGTCGGCCCGGTCATCCAGGTAAGTTTCGCCGAAGTTGATGATCATCAATCTGGCTTGATGTTCCAGCGCCAGGTGTGGCAAGTCAGCCGCCGGGGCGACCTCCAGCGACGAGCCGGCGACGAGCATAACGTCGCACTGGCGCGCCGCGGCCATGGCACTCAGCAGCGCCTGCGCCGGCAGCGCTTCGCCGAACAGGGTCGCGTTCGGCTTCAGCACGCCGCCGCACGCCGGGCAGAGAGGCGTCTCCCCATCGGTGATGAAGCGCGCCAGGTACGACTCAGATGGGGTGACACGGTAACACGCAAGGCACACGGCTTCGCGTACGTGACCGTGCACTTCGGCGACGTGCATCGAACCGGCCTTTTGGTGCAGTCCGTCGATATTCTGGCTGATCACGGTGCGAATGATGCCGGCGTGCTCGAGCTGCGCGAGCGCGAAATGCGCGGCGTTCGGCTGGGCGTCGCGCATGAGCGTGGCCAGCGGGCGCAGCCAGCGGTAAAAGCGGTCGGGATTCTCGCGGAAAGCGTAAATGGAGGCGACCTCCATGGGGTCGCTCGTCTCCCATAGACCGACGTCCGCGCTGCGAAAGTCAGGTATGCCCGACGGCGTGCTCACGCCCGCGCCGGTGAGGGCAACGGCATGCCGGGCCGCACGCAGCATGCGCGCCGCGCGCTCGACAAGCGGTTGCATCACAATGTCTGCATCGTGCGCCACGATCGTCGCCGTCGGGTGATCTCAGATCGGTCCCAGCATCAAGATGCGCGCCAGCTCGCGGAACTGATCGGATACGATGTTGCCGGGCTGAACCATGATAAGAGGCGCGCCCTGTTCCGATGCCTGGAAGGCGGCCTCGGGAACCGGGGTGACCACAACTGCCAGGTCACGATTCAGGATGCCCTCGATCACGGCCTTGCTCAGCGTTGCCGCCGAGGGCGAGCGGTGAACCACAACGGGCATGACCTTGTCTGCGCCGATGCCGGCTTTTTCGAGCTGCGCGAGCATCGATTGTGCCAGGAGAACGGCGGGGCGCTGAGGCTCCAGCACGACGATCAGGCGCGAGCACAGTCTCACCGCGGCTCGCGCGCCGTCGTCCAGGCGAGAGCCAAGGTCGAGCACGACGACTTCCGCGAGGCTTGCCAGTTGGCGGATGATAGCGTCCGCGTGTCGGGCCGGAAGGTCCGTTGTCTCGGCGCGCTGTTCGATAGGCGACAGGAGCATCCGCATGCCGGAGACGTGCCCGGTCAGCACCGACTCGACGAGCTTGGCGCTGACATCGTCCGCCTGGCGCGACACGAGCGCCTGGAGGCCGCTTGCCCGGGTGATGCCGAGTTGCAGCCCCACGTCGCCGGCGGCCGAATGCAGGTCGCTGAGGATAACGTGTTGGGACGCATCGTCCTTGCCGCCCTGAGCGAGCGCGACGGAGACGTTGATCGCCAGCGTCGTCGTCCCGACGCCGCCTTTCGCGCCGATGAATCCCAAGATGCGGGCGTGCGGGCGGACGCTCATCTCGGCCCGCGTGCGCGCTCTGCGCAGCAGCACCGCTTCTACGCGCGACGACAGCTCGGCGGGATGAATCGGCTTGGTCAGGTAGTCGTCCGCGCCGGCCTGGAACCCGGCGACCTTGTCTCCGACCAGCGTCTTGGCGGTGAACATGATGATAGGGATGTCCGCCGTCTTGTTATTGGCGCGCATGCGCCGGGTGACCTCGTAGCCGTCCATGTCCGGCATCATGATGTCCAGAATAATCAGGTCGGGCTGCTCGGATTCGGCCTTGCTGAGAGCCTGCGCGCCTCCCTGAGCGGCGGCGATCTGATACCCCCGGCGTTGAAGCATCAAGCCGATGAGCTTCAAGCTTTCCAGATCGTCGTCAACGATCAAGATTTTCTCGGCCACGACGTTTTCACCACGAGCTGGGATGTGTCTGCGTGCAGCCTCGCATGATGCAACCTGTCGAAACCCCATAAAGCCCAGGCTCGACTCGCGTATCCTGTGCACGCCATTCGGATTGTATAGTACCACCGCAGGTTTGGCAAGTCAAACCATCGGTAGTACCGCCTCGGCGTGCGGGCCGCCCTGAACCGGACACCCGGCAGCTGGATAACTCCTGTATAATAAGCACATGCCCAATGCGGGTCTGTCCAATTGGTCGCCCCTCTTGATCCTCGCCGCGGCTGCCGCGCTCGCCGCGCTGGCCTTTCTGGTGCGACGCCGCGTGCTGTCGCGCCGCGAGCTTGAGCGCCGCTCGTCCGAGCTGGATGCGCTGGTCGACTTCGGTCGCTCGATCGCGCAGTCACGCCTCGACGTGGACGCGCTGTGCGAGCTGATCCACCGCAAGGCTTCGCAGATCGTGGATACCAGCTCGTTTCAGATCGGGCTGTTCGAGGACGACCAGTATGCCATTCGCCTGTGGATTCGGGAGGGCGAGCGTCTCCCGCCCGCGAAGTTCGACCTGGCGCAGAACGGCGGCCTGATCGGCTGGCTGAGGCAGTCCAAGCAGCCCCTCCTCATTCACGACTTCGAGCGCGAGATCGACGCGCTGCCGGCGCGCCCGCGTTATCTGAGCAACCAGCCGCCGCGCTCGGCGGTGTTCGTGCCGATCATCGCCGGCGAGGAGGCGGTGGGCGCGCTCTCCATCCAGAACGACCGCCCCAACGTGTTCGACGACGATCACGTTCGCCTGCTGTCCATCGTCGCCAACCAGGCTGCGCCGGTCATCGCCAACGCCCGGCTGCTGGAAGCCGAGCGCCGGCGGGCGACGCAGTTGGCGCTCATCGGTGAGGTCAGCCGCCAGGTCGCTGCGATCCTCGAGATCGATGTGTTGTTCGACCGGGTGGTCGAATTGATCCAGTCGCACTTCAATTACTACTTCGTCGCCGTCGCCCTGCGCGAGGAAGACAGCGACGAGCTGGTGCTCGCCGGCACGACGGCGAAAGACGCGCGCGGGCGGCGCCTGAAGCCCGGGCAGGGGATCATCGGGGCGGTCGTGCAATCCGGGGAGCCGCTGCTCGTGAACGACGTTCTCGCGGATTCGCACTACGTCGCGCTGGCCTTTCTTCCCGAGACGCGATCGGAGCTGGCCGTGCCGCTCACCTTCGGCCAGCGCATTCTCGGCGCGCTCGACGTCGAAAGCAGCGAGCTGAACGCATTCACCCAGGAAGACCTCTTCATCCTGCGCACGCTCGCCGATCAGGTGGCGATCGCCACGCACGAGGCGCGCCTATACGCCGCCGAGCGCGAGCAGGCATGGGTCAGCACCGCGCTGCTGCAGGTGGCCGAGGCGACGACGCAGGCGACGAGCGTCGAGGAAGTCCTCGAGACCGTCGTGCGCATCACACCCATGCTGTCCGGCGTGGATCGCTGCGGGATCCTGCTGTGGGATGCAACCGGGTCAGTATTTCGCGCGGCTGCCTCCTTCGGCCTGGACGAGCGGGCGCCAGATTTTGATGCGCTCACGCTCGGCGCCGACGACTGGCCCGACCTATTCGTGGCTGAGGCGACGGGAGAAGCCCTTCAGTTGGACTACGCGCCCGGCCGCCTGAGAGAGGCGTTCGGGCCGGGGCCACTGCTGGCGCTGCCGCTGTATGCGCGTGGCGAGCGCGCCGGCGTGATGCTCGTCGGCTCGCCGGAGGGCAGCCAGCTTGCGAAGCGCAAGGCGGCGCTGATCGCCGGCATCGCCAACCAGGCGGCGCTCGCCATCGAGTCGTCGCAGTTGCTCGCTTCACAGCGCGAAGAGGCGTGGGTGAACATGGCGCTGCTGCAAGTCGCCGAGGCGGTCGGTTCGCAGACGGAGCTGCGCGACATTTTGACGACCGTGGTGCGCCTGACGCCGCTGCTGGTCGGCGTGGAAACGTGCCTGATTCTCCTGTACGACCCGGCGAGCGCTTCGTTCGTCGCGGGTGACGTGTACGGCATTCCCAGGGAGCGCCTCAAGCTGTTCGCCGATCTGCGCGTGCCACAAGCAGCCTGGTCTCTCGGCGAAGCGCCGGCGGATATACCGCTTGAGGTCGTCGAACGACTGCAGCTCAGCGCGCCGCTGGCCTGGCCGCTAGTCGCCAAAGGCGACGTCGTCGGCGTGATGGTCATCGGCGGCGGAACGGAAGCGCGCGCTCCCAGCGCGCGCCACACCAACATCCTGGCCGGCATCGCCAGCCAGACGGCCATGGCGGTGATGAACGCGCAGCTCGCCGACGAGGCCGTCGCCCGCCAGCGCCTCGAGCAGGAGCTGCGCGTCGCGCGCAAGATTCAAGAGAGTTTTTTGCCGGAGCGGTGCCCCTCGCTGCCCGGATGGCAGATCGCCGCGTTCTGGCGCTCGGCGCGCCAGGTCGGCGGCGACTTCTACGATTTCATCCCGCTGCGCGATGGGACCGATCGCCTGGGCATCGCAATCGCCGACACGGCCGACAAGGGCGTGCCGGCGGCACTGTTTATGGCCTTGTCGCGCACTCTGCTGCGCGCGGCGGCGATCGGCGGGCGCGGCGCGGCGGAGGCTCTCACGCGCACGAACGACCTGATCCTCGCCGATGCGCGCTCTGACCTGTTCGTCACGATCTTCTATATCATTGTCGATGCGTCTTCGGAGATGGTTCGCTTCGCGAACGCCGGCCACAATCCGACCCTGCTCGTGCGCGCGGTAAGCCCGATTCCCGAATATCTCACGGAGCACGGTATGGCGCTGGGCGTGATGCCCGACGTCACATTCGAAGAGCAGAGCCTGGCTGTAGGGCAGGGGGATGTCGTCGTGCTGTACACCGACGGCGTGACCGAGGCGCGGAATGAAGCCGGCGAAGAATTCGGCCTGGAACGGCTGGAGCGCTGCGTAATCGACAACATGAGCGGCTCGGTCGACGACATCGTGCAGGCAATCAAGGATGCGCTGCGCGCGCACGTCGGCGACGAGCCGCCGTTTGATGATATTACGTTTGTGGTGTTAAAGAGAGTCAACGAATAGGGAGCAAATCAGCGAATCAACGAATGAAGACGACGTCGTTGCCGGCGCAGGGTCATCCGGGCACGTCAGGCCCGATTCGCCGCGTGGCTTGGCGAGCCTCAATGCACCCGAATGAACCTGGCAGTGGAGGGCACGCCATCGGAGTTGACGATGAACAGCATATAATCTCCGGGCGGCGCAATGCTCGGATCGGGTGGAGCGGCGACGGTGAGCTGCCATGGGGATTTCTCATCGATCTTCAGCCCGACGTAGCGCTGATCCATGTTGTTGTTGTGCGTCGTCGTGGTCGGACGGATGAGGGCCACGGATGTGATGGACTGCCCATGGCGGGTCTCGACATCGAACTTTTCTCCGTACGTGACTTGCGAGGGAGCCCAGTCGATGACCGGCCGTGGGCCGCGCGCGACATAGGGCGGGCTGAATACTTCGAGGCGTAACTCGTTTCTATCCGGCGGCCACTCGTGTCCCGTGCTGCCCGCGGTGAGCACACGCCCATCGGGCAGCAGGACTGCGGTCGAGTGGTAAAGTCGTGCAACCTCTGCTTGGGCCAGTCTCTGCCAGGTCTCCGTTACCGGGTCAAAACGCTCGGCTTCCCGGACCTCGCCGTGGTTATGATCGGCAACGCCTCGCTCGGCGCCGTTGATGACCAAAACAGACCCATCGGGCAGCAGTGGCGCATCCACCAGAATGCGTGGCTTCGCGAGAGGCGCCGTTTCTCGCCAACGGCTCTCGTGCGGATGTTGAATATCCAGTTCGAAGATCTCAACTCGGTCAATTGCCGGGGTGTCCTCACCCGGTTCGAGTGCGGTGCTGCCGCCCACGATCAAGACCCGCACGTAGGGATCGTCGGGCCGTATCGGCAGCAGCACGCTGCTGCCCTGGCCGGGGTACGTCCGCGTGCCTGGGCTGTTCATCGTAAACACTTGGGGAAGCCATTCCTGTCTGTTGAGATCGAACAATCGAGTCTTGTTCCCGGAGTGAACGAACAGGAACCCTCCGGGCAAGACGTGCATGAACGGATACAGGCCGATATCTTGCAGGAAAGGCTGTGGAGCCGACAACGTACTGGTCTCCGGATCAAAGATCTCGCATGTAGCATTCATCGCGAACCGATCGCTTCCTGTCAATCGTTCGGCCATGGGCGCAATACAATGATGCCAGTATCCGGAAACGATCAGGGCCTTGCCGTTGGGCAGCGTGACGCACGTAGGATACCATCGCGCTCGTGGCATATCCGCGTGTCGCGACCACGTTTCCGTGACCGGATCGAACGTATGAACATCGTGGTCAGCGCCTCGACCAAAGCCAAGCAGCGAGATAATGACTTGCCAGGGAACCTGTGCGCACGACTGTCCACCCGCTGCGAGCAGGCGTCCATCCGGGAGGATGCAGTGGCCGCTGCAGAAGAGGTTGCGCGACAGATCGGGGTACGTGACATCGCCGTTTACAGGATCGTACAGCGCAGACTGCCCTCTGTTGATGGCTGCATAGTCATGCATATCGGCCGAGAATAAAAGCACCTTCCCAGTGTTCAACAGCGCCATGTGGACACCGACAACGTTCAGGCTGGCCGCGATTTGCCATTCACCTGGTACGGCTTCTGTTTCACTTATCACGATTTCCGTGTAGAGCTGCACGGCACACCTCCTGCGCAAAGATAGAAAACGCAACATCTATTTCCGTTGGGCCAAACCATCCGATCGCCACACCCGGCCGGAACGAATACAGGCGATCACTGCACTCGGACAAACTTCGCGATGGAAGGCACCCCGTCTGTGTTGACGATGAAGAGCATGTAGTAGCCAGGTGGCGCCACACTCCCATCGGGCGGAGCCATCACCGTGAGTTGAGCCGCGTTTCTGCACTCGATCTGCAGACCGACGTAGCGCTGATCCATGTTGTTGTTGTGCGTCGTCGTGCTCGGTCGCACGAAGGCGACCGATTGGATGGACCGCGCATCGCCGGTCTCGATATTGAAACTCGCCCCATACGACACCTGCGGCGGAGCCCAGTCGACGACGGGCCGGGGGCCGTTCGCGAGATACGGCGGGCTGAAAACTTCGAGGCGCAGCTCCTGTTCATCCGGCGGCCATTCGTGTCCCGTGCTGCCCGCGGCGACGACACGCCCGTCGGGCAGCAGGGCTGCGGTCGAGTGGTACAGTCGTTGGATGCTTGCCCGGGCGAGTGTTTGCCAGGTCTCGGTTGCGGGATCGAACAGTTCGGGTTCCAGCACGGCGCCGTGGTTATGGTCGCCGGTGCCTTGTTTCGCTCCGCCGATGACCAGAATGGTGCCGTCGGGCAGCAGCAGCGTTTCTGACACAAAACGGCGATGAGTCAACGGTGCGGTTTCTCTCCAGCGGCTCTGTCGAGGATCTTCAGCATTCAGTTCGAAGATCTCAACTCTGTCGGTTGCCGGAGTTTCCTCAGTCGGTTTTAATGCGGTGCTGCCGCCCACGATGAGCACTCGGGCCGGCTGCGCG
>DASSFZ010000081.1:0-2042 GCA_035693785.1 Anaerolineae bacterium | reverse complement strand
CGTGGAAGAACATGTGGATCTCTTTTTGGAGAAATGGTATGAACACCTTAAGCACCATTAGTCCGACGGCTGTCCTTGCCGTGGATGTCCGCTTTACCGATGACGCACTGATTGTAAGCCTTTCCGATGGGCGAGAAGTATCGGTGCCATTGGAATGGTTCCCGCGTTTGCGTGATGCAACGCCCAAACAACGCAAGAATTGGCGACTCATCGCCAAAGGTATCGGGATTCATTGGGAAAGTATAGACGAAGACATTGCCGTTTCTACGTTGTTGCGGACGTAAGGATTAGACGATAGGAAATACACACCCTCAACAACGGCACGCGCGTGACTCCCTGGCGCAGTGACATGGAGAGAAGCAAGCTGGTTTCATCCTGAGCGCAGTCGAAGGATGGAGCGTGCCGTTGCGGAGCTGGGAAGTTTCCCGCCTTCGAGGTAGCCATGCCTGACAAGAGCCGTGAACTAATCCTGGAATCGGGCATCTCCGTGAAGCCGGTGTATGGGCCGGACGATCTAAACGGCATCGATCCGGCGCAGGACATTGGCCGGCCGGGCGAGTTCCCGTTCACGCGCGGTGTTCATCCGCTGATGTACCGCTCTCGCCCGTGGACGATGCGCCAGTACGCGGGCTTCGGCACGCCCGCTGAGACGAACGAGCGCTTCCGGTTTCTGATTGCCAACGGGCAGAACGCACTCAACGTCGCCTTCGACCTGCCGACGCAGATGGGTTTGGATTCCGACGATTCGCTGGCCGAAGGCGAAGTGGGCCGCGTCGGCATGGCGGTCGATACGCTGGCCGACATGGAAGTCGCTTTCGACGGAATCCCCATCGACAAGATCAGTGTCTCGCTCACGATCAACGCGGTCGCCGCGCCGATCATGGCGATGTACTTCGTCGTCGCCGAGCGGCATGGCCTCCCGCTCACCGACGTTCGCGGGACTGCGCAGAACGACATCCTCAAGGAATACATCGGGCGCGGGGCGTGGATTTTCCCGGTCGAGCCGGCGATCCGGCTGATCGGCGACACGATCGAGTTCTGCGCTCGCCACGCGCCGAAGTATTACCCGGTCAGTGTGTGCGGCTATCACATTCGCGAATCGGGCGCGAACCCGGTGCAGGAGATCGCTTACGCCTACTGCATCGCTCGCGCCTACATCCGCGAGGGGCTGAAGCGCGGCCTGCACGTCGACGATTTCGCCGAGCGCATCTCGTTCAACTTCGACATCTTCGGCAACCTGTTCGAGCAGGTGGCGAAGTTCCGCGCTGCGCGGCGGCTGTGGGCGAAACTGCTCAAAGACGAGTTCGGCGCGCAGAAGCCCGGCTCGATGCAGATGAAGATGATCGCGGGCGGCGGCGGCGGCGGCCTGACGATCGAGGAGCCGGAGAACAACATCGTGCGCGGGGCGTACTATGCGCTGATCTCGGCGCTGTCCGGCGCACAGACGATGGCGCTCTGCTGCTACGACGAGGCCTACACGATTCCGACCGAGAAGGCATCGCTGATTTCGCTGCGGACGATGCAGATTCTGGCTGAAGAGATGGGCCTGTGCGACACGGTCGATCCATTGGCCGGCTCGTACTACGTCGAATGGCTGACGAACGAGATGGAGAGGCGCATCGTCGCCGAGATGCAGCGCGTCGACGACGAGATGGGCGGCATCGTGCACGCGGTGAGCGAGGGCGCCGTGCAGCGCGAGGTGGCGTATCGGGCGCTGAAGGTCGAGCAAGGTATTCAGAACGGGACGATCGCGAAGATCGGCGTGAATCGCTACCGGCTGGAGCGCGAGCAGCGCGACGTTCAGTTGCACGAATACGATCCGGAACAGGCGGAGAAATCGATCCGGCGGACGAACGAGGTACGCGCCAGCCGCGATGCGCAGGCGGTGGCGGCTGCGCTGGCGAAAGTCCGTGACGCTGCGTCGAGCGGTCAGAATGTGATGCCTGCCATCATGGATGCGGTGCGCGCGTACGCGACGCTGGGCGAGATCACCCAGACGTTGAAGCAGGTCTTCGGCGTGTTTCGAGAGCCGGTGCGGCTGT
>DASSFZ010000080.1:0-13950 GCA_035693785.1 Anaerolineae bacterium | reverse complement strand
AAGGACGACTGTGGCGAGGGGATTACGGATTGGACGAATCAGGAGTACCGGTCACTGACGCAGCATGTCCTGAACTTAGCGCATCACGCTGCCGCCCCGGTACTGTCAGTGCATGGTGGCGGATATAAGGTGGATACAACTATTGCAGCGGCAGCGAGTCACGTTGCAGCACTGGCGGAGCATACGCCGTCAAAAGGGGCCTCTTCTGGTCGGTGCGTCCCAACCCGTCGCTGAAGCCGACCGACTACCGCGCCGCGAATCAGTTGCTCAAGTTGGCGGAGTAGTATCGCCGGGAAGTAGCGTGTTCCTCTATCGCATCCGGCCAATGATGTAGCGGTGAGACTATCGCTTCTCGCCTGCGGTGGCTCTGAGCGCAACCCGTCGGCGGCTTGGAAACTATCTCAGAGTGCAGTTAGACCCAAAGTCTATGGTTCACAACGGGTCACAACGGGCCACAACGGTCTACAAGCCCGCTTTAATGAAGGCTTCTGGAGAGCTATCATAATAGTGAATACCGCGTGGTAAATCGACATTGTCCGAAAGACGATAAAACTGGCGCTAGTACTGCGTCTGCCAGTCGAGCAGCCCTAGCGCCCTGGCGCGATTCTCCGCATACCGAAAGTACGCCACCGAAACCACACACCATACGAGCGTGCTCACCAGCAGCGCGCCGACGACCTGCGCATCGCTCCACGCGGCGAACGTCCGCCCGCCATGCGCGCCGAGCAGCGCGCGGCGAACCGCCTCCAGCCAGTACGTGACCGGCAAGACGTAGCCGATCGGCTGCAGGACGCCCGGAAGCACTTCGAGCGGGAAGATCGCGCCGGTGAACAGGTACAGCGCGCCGGCGACGGCTTCGCCGATGAAGCCGGCGTGCCGCGCGATCAGGAACGACACGCCCGCCAGCAGCAGGCCCATCGCCATCAGGCCGCTCAAGCCTAACCCCATCGCCACGCCGAACAGCGGCCACTCGACGATCGGCAGAGCGATCCGCACCTGCAAGAAGAGCACGCCAATGGCGAGCGTGACGATCACTGAAATCGTGCCGATGATCGTGCGCGCCATGCCGCGCCCGAGCAGATACCACAGCATGGCGAGCGGCGCGGCGGCGATGTATTTGAGCGTGCCGTATTCTTCGCGGTCGCCGACGATCGCCCACGAGATGCCGATCAGCGCCGAGCCGACATAAATATAGAAAGCATTTCCCACGTACATATAAGGAAAGAGCGGGTGGCCCGGCCCGCCCTGCGCGACGATGCTGTACATCACCACCAGGATCAGCGCCGCCGACACCGGCTTGGCGATCGAGTAGATGCCGAACAGGAACGGATCGGTCCAATTTGACTCGATCTGCCAGCCGAGCCACGTCGCCATCTTGAACGAGCGCAAGGCTTCTCTCATGTTATCTCCTGAGTTCCTCGAATTCCTTCAGTTCCCTGGAACTCAAGGAACTGAAGGAACTGGAGGGAACTTCTGTAGGTTAACTCAACGCCTTCGCTCCGTTAGCCTGCCTTCCCTGCGCGCGAGCATCTCCAGGTAGTCCAGCGCCCACTTCGACGCAAACAGGAGCGCGACGCTCAATATGGCCAGGAGGGCGATCTCGATCGAGACCGGCAGGAACCCGATCGTTTCGCCGCCGGCGAACAACAGTTGCCGCATGGCGTCCAGCCCGAGCGTGACCGGGACGAGCGACGCGACGGCGGCAACCCACACCGGCAGGCTCTTGATCGGGAAGTAGAAGCCCGACACCAGGTACACCGGCTCTTGGAGCAGGTTGCTCGTGTGCCACGCCTCTCGCCCGAACAGCAGGAACACCGAGGCGAACAGCATGCCCAGCCCGTACAGCGCGACCATCGTCAGCAGGAAGACGGCGAGCGCCGGTAGGAGATTCACCGTCGAGTACGTCACGCCGAACAGCACTGAGCCGGTGACGACGATGACGGCGGCGCGCACGCAGGTCGCCGCCAAGCCGCCCAGCGCCATGCCGAGCAGGATCGCCGTCATCGAGTTCGGCGCGGCGATGTACAGCGGCAGGTTGCCCGACTGCTTTTCCCAGAACAACTGGCTGGCCATCATCCACAGCATATTCAGCCAGAACGCGCTCATCGCGCCGCCCAGCACGACGAAGCCGATGAATTCCTGCGGCGCACCGATCGCCTTGTACACGAACACGTACGAGCAGGCGATCAGGAACGGCAGCGCGATCTCGAAGAACATCCACGACGGCTCGCGCCGCAGGCCGATGAGGCGCGGGTACGAGCGCGCGAAGACCGTGCGCCAGAACAAGTTGGCGCGGCGCTTGAACGGCGGCCGGGTCGGTGCGTTAGTGATTGCCGCTTCCATTGCCGTTCTCCCCGTCGGTCAGGCCGCGCCCGACCAGGTCGATGAACACGTCTTCCAGCGTCGGCTCGCGCTTCTGTAACGAGAGGATCTTCGCGTTCTGCTCGGTCATGCGCGCGACGACGGGCGCGAGCACGTCCTCGCCCTGGAGCAGGAACTCGAATGCAGTCCGATCGTCGCGATGCCGGTGCGTCACCTTGCTCACGCCGGGTATCGCTTCAAAGCCGTCTGCGCCGCCGGTCGAAAGGTACGACGTCTCGATGTGGAAGAGCGCGTCGCGCTGCAGGCGGCGCTTGAGGCTCGCCGGCGTGTCGCAGGCCAGCACCCGGCCGCGGTCGATGATCGCCACCCGATCGCACAGCTCGTCGGCCTCGACCATGTAGTGGGTCGTGAGCAGGATCGTCTTGTCCCGCCGGCCTATCCAGCGGCGCACGAACTGGCGCGCGTCGCGCGCGGCGGCGACGTCCAGCCCGAGCGTCGGCTCGTCGAGGAAGAGGATCTGCGGATCGGTGATGAAGCCGCGCACGATGTTCATCTTCTGGCGCAGCCCGGTCGACAGGTCGCTGATCTTCGTGTTCTTGCGATCGCTCAGGCCGACGACCTCGAGCATCTCGTCGATGCGCCGGTAGGTGGTCGCGTGATCGATGCCGTAGAACTGCGCGAACATCCACAGGTTCTCGCGCACCGTCAGCAGGCCGTAGCCGGACGACTCGCCGCCCGACACCATGTTGATCCGCTCGCGCACGAGCCTGTGCTGCGTCACGACATCCAGCCCGTCGACCAGGGCGCGGCCGGACGAGGGCAGGAGCAGCGTGATGAGGATCTTAATCAGCGTCGTCTTGCCGGCGCCGTTCGGGCCGAGCAGACCGAACAGCTCGCCGCGCCGGACTTCGAGATCGACGTCTTGCAGCGCGACGAGCTCGCGCGCTTCGCCCTTCTTCGCGCCGCGAATCTTGTAGATGCGTCCCAGTTTCTCCGTCTCGATAGCGAGTGATTCGTTCATGGCATTCTCAACCCTTTGGCTTCTTGTAACTCGGCCATCTCAGAATAGCACAGATGTTCTGAGTCGTCTACTGACCTTTTGTCCGGTCGAACGTCGACCAAAATAAAACGGCCACGGGTGTGCCTACCCGTGGCCGTACAGGCAATACGACAGACCTAACGGTCATCAGGCGCACTCCGACAAGGTGAAACGACACCGCTGGTAGATGCGGTGCGATATGCATCGCCGGTGCGAATGTGCTTCACCATGAGCGCGCCTCCTTTCGTCAGGATGGCGCGACTTTACACCCATTCAGGGAGAAAGTCAAGAAACGACCGAGACTCGAGCATCAGGCAAAAGATGTGTGCAATCACCTGTAAGAATTAACTATGAGACTTCGGTCATCTGCGTTCCAACAAGCTCTTACGAATGTCTATGGCAAGTGACAGTATCGTGTGAGCAGTGCATCGAATCACGTTCGACCGGTGTGCGAAAGATTGTGGCGCGATCATTCTATCGCGATCCATACGCAACCCTAACGCAACTCATACCGGGCTATGACCTGAGTCACGTATCAATTGGAGTGATTTGGAGTTATACTGCACAGGTTTACTGTACGCGATAACTACTCACGATCTTTCGAAGCAAGCGCCCAGAGCGGACCCTGAGCGCAGTCAAAGCGGGAGTCGAGGTATGCCCTGCGAAGGGAGTGGGGATCTTGTCGCTGGGATGCTTCGCCTCTTTTGATTGCGTGAGCAGTTACCCCACTCGGAGGAAAAGAGATGCGTGACGTCGTCTTCATCTCGAGCGCGTCGTATCGTCCGGCTGGAGGGGCGCCTGCCCGGCTCGACACCCTTCTCGCTTCCGCCGAGGCCGCACTCGCGCGCGCAGAAGAGCATCTGCGCCGGGCGCACGATGCGCGCGTGCACGGGGTGCTCCCTCGCGTGTTCAGTCGCGCCGCTCTGGATCGATACCCCTCAGCAGCCGACGACCCCCAGTCACCCGTCCACTAAGAAATCATCTCAAAAACGGTCGTGAAGACCCGCGCGCCTATCACGCGGTTTGCGATGTGTCGGAGCCGTTCGAGACGAGCGCGGCGAGGATGGCGCCGATCAGCGCGCCGGGCGCGAGCAAGATGAGCCAGTCGCCCGGTGTCAGGCGCAGCGGCGATGGCAGCACAACGGAGCTGCGCGGATCGATGAACGGCCCGGCGATCATCATCGCCAGCGCCACGACGATGAGCATCAGTGCCGACCGAATATCCAGCCGCGCTCCAAGCCCCAGCAGCAGCCCGGCGAGCGCGCCGCCCAGTGGCAATGCCAACGTCGCCGCCGGCGCGGCGCGATCGAGACTGGTCACGACAAGCCATGAAGCCAGCGCCCCTCCCAGCGCGAAGCCAGCGATCGACGCGAGGAGAAATCGCAAGCGGCGCTTGTGGAGCGCGGCGAACGCCAGGCCCAACCCCGTCGTCAGCCCCAGAAACGTCCAGCGCGTCACGTCGGTCACTAAGGCAACTGTCTCGCGAGACGGCTGATCCCGGACTGAGCCGCTCAACGTGCGCGCGGCCTGCAGCCCGACCGCGACGAACCAGCCCAGGTACAGCCCGATCGCAACCACGATCGATCCGACGACGAGACTCAAGACGATGCGTGAGAGGCGGTTGCGCATGCAAGCTCCTTCGTGCTGTGTCCGGATGTGACACAACGCGCCGGATTGTATCGCATACCTTTGAAGATTCCAAATAGCCTTGGCATCCGGGTTAGTTTCTGGAGGCGGCCAACTCTACATGAGTTTCAATCAAGAGCGCTATACTCCTTCCCCCACTTGCTCAACCCATCGCCCGTCAGTATAATTCTGGTGTCCCTGGTCCAAGGAAGTCATGATGTCCGCTGTCACGCCGCTTCTTGCGACCAAGCTCTACATTCCCCGCGTGCGCACGAATTATGTCGCGCGTCCGCACCTGATGACGGAACAGCAAGAAAGGAGGACAACGTGAAGCTTTCAAATCTGATGTTTCTACTGGCGATCATCCTGATAGCGTCAGGCTGCGCGCCGAGTGGATCGGTGCCAGCACCCACTGCCGAGCCAACCGTGCCGCCAAGCGCTACGGACGCCTTAGCCAACACGAACTGGCGGCTGGTGTCCTTTGGTGTCGCGGGCGCAGAATCGCCGGTCATTGAAGGCACCTCGCTCACCCTGGAGTTCGGCGCCGATGGCCAAGTCGGCGGCTCAGGAGGCTGCAACTCGTTCGGAGGCGAGTATCAGGTGAACGGCACCGCGCTTTCGATCAGCAACATCGTGAGCACGCTGATAGCTTGCGCCGACGAGCGCGTGATGGAGCAGGAGCAGCGGTACTTCCAAGCCTTGGAAGCCAGCGCTCGGTTTGAGCTTGCGGGTGACCGCCTGACTATCTCGCACGATGACGGGCAGGGCGCACTCAACTTCGTCAAAGACTCGCCTTCAGCTCTGTGGTAACGTTAGAGCGATGCCGGATTACGAATGGATCTATCGCCAGCGGGCCGCGGAGTATGATGCATTAGTGACGCGCGAGGATTATCAGCGCAACATCCTTCGCACACTGCGGCAAATCCGGCCGCTGCACGGCCTGGACGTCGTCGAAATGGGCGCCGGAACGGGCCGGCTGACGCGCCTGATCGCGCCCCACGCTCGATCGATCGCCGCGTTCGACGCATCGAAGGCCATGCTCGACGTGGCGGCCGGCAAGCTGCCCTATCTGCCTGCGCGCAACTGGCTTCTGGCAGTGGCCGACAATTGCTGCCTGCCTGCTCGCGACGGCATCGCCGACATTTGCGTCTCGGGTTGGAGCTTCGGGCATGCCACCGGCTGGTATCCGGATAGCTGGCGGAAAGTCGTCAGACTTGCCGTCGCGCAGATGATACGCGTTCTGCGACCTGGCGGCACGGCGATCATCCTGGAGACGCTCGGAACCGGGCGTGAAATGCCCGAGCCGCCGACCGATGCGCTGGCTGAATACTACAGGCTGCTCGAAGAGGAGCATGACTTTCGATCAAGATGGATACGGACCGATTACCGGTTCGAGTCGGTTGAAGAAGCGGAGAGGCTGGCGCGCTTCTTTTTCGGCGACGCGCTGGCCGATCGAGTTGCACGCGAGCGGCTCGCCATCCTGCCGGAAAGCACCGGCGTGTGGTATCGTGTGGTGTGAATCGTAGATAGAACGAGGCTGCTTCTCCATCTTTTGTCGTAGGCGGTCAACGGCGAATGATGTAGACGATCGACATCATTTGTGCGATGCGCACCCCCTGCGCCGTCGATTACACTACGGTAAATCGACGCCATCCAGCCCGCCGGCGCGACGTGGAACCGGAAGATACGCGCAGGCGTTCCAGTAGTTGAATGCAGTCGATGTCGCTTGAGCTGCAGGGGGTTAACATGAATATCCACAATTTCTTCAACCGATTTCTTCTCATCATGGCGCTGTTCGCCGCGGCCGCGATCGTGTCGGCGTGCGGCGCTCAGCGAACACCTGAACCCACGATCGCGCCGAGCGTTGAACCGACGATCACTCCAACCGCGCCGCCGGCCACGCCAGCGGTCATCGCCCTCAACCCGGCCTCCGGCGGCCCAGGCACGCCGGTCACCATCGTCGGCGTGGGTTTCCCGGCGAGCGCACACGTCGCCATTCGCTTCGGCCCGCCGAATGCCGGCGCGGCGCTTCAGCCATTCGGCGACGCCATCGCCGACGCGAACGGCGCGATCAACATTGTGGTCTTCGTGCCCGGGGCCTGGGCAGACGGCACGCCGATCACGGGCGATCGGCTCGTCGTCGTCGCGGCGACGGACGACTTCGTCTCGAAGGCGACCGCCGACTTCGCGTTTCAGCCGCCCGTGACCGAGCCGACGCCCGGCGCAACAGCCTCACCGACGCCGGCAGGCACCGCCTGCTCCAACCGGGCGACCTTCGTGAGCGACCTGACGATTCCTGATAAGACCGTCGTCGCGCCCGGCGCTTCGTTTATCAAAGCCTGGCGGCTTCGCAACAGCGGAACCTGCGCCTGGGACGCGTCCTACGCGCTGGTGTTCGCCGGCGGCGACGCCATGGGCGGGCCGGCCACATGGCCCCTGCCCGGGTCTGTGCCGCCCGGCGCCACGGTCGACGTGTCCGTGAGCCTGGTTGCGCCGGCTGCCGCCGGCACGTATCGGGGCAACTGGCTGCTGCGCGACGGCAAGAGGGTCCTGTTCGGCATCGGCGACGACGGACAGCAGCCGTTCTGGGTGCAGGTGGTCGTCGGCCCCACGCCCACGCCGGCGGTCATCGGATGGCGCGCCGAATACTACGCCAACCGGAGCCTGTCGGGCGCGCCGGCGCTCGTGCGCGGCGATCCCGACGTCAACTTCAACTGGGGCGCTTTCTCGCCGGCGGCGTCGATCCCGGCGGATGACTTCTCGGCGCGGTGGACACGCTCGCTCGGATTTGCCGCAGGCGTCTACCGCTTCTACGTGCGCAGCGACGACGGCGTGCGCGTGTGGCTGGACGGCGAGTTGATCGTCGACCAGTGGCACGATGCGACGAACGTCACCTACTCGGCGGATCGGGCGCTGAGCGCTGGCCTGCACGCGGTGCGCGTCGAGTACTACGAAAACAGGGGCGATGCCCAGATCCAGTTCTGGTGGGAGCGTCCCGGCGAGTTCCCGGAGTGGCGCGGCGAGTATTACGCCAATGCCAGCCTGACGGGCGCGGCAAAGCTCGTGCGCAACGACGGGAGCATCAGCTTCAACTGGGGCGGCGGCGCGCCGGATGCTTCTCTGCCCGCCGACAACTTCTCCGCACGGTGGACGCGCACGATGGGGTTCGACGAAGGGACGTACCGCTTCCGCGCGCTGGTGGACGACGGCGTCCGAGTGTACGTCGACGGCGCACTGATCGTCGATGAGTGGCGTGAGGGCGGCGTGCGTGAAGTCGCAGCGGACGTGCTGCTGGCTGCGGGCAACCACGCGCTTCGCGTCGAGTACTTCGAGCGCGTGGGCAGCGCACTCCTCCAGGTCTGGTGGGAGAAGTTTAGCACGTACCCCGATTGGAAGGGTGAATACTGGTCGAATCGGACGCTGAGCGGCGGCCCGGTCGTCACGCGCAATGACAAGACGGTAGACTTCAACTGGGGCGCTGGCACGCCGGCCCAAGTCGTGCCCGCCGACAATTTCTCGGCGCGCTGGACGCGCAGCCTCAACTTCGAAGCGGCTACCTATCGGTTCCACATCCTCGTCGACGACGGCACCCGGTTGTGGGTCGACGGCGGCCTGGTCATCGACGATTGGCGCGACGGCGCGGCGCGAGAGACCACTGCGGACGTGACGATGGCCGCTGGTTTTCACGGCTTGAAAGTGGAGTTCTACGAGCGGACGGGCGACGCCCGCATCAGCCTGTGGTGGGAAAAGCTCACCCCGTCGTTCACCGACTGGAAAGGTGAGTATTGGTCGAACCGGAACTTGAGCGGGAACCCGGCGCTGACGCGCAACGACAAGGCGATCGACTTCAACTGGCAGGGCGGCTCGCCCGCGCCTGGGTTGCCTGTGGACGGGTTCTCGGCGCGCTGGAGCCGGCAGTTGAGCTTCGAGCCGGGTGTGTACCGCTTCGTCGCGATCTCTGACGACGGCGTGCGCATCACCGTGGACGGCAGGCTGGTGTTGAATGAATGGCACGACAGCGTCGGTGATACGCCCTACACGGCCGACGTGAGTCTCGGCGGCGCGCACCAAATCGTCGTGGAATACTACGAGAACGGCGGCCTGGCGCGCATCTCCGTCGTGTGGCAGCGATTGCCGACGCCGACCGCTACAGCTTTTCCTACGCGGACGCCGACGGCGACGGCCACATCGACCCCGACTACTGCGCCGGTCACGCCCAGCGTGACGCCGACAGCATCGGCTACACCGACTACTGTGCCGGTCACGCCCAGCGCGACGCCGACGGTATCGGCCACGCCGACAGCCACGGCCACGCAGGCGCCACCCAGCGTGACGCCTACGGCGACGGCTACGCAAGCGCCACCCAGTGTGACGCCGACTGCGACGGCTACACAGGCGCCGCCCAGCGTGACGCCTACCGCCACGGCTACACAAGCGCCGCCCAGCGTGACGCCTACCGCCACGGCGACTCAGACGCGAACGCCGCCGACGCTCACCGGCGTTCGCCTCAACGAGATCCTGCCTGCGCCCGGCGCAGTGGATTGGGACGGCAGCGGCACGGCCAACCCGCAGGATGAGTGGATCGAGCTGACTAACACCGGCGTGATTACGGTCGAGATCGGCGGCTGGTCGATCGAGAGCGCCACCGCCGGCGCGGCCTACGAGTTCCCGGCCGGGACGGTGCTAGGGCCTGGCAAGTTCCTGGTGCTCTATCGCCAGATGACCCACATCCCGCTCAACGACAACGGCGACGGCGTGCGCCTGCTCAGGCCTGGCGGCCAGGTGCTCGAGCTGGTCATCTTCGGCGCGCTCGGCGCGGACCGCAGCTTCAGCCGTGACGAGTACGGCGTGTGGCACGACGATTGGTCACCCAGTCCGGGCGCGCCTAACGTGCCGCCGGGCGGAATCGCGTCGGTGCCGCTGCGGGTCGTCGAACCCAAAGGCAGGCCGAAAGTGAGATAGCCGGACGAAACGTGCGACGCACTTGGCCTTAGACTTCGGAAGTCTTTGAAGACTTCCGAAGTCTCTGCCCTGACCTCACTCGACGTAGATCATGTGGCCGCCGCTAACAACTCAGGCGTCATTGCGACCCCGCTGGGAAGCGCGGGGCAGGTAAGCGTCTTTTGCGACGAAGCAATCTCCTGGCCGCCGGGGGATTGCTTCGCACAAAGATGCTCGCAATGACGTTGGGCTGAGTAGTTACTAGCCGAGATATTCGCGCACACGGCGCATCTCGCTGCCGACCATGCGAAACGCGCCGCGCTCCGCTTCGGTCTTGATCTTGTCCTCGTCCAGCGTCAGGATTTCGCCGTTCCGATACAGCAACCGTCCGTCGACGAACAGGTGCGTCACGTCGGCGGCCTTGGCCGAGTGAACGACGTTGGCGACCAGGTCGTGGCGTGGCAGCAAGTGTGGGCGGTCCGTGTCGATGAGTGTGATGTCGGCCGCGCGACCCGGCGCGATCGCGCCCGAATCGGGAAAGCCCATCGCCCGCGCGCCGTTCTGCGACGCCATGCGCAGCGCCGTGTCGCCGGGCAGCGTTTCGGGATTGCGCTGCTCATGCTTTTGCAGGATCGCCGTCTGGCGGATCGCAGCGAGCATGTCCATGTCGGCGTTCGAGGCCGGCCCGTCGGTGCCAATGGCGACGTTGACGCCGTGGGCGAAGAAGCGCGATAGATCGTTCACGCCCATCGCCAGCTTCATGTACGTGATCGGCGTGTGAGCCACGCTCACGCCGTGCCGCGCAAGGATGTCCAGGTCTTCATCGCTGACGACCAGGCAGTGCGCAGCGATGCACGGCCCGTCGAACACGCCCAGCGCGGCGAGGTGCGCGACCGGCGACTTGCCGTGCGCATGCATCGAGTTGTCGACCTGCCCCTGCGACTCGGCGGCGTGCAGGTGGATCGGCAGGCCTCGCTCGTGCGCGATCGCGGCGACGCGCGCCAGGAAATCGGGCGGGCAGACGTAGGGCGAATGCGGGCCGAGCATCAGGCGCAGCCGGCCGCCGGCGCGGTCCTGCCAGCGCTCGACGAAGGCGAGCGTGCCGTCGAGATCCGCGCCGATCTCCTTGTCGTCGCCGATGCCGAACACACACCATGCCAGCCCGGCCTTGAGGCCCGATTGCTCGACGACCTCGGCGACGCGGTCCATATAGAAGTAGTGATCGTTGAACGCGGCGACGCCGCTCCGGATCATCTCGCACGCGGCGAGCGCTGCGCCCCAGTACACGTCGTCCGGCGTGAGCGCCGATTCGGCCACCCAGATTTTCTCGTTCAGCCAGCGCGGGAAGGGCAGGTCTTCCGCCCAGCCCCGCTCGTACGTCATCGGCGCGTGGCAATGCGCGTTGAAGAACGCCGGCACGGCGACATGGTTGTAGCCGTCGATCGTTTCGTCGGGCGCGAAGTCAGACGGCACATCGCCGACGGCAAGGATCGTCCTGCCGTCGATCGCGATGCTGGCATTGCGCAGAACGGCGCCCGTCTCGTCGAGCGTGATCACGTGCACGTTCTTGATCAGCGTTTTGGTCATCGCCCCTCCGGGCGGAGGGATTATACCGGATGAAGGATGGAGATCGTATTTGGTAATTGGTGATTGGTAATGGGTAATTGGATGACGCCGCCATCCGACCTCCGACCTCCAACCTCCAACCTCCAATCTCCAATCTCCAATTACTCCGGCAGTTTCGCGCATAGCTTCCTGTAGTTGTCGTATCGCCAGTCGGCGATGCGCCCTGCAGCGACGGCCGACTTCACGCCGCACACCTGCTCGCCGATGTGCGAGCAATCGCTGTATCGGCAGTTGGGCGACGCAGCGAGAATCTCCGGATAGAATTCGACCAGCTCGTCGCGGTACAGCCCGCGCAGCCCCATCTCGCGGATACCGGGGGTATCGACGACGTAGCCGCCCTCGCGCAGCGGCAGCATCGTCACCTGCTTCGTCGTGTGCCGGCCTTCGCCGCTGTATTCGCTGACCGCTCGCGTGCGAAGCTTGAGGCCGGGCTGCACGGCCGACAGCAGTGACGACTTGCCCACGCCCGACAACCCCGCCAGCACGGTCGATTTGCCGCGCAAAATCTGGCGCAGGTCGTCCACGCCGGCGCCGGTCTTGGCGCTGGTGAGCAACAGGTGATAGCCGAGATCGGGGTAGGCCTGCACGGCGGCACGGCATTCGGCTATGTCTTCAGCCAGATCGATCTTGTTAATGCAGATGAACGCTTCGAGGTTGTTGCGCGCGGCGGCGATGAGATACTCGTCGATCAGCTCGCGCCAGATGTGCGGCTCGCGCCACGAGGCGACGATCAGCAGTTGATCCATGTTCGCGGCGATAATCTGCTTGAGGTGCGAGTAGAACGAATCGGGCCGCGCCAGCGCGCTGCGGCGCTGCAGTACCTGCTCGACCCAACCGTGATCGGCTTCGGGCAGGCTGATCAGCACGCGGTCGCCGACGGCGACGATGTTGGTGAAGCCGGTGCCCTCAGCGGTGAGCGTGCCGCGAATGTCGCACAGCACCGCCCGCCCGTCGACGCTGACGCGGCACAGGTCTTTGGCGATTTCGAGGACGACGCCGAGGCGATGCCCACTCGCCTGCGCCGCCGCCAGCCAGTCTGCCTCGCCGATCGCCGCGTCGATGCTTTGCGCCGAGGCTTCTTCCAGCGCGCGCCGCCGGTCGCGCTCGTCGCGCGGCATGATGCGCCGGTCGGCCACCACGCCTAGCTCGTTCGGCGCCAGCGGCAGCCAGTCGGCGCGATGCTTCTCTTGATTCACCGCCGTGTTGTGGCGGATGACCTTCCTGCGCGCTCTCCGCTTACCGGTCAATGTCCCTTCCATGTTGCGTGTCACGTGTTCCGTTACGGACTACGGAACACGCAACACGCTTTATGTGCTGGGCGCTTCCAAAACACCGACCACTTGCAGCCAGGGTGGATCGGGAAACGGGTTCTTTTCAATACGCATCCCCACTTTGCGCATCACGCCCATCGACGCCTTATTATTATACGTCGTCGTGGCGATGATGCGCCGGAGTCTGAGTCGCCGGAAGGCGTAGTCGATCATCGCCCGAACCGCCTCGGCGGCGTAGCCGCGCCGATGGTGCGCGGGTGACAGCGCGTAGTATAGTCCGAACTCGGTCGAGGTCAGGCCGTCGCGCGTCCCGCCGGACACAGGCAACTGTCCGAACACGTTGAGGCATGGCACGTAGCCGGCCGCGCCAATCAGCTCGTCGCTCGATTTCAGGACGATGGCCCGCTCGCCGTACGGCGGCTGGTAGAGCCGGGCGAGCTGATCGTAATTGAGGATCGTCCAGCGCAGCCACTCGCGCCGAGCGTCCAGCGTCTTTGCCTCCTCGCTGCCGAAATCCACTTCGGCCAGTTCCACGTCGAGGATGCGGTGAATCGCGTCCAGATCGTCCATCGCGAACGGCCGAATGATCAACCGTTCGGTTTCCAATGCTGGCATGCTCGTCATAGCGTAGTCTCCTGAGACGGTCAGAACAATGGGACACAGATGAACACGGAGATCACGGATTTAATCCGTGTTCATCTGTGTTTATCCGTGTCCAACTATCTTCTTCATTGAGTATGCGCTCGGCGCGCAAGCGAATCTCGCCAATTTGCCCGCGATGCTCGGCCTCGTGCTGCATCAGGTGATGGATGACCCACTCGGGCGTCACGTCGTAGTCCTGCGTGCTCCGCGCGCGGCGAAACTCGTCGAGCGACATGCCGCGAAACGCATCGAGCAGGATCGAGCGAACCGCGCCGAGGCGGCGCAGGTGCGCGTCGAGACTCAGTCCACGCACCGCGATCAGGTGTCCCTGCTCGTCGCGCACGTCGAACGGGAACAGCGTTTCCAGCTCCGGCGACCACGGCTTCTGCAAAACGTCGGCGTGCAGCCAGTCGATTTCGATCACCGCAAGGTGGTACAGCAGCGTGCCGATCGAGTTGCCAGGCCTCACCCCCGACCCCTCTC
>DASSFZ010000079.1:0-4565 GCA_035693785.1 Anaerolineae bacterium | reverse complement strand
CCATGCCGGTGAGCAGCTCCTTGATGCGCGCCTGGCGGTCGGCGGGCGACATGCGATACACGCGCCCGTAGAACTCCAGGTTATCCTCGGCGCTCATCTGCTCGTACAGGCCGGTGTGCTCCAGCAACGCGCCGGTGCGGGCGCGCACCTCGTCGGCCTGCGTACGCGTGTCGAAGCCCAACACCTCGGCTCGACCCGCGGTGGGCTCAAGCAGGCCCAGCAGCAGGTTGATGGTGGTCGTCTTCCCGGCCCCGTTTGGGCCGAGGAAGCCGTAAATGATCCCGCTTGGGACTTCAAGCGAGAGGTGATCAACGGCTCTCACCGAGCCGAAGTCGCGGGTGACGCCTTCGATTCGGATTGCGATCTCTGTCATGACGATAACCTCCTGTGTGCCTCACACAGTTCCCGTCTCGCGGGTCTTGAAGTGCGAGTAGATGTTCAGGCCGGTGTGCACGGCATACATCGCGCCGAACGCAATCCAGTAGGCAAGCCCGATGAACCACATGGAGACCCACATGACCAGCAACGCCGTCACGTACAAGCCCACGTAAGGGATGAAGATTCGCCAGCGGGGCGGGCTGCGCCAGTTCACCGGCCGCCAGACGTCGACGGTGTATCCTACGGCTGCCCAGATCGCCAGAAGCAGTGGCCCGGCTGCGAGATACGCGGGCTGCCGACTGACCACGAGCAGAACGCCCAGAAGCAACCCCGCTACGCCGACGAGTGTGTAGATCAGCCAACCCCAGCGTAGTTCGAGAGCAGACTTCCAGACACGCGCAGCGAAATCGGCGATGAGGATGATCTGGACGGCGAACGCGAACAAGATGTACACCGTCTGGAGAGCGCCTTGTTCGATCATGCTGCACCTCCTGCAAGTGAATTAGTGATCATCGCCGTCATCTGTATTTTCGGCTCGTCGCGCCGTACCCGGCGCGGCCAACCAATGGATTCAGGCCTCTTCAGAATCGGCGTCGATGCGATTAACCGAGATCAGCACCAGACCGAGGTCGCGGATCTTGACCAGCAGACTGTGCAGAGCCGGTTGATCGGCGACGACGCCGGACAGGATCGTGTCGCCTTGATCCACGATCAGCGTCATGCCCTCGAACTGCTCGGCCCAGCGCGCATCCAGCACACCCTTCACGCGCATCCGATACGCAGCAGGTTCTGACAAACTCGGGCGTTTGGTCATGCGTTGCGTTTCCTTTGAGCGAGAGAGTGTGGCACGCGCCAGTCAAGTGCCGGCACGACAGCCACCGAAGCAGTCTGGTTCCAGTTTATGAGCAGCGGCCGTTTCTGTCAGTCCCCGAAAGGGGTATTCGACAGGGGGTATTCGGGAGCGGCAACCTTCTGATCCCGCACGATCCAGATCGCGCTCATCACGAATCCCAGCAACAGGATGGCCGCGCCGCACATGTAGGGATAGTTCGGATTGAGATCGAAGATCGCCCCGGCCCAAATGGGTCCGGCGACGCGGCCCAGACTGACGAACGAGTTGCTCAGACCCATCGCCGCGCCCTGGCCGATCATCGCCCGCTGCGACGTCAGCGAGTGGATGGCCGGGCGCAGGAAAGTGGTGATCAACACGAACAAACCGGTTGTGAGCAATACCGTCGCATAATCATTCGCCAGCAGCAGCAACACGAAGCCCACCGCGCCGGCCAGCAGCGACGCCTTGATGACCGTCGCCTCGCCCCACCACTGGGTCAGCCAGCCGGTCAGCACGCCTCGGCCGATCACGGCGACGATGCCGACGAGGGTCAGGATGCCGCCCACCTGCTCCGGGCCATAGCCGTGTTGCTCCAGCATGAACAACCCGAAGATCGCTTCGAAGTTGGCCGTCCCGAACGTGCCTATAAAGGCAAGAAGTAGCAGGAAGCGAATCGGGCTGCCTTTGGTCAACGCCCGCCGCAGTTCGCGCAAGTTCATCAGGCGGATCTTGCCGCCGGCCGGAGCGCGCGCCTCGCGTGGAAGCGTTTCGGGCAGCAGCAAGCCGATCATCAATACGGACACGAGTGATAATCCTGCGCCGATGAAGAAGGGTGTCGAAAGCGAGTCGCCTGCCAGCCAGCCGCCGATCCCCGGCCCAAGAATGACACCCAGTCCGGCCGCTGCGCCGAGCGCGCCCATCCCGCCGCCGCGTTCCTTCTGCGACGTGCTGTCGCCGATGTAGGCCATCGCCGTAGACATCGTTGCCGAGGACAACACCCCCGATAACGCGCGGGCAGCGAACAACATCCACAATTCGGTTGAAAGTCCGAACAGCAGTAGCGAGAGACCATAGCCCACAACGCCGATCATCAGGATCGGCTTGCGGCCCGTCCGATCGGACACACTACCCCACACCGGCCCGAAGGTGAACTCGGTCAGCGCAGCCGTGGCGACGAGCAGGCCGAGCGCGCTGCCGCCCGCGCCCAGCCGATCGATGTAGAACGGGAAGATCGGAATGACCATGCCGAAGCCCAGCATCACGACGATCAGGGTAAAGGAGAGAATCAGGAGGTTGCGATTCCTGGCGAACATGGACAACGACTCCAAAATAAAACGTGCAACGTAAAACGTGAGGCCATTACGTTTCACGCTTTACGTTTCACGCATTCAATGTGACCGTCCCCGCGCTTCCATCGACCGTGATCATCTGCCCGCTCCGAATCCGTTTGGTCGCCACGCCCGTGCCCATCACGGCCGGGATGCCATACTCCCGCGCGACGATCGAGCCGTGACTGAGCGGCCCGCCAATGTCGGTCACGATGCCGGATGCCATCGCAAACAGCGGCGTCCAGGCGGGCGTGGTCGTGCCCGCCACCAGCACATCCCCCGGCCTCATCTGATCGAAGTCCTCGGGGCCGCGCAGCACGCGGGCCGGCGCGGTGACTTTACCGGCGCTGGTGGCCACTCCTTTGAGTATGTTCCCCGTCTGTGATTCCTCGGAAGCGGCGACGAAGACATCGGTCTTGATCCCCATGACCCTTTTCTTCATCGGCATCATCGGCGGCGGAGTGGCTTGCCCGGCCTTCTTCACGAAAGCCTTGCGTTCTTCCACACGGCCAGACAAATCGCCGGGCGCCGCGCCGTGTTCCAGGTTCGCCACACACGTATCGATTTCCTCTTTCTCCAGGTAGAAGATGTCGTCCGCCTGTCGAATGATGCCTGCCTCGACGAAGCGCCGGCCCAGCTCGCGCAGCATCGCGCGCAGCATGGGATACCCCAGACCGATATACGCCAAAGCGTCCTCGCGCACTTCCGACAGGGATTGCCCCCAATTGAGCGCCTTGCGGAAGGCCCACCGCTTCAGACCTCGCAGGCGCTTGAGCACCGTTTCAGCAGTCTGCACTCGCTTTGCTTCACCGGCCTGCTGACGCTCATGCGGATTCACTCCCTCGCCGCGCAGATACATCTTGACGTTCCCCAGCATGGGCGAGGGATCGTCCAACGGCAATGGCTCGGAAAAGTCCAACTGGAAGACGATGTGCCCGAATTGCTTCAGATGTTGCTCGAAGCGCGCTTGCAGTTCTTTCCAGTCTTCCGCATTGACCTCGGTTGGGGGCTGCCCACCTGCCAGTTGCCCGACGAGTTGCTTGGAAGGTGTGGCCAGCAGGTAAGCAGCCAGCGCCTCACGCTCGCGGCACCACGTCGCCAGGTCATACAATGACTTCTCCGCCCGCACCGGGACGTTGTTCCATCCCATCAGCAGAGCCGTGGCGGGCGGGTCGCCGTCCTTCTTCGCCATCCTGTTGTACACATTCGTCAGTAGCAGTTCTGAGCCAGCCGAAGCGCCCATCGTGGCGAACAACAGCGCGATGACGTAACTCATGGCGGCATCCACGATGCCCTGTGCGTCTCGCCAGAGTTCGTCCACGGTCATCTCGCCGGGCACCCTGTCCTGTTGTTGGGCAACAAGAGCCTGGTATTCCGGGAGCAGTTCGTCGCGCCAGAGCGGAACCATGATCCGCAGCAGGCGCGGGTACGAACGCAGCAGCCCCGTAACCATCCACCACCATGACCGGGCAGGCAGGGTGGTATTCACGTAGGCATAGCTGTTGATGGAAGTGATGTAGTCATCCGGCAGGACAGGCTCAGAGCGCGTCAGGCGTCTCCCCAGCGGGTACATCTGTTTTTTCAGCGATGGGATTCCGAGCGATACGAACAGCGGGCTGAGCGGGTCGGGCATCAAGTCCGCCACGCTGCCGCGCATGTAGACGCCCTTCGGGTTGGGCAACTTCCATTCGATGGGCGTTTCCGCCAGAGCCGTGATCGGCCTGGCCTGGACGATGGCGAACCTGCCATCGGTCAACGTCCACTCGATGTCCATCGGCATCCCATACAACTGCTCGATCTGCACACCCAGCCGGTTGAGTTGTGCGGCCGCGTCTTCGTCAAACACCGGCACGCGACGCAGGCTTTCCGGCACGGGCTGCTCCCGCGTGCCGCCCTCGACGCGCACGGTCATCACCTGCTTGTCGGCGATGTCGCGCTGCATCACCTGACCGGTCGCCTTGTTCACCGTGAACGTGTCGGGCGTGACCAGGCCGCCGACGATGGCTTCGCCCAGTCCCCACGTCGCA
>DASSFZ010000078.1:0-7055 GCA_035693785.1 Anaerolineae bacterium | reverse complement strand
AGTTCATCATCCCTCACCAGACCGATGCCTGGACAGTAGGCCCTCGTGCTTCGGGCGTTTGATTCGAGAGCGGGTCTCCACGCCATCTATGGACTGCGTGTCCTCGAGCACGGTGATAGTTACCCCAACTTGATCGCGACCCTCTACACCCTCGAGCCGAAGCCAGTACTGGGGCTCGAGAAGGCCTGCCCGGCTAAGCCGATGCACACTATATGCGCTATGGAAGGATCAATCAATGAGGGGTGTGTCGTTTTTAAGGTAGGGATTTTCCCACCTTAGCATAGGGAGATCACGAGTCCCGCCCGCCTCGTCCAGAAAACACACGTCATGTTAGGCTTGACTCCAGTCGATTCCGATGTACACTGTTAAACAGACTTCCCGTGTCATAGTCAACAAGCCTACAGTTATACTGTCGCACCTCAAGCCAGGTTAGGACAGTGGCAGACGGTAAACATCAGCGTCATTGCTCCCTAGAGTGAAGCAGCCATGAAAGAACTTCGCACTGAAATCGAAATCCAGGCAACTGCTGAACGAGTCTGGCAACTACTTACCGATTTTGCCAGTTTCCCACAATGGAATCCCTTTATCCGTCAAGCAAATGGGGAGGTCCGGGCCGGCGCACGCCTCAATGTACACGTTCAGCCGTCAGGGGCAAGCGGTATGACTTTTCAGCCCACGGTTCTCAAGGCAGAACCGAACCGAGAATTGCGCTGGCTCGGACGCCTAGTGATACCCGGCCTGTTTGATGGCGAGCATATCTTCACCATTGAACCTGTTGGAGAAGGCCGGGTACGTTTCACCCAACGCGAAATCTTCACAGGGTTGCTTGTTCCCTTGTTGGCGCGTGGTCTGGATACGAATACGCGGCGCGGCTTTGAAGAAATGAACCAGGCATTGAAAGCACGCGCAGAGCAGAGGTGAATATCCATACCGTTCTGACACTGCATGACGGGCTGCTCCCAATTAGAGCAGATTCCAGTTTGATTTACGGCCCAGGAGTCGAGCCTTCAGGCGGTTTCCGGCTAAAGCCTCTACTCCGATCCGTATAGCGATTAGGAAATCGTTCTAAGTCGCCTCGGTCAATGGTCGAAGGGTTTTGATGACCTGGACTCCCTCACCCGACTGGACACGTATCACGACGATCGACTGCCACGCGGCGGGCGAGCCGCTGCGCGTGATTACGGGCGGGTTCCCACCGATCCCCGGCGACACGATCCTCGCCAAACGGCGCTACGCGCGCGAGCATCTGGACCACCTGCGCCGCGCGCTGATCTTCGAGCCGCGCGGCCACGCCGACATGTACGCCTGCATCTTCACCGAGCCGGCGACGCCCGACGGTGACCTCGGCGTGCTGTTCATGCACAACGAAGGCTACAGCACGATGTGCGGCCACGGCATCATCGGCCTGGTCACCGTCGCGCTCGAGACGGGCATGCTGGAGCCACGGGACGCGGAGGTGGTTCGCATCGACACGCCCGCTGGCCGCGTGACGGCGCGCGCCCGCTTCGACGGGAAGCGCGTGCGCAGCGTCGCGTTCGAGAACGTGCCGTCGTTCGCCTACGCGCTCGACCACATGGTGGACACGCCAGGGACTGGCCGCGTGAAGGTCGACGTCGGCTTCGGCGGCGCGTTCTATGCCTATTGCAAGGCCGACGATCTCGGCGTGCGGGTCATCCCGGAAGACTTCCGCAGGCTGATCGACGCCGGCGTGGCGGTCAAGCACGCGGTCATGGCCTCGCTGCCAATCGTGCACCCCTTCGAGCCGGACATGGGCTTCTTGTACGGAACGATCATCGACGGTCCGCCGTACGCGCCGGACGCGCACAGCCGCAACGTGTGCATCTTCGCCGATGGCGAGGTAGATCGCTCGCCGACGGGGACGGGCGTCAGCGGGCGGGTCGCGCTGGAACACGCCAAAGGGCGATTGTCGATCGGCGAGCCGTTCGTGATCGAGAGTCTGATCGGAACGCGGTTCACGGGCCGGATTGTGCGGACGACAACCTTTGGCGAGCATGAAGCCGTCATTCCCGAGGTTGAGGGGAGCGCCTGGATCACCGGGCGAAATGAGTTTTGGGTCGCACCAGATGACCCGCTGAGGGAAGGGTTCATTTTGCGATAGTGTCTTGTCCACGGCACGGGCCTTTTCGTGCTATACTTTAACTATTCAATGGGTCGAGGCACGAACAATGGCTGAGCCTTCATCAGACATGCAGACTATTTACAGGCGACTCGATACACTTGAAAGGGAAATTCGCCAACTCCGTGAGGGGCTCCGTCCGCAGGTCTCGGTTGTTCAGGGAATGCAGTCAGGTATACACCCCTACGTCGAAAGCAATTCGGCAGTCCTCGACGGAGAGCCTTGTATCAAAGACACACGTACTCCAGTGCGTGCGATTGTCGAACACTGGAAATTCGGCGATGCGCCCGAAGACATCGCGCGGAAACTTCCACACCTACGGCTGGCTCAAATCTTTGACGCACTAGGCTACTACGACGATCACCGCGATGAGATCGAGCACTACATCGCGCTAAATCGGGTACCGGTGGATGACTGAAAAGGCCGACGAAGAACTTGTCTCACTGTACATTCCTCTCTACTTCGACGAAGACGTTTCGGCCAACATCGTGAGCAACCTGCGGGCACGCGGATTCGATGTCGTCTCCGCCCGTGATGAGGGGATGCTGCGGCAGGACGATGACGAGCAAATGTCATTTGCCGTTTCACAGCGGCGCGCCATTGTCACTCACAATCGGGTTCATTTCGAAGATCAACACCGCAAGTTTCTCGAGGCACGGCGCAAGCATTATGGCATCATTATCGCCAGACGACGCCCCAAAGATGCGGAGGTCGCGGCTCGACTTCTCGCCCTTCTAAACGCTCTTACAGCCGAGGAGATGGAGAATCAACTCCGGTATATCTAACGAGTTAGCGCCTGGTTGCTTGCTGCTTCGTCCTCTCGCGGTATAATCTGTTCTAATCCAGTCGTGACCATCTTCGCCCAATGCCGCACCAACTGTCACTACTCCCGTGCATCGGGTTTGTTACGCTGGAATCCGGCCCGTCTTCTGAGGGCGAAACAATGTGAATTCAATGAAGGAGTTTTAAGCGATGAAGAAGTGGGTGTACCTATTTGAAGAAGGCAACAAAGACATGCGCGACCTGTTCGGCGGCAAAGGCGCGGGCCTGGCCGAAATGGCGAACGCCCGGCTGCCCGTCCCGCCCGGCTTCACGATCACGACCGAAGCCTGCAACGAATACTTCCGCGCCGGGAAGCAGCTCCCCGAGGGCATGTGGGAGCAGACGCTTGAGGCGCTGAAGACGGTCGAAAGCAGGACCGGCAAGAAGTTTGGCGATCCGGGCAACCCGCTGCTCGTGTCCGTGCGCTCTGGCGCGAAGTTCTCTATGCCCGGCATGATGGATACCGTGCTCAACATCGGCTTGAATCCGGAGACGCTGGAGGGGATCGCCCGGCTGGCCAATAACGAGCGCTTCGCTTGGGACGCCTACCGCCGCCTGATCCAGATGTTTGGCAAGACGGTGAAAGGCATCCCCGGCGAGAAGTTCGAGCACGTCCTCAACCGGTACAAGGCGAAGACGCCAGGCAAGCAGGACACCGACCTGACGACCGAGATGCTACAGGGCATCGTCAAAGACTACAAGGCGCTGTACAAGAAGGAGCTTGGCGTCGATTTCCCCGACGACGTGTTCGAGCAGTTGAAACAGGGCATCGAGGCGGTGTTCGCGTCGTGGTTCGGCAAGCGAGCCGTCGATTACCGCAACTTCAACAAGATCTCGCACGACCTCGGCACGGCCGTGAGCGTGCAGACGATGGTCTTCGGCAACATGGGCTTCGACTCGGCCACCGGCGTCGCCTTCACACGCGATCCGGCCACCGGCGAGAAGGAGCTGTACGGTGAGTACCTGGCCAACGCGCAGGGCGAGGACGTCGTCGCCGGCATCCGCACGCCGAAGCAGATCGCCGAGTTGAATGACGATATGCCCGAGGTGTACCAGCAGTTCCAGGACGTCGCGAACATGCTGGAGAACCACTACCGTGACGTGCAGGACCTGGAATTCACGGTCGAGCGTGGCAAGTTGTACATGCTCCAGACGCGCACCGGCAAGCGCACGGCCAAGGCCGCGGTGAAGATCGCAGTCGACATGGTGCACGAGGGCATCATCACCAGAGAGGAAGCCATCCAGCGCCTCGAGCCGTCGCAGATCAACCAGTTGCTGCTGCCGCGCTTCGACGACAAGGCGAAGAAGGACGGCCAGTTCCTGGCGAAAGGTCTCAACGCGTCGCCCGGCGCGGCGACCGGCGTCGCGGCTTTCGACGCCGACACGGCCGAAGCGTGGGGCAAGGGGGGCAAGGCTGTCATCCTGGTCCGCCCCGAAACCAATCCCGACGACGTACATGGCATGCTGGTCGCCAAGGGCATCCTGACGCAGCGCGGCGGCGCGACCTCGCACGCGGCGGTCGTCGCGCGCGGCCTGGGCAAGCCATGCGTCGCGGGTACCGAGGCCATCCGCGTCGACACGGAGATGAAGCTGTTCAGCGCCAACGGCCGGGTCATCAAAGAGGGCGACTACATCTCTATCGACGGCACGACCGGCGAGGTGTATGCAGGACAAATCGCGACGATCGCGCCAGACTTTGGCAGAGAAAAGGAACTCGCGGAACTCTTGGGATGGGCCGACGAGATTCGCAGGCTGGGCGTGTGGGCCAATGCCGATTACCCGAAGGACGCGGCGAACGCGCGCATGTTCGGCGCGGAAGGCATCGGCCTGTGCCGCACCGAGCACATGTTCTTCGAGCAGGCGCGCCTGCCGTTCGTGCAGCAGATGATCCTCAACGCGAGCGAGGCGCAGTCGAAGCTCGACGCGCTGCAGCGCGCCGAAGCCGATTTGGCGCGGCGACCCGACAACAGAGAAGCGAAGGCCGCCGTCGCCGCCGCGAAGAAGGCCGTCGCCTCGTCGCCCGCCGTGAAAGCTTACAAGGGCGCGCTCGCCAAGCTGCTGCCCTTCCAGCGCAAAGACTTCGAGGGCATCCTCAAAGTGATGGACGGGCTGCCGGTGATCATCCGCCTGATCGATCCGCCGCTCCACGAATTCCTGCCTTCGTACGAAGATTTGCTGGTGCAGGCGACCGAGCTACGCGTGAAGGGCAAGAAGGGCAAGAAGCTTCAGGAAGTGGAGAAGATGCTCGCCGCCGTAGCGTCGATGCGCGAGATGAACCCGATGCTGGGCCTGCGCGGCATCCGGCTCGGCATCACTTACCCTGACATCCTCAAGATGCAAGTGCGCGCCATCTTCGAGGCGGCGTGCAACATGCAGGCGAAGGGCGTCAAGGTCAAGCCTGAAGTGATGATCCCGCTCACCGGCCACGTCAACGAGCTGGCCGTGTCGCAGGGCGCGCTGGAGGAGGTCGCCAAGCAGGTCATGCGGGAGAAAGGCGTGGAGGTCGAGTACAAGTTCGGCACGATGATCGAAGTGCCGCGCGCCGCACTCACCGCCGGCGAGATCGCTGAATATGCGCAGTTCTTCTCGTTCGGCACGAACGACCTGACGCAGACGACCTATGGGTACTCGCGCGACGACGCCGAGGGCAAGTTCCTGCTGCGCTACGTCGACGAGAAAATCCTGCCGAGCAACCCGTTCCAGGAGCTCGATCGCGAGGGCGTGGGCAAGCTGATCAAGATGTGCGTCGAAGCCGGGCGGACCACGCGGCCCGAACTCGAAGTCGGCATCTGCGGCGAGCACGGCGGGGATCCGTCTTCGATCGAGTTTTGCCACGAGGCCGGCCTGAACTACGTATCCTGTTCGCCGTTCCGCGTGCCGATCGCGCGCCTGGCGGCGGCACAGGCGGCGCTCGGCGCGGTGGTGCGCGACAAATAGACAGCAGATCGTGTGAATGAACGGATAAACGGATGCGAGCGCCCACCCGTTTATCCGTTTTTCATCCGCTGCCAGAGTCGCATCCATTTGCGATTCAGGGTATACTTTCAATGCCAACAGCACCTCCTGCCACTGTGATAACTAGGCAGTAGGCAGGCACAACACCTGATTGAACAACGGAGTACGACACAATGGCGGTTCAAGAAGCGGAAGTCTCCACCCAAGAACGACCCACCGAGCATCCGCACGTCGTGCGCATTCAAAAGCTATCGGGCGAGCAAGCCGTCATTAGGGGCACGCGTATGCCTGTCTGGCTCATCGCCGGTTTCTACAAAGCGGGCGACACCGTGGATGACATTCTGATTAGCTATCCGCATCTTTCTCCTGCGGCAGTTTACGATGCAGTCAGTTACTACCACGACCATCAAGCAGAAATCGAAGCAGAGATCGCTTCCCAACGCATCGAGAATATCCTGAAGGAAAGCGGAGCGATTATCGATGAACGTGGATTCATCAGATATCCTGATCTAAGCCACAAGAACGATGCGCAGTGATTCTCTGTTGTTTATCCAGGTCTACACAGACGAGCATGTCGCGCCTGTCTTGGCCACGCTGCTTCGACAACGCGGCTATGTTGCGCAAAGTGCGCAAGAGGCGGGCATGCTTGGGCGGGACGACGAAGAACATCTCGCTTATGCAACGCAGAACAACATGGCGATTCTGACTTTCAACGGGAAGGACTTCGACCGACTGGCCCGCGAATGGGTAGCAGTGGGGCGAGAGCATGCAGGCATCGTCATCTCACCTCAGCTCAGTCGCGATCGAATGGGAGAACTGCTTCACTCGCTGATCCGTCTCCTGGACTCATTGACCGCCGACGAAATCCGGAATCAGGTTGTGTACTTGCAGCGCTTCGGCGCGCGTCGACCACGGCGCATCTCGGAAATCGCCGCCGAATACGCAGCCAGCGTCACTCCTTTGTAGATTCTACGCTTGCTATCTGTCTGTCACCCTTGGTTAACATGAGCGTCATCGACGACATCAAAGACCGCATCGACATCGTCGACGTGGTGAGCGAGACGGTCAAGCTCAGGAAGAGCGGCCGCACGCACGTCGGCTTTTGTCCGTTCCACTCGAACACGCGCACGCCGTCGTTCGT
>DASSFZ010000077.1:0-9375 GCA_035693785.1 Anaerolineae bacterium | reverse complement strand
CAAGAGCGCGGGCATCCGCCCGGTGATGATCACCGGCGATCATCCGCTCACCGCGCGTCACATCGCCCGGCAGATCGGCATCACCGACAGCGGCGACTTCGTGACGGGTCAGGAACTGGATGACCTTTCAGAGACAAAGCTGGAAGAGAGGGCCAGGGACATATCGGTCTTCGCCCGCGTGTCACCTGAGCACAAGCTCAAGCTGATCCGGGCATACCAGAACCAGGGCCACATCGTCGCCATGACCGGCGACGGCGTCAATGACGCCCCCGCGCTGAAGAAAGCCGACATCGGCGTGGCGATGGGCATCACCGGCACCGATGTCTCGAAGGAAGCCGCCGAGATGGTCTTGCTCGACGACAACTTTGCGACGATCGTCGCGGCCGTCGAAGAAGGCCGGATCATCTACGATAACATCCGCAAGTTCGTCAAGTACCTTCTGAGCTGCAACACCAGCGAGATCGCCGTGATGCTGTTCGGCCCGTTCCTGGGCGTGCCGCTGCCTTTGCTGCCGCTGCAAATCCTGTGGATGAACCTGGTGACCGACGGCCTGCCTGCACTGGCGCTGGGCGTCGAGCCGGCGGAAGAGAACGTGATGAAGCGCCCGCCGTATTCGTCGGAGGAGAGCATCTTCGGGCGCGGCGCGGCGCAGTTCATCGTCGTCATGGGCATCGTCATGAGCATCGTCGCGCTGGGCGTCGGCGTGTGGGCGTATCAGAGCGGCGATCCGGCGTGGCGCTCGCTGCTCTTCACGACGCTGATCTTCTGCCAGTTAGCACTGGCGCTCGGAATTCGCGGCGAAGAGACGTTGCTGTTCAAGCAGGGTCTCTTCTCGAACCGATCGATGGTGTGGGCCGTGTTATCGTCCATCGGTTTGCAATTGGCCGTCGTCTACGTGCCATTCCTGCAGCGCGTGTTCTCGACGGCGGCGCTCTCGGGTCGGGACCTACTCATCGCCTCTGTCGCCGGCCTGGTCGTGCTCCTCGTCGTCGAAGCGTGGAAGTGGGTGCGGCGGCGGCGCGCGTGATCAGAGACCTCACACACGGATTTCCCACGGATTGCACGGATTGGCAGGTTCCCGGCACAGTCATCGTGCAAGATGAACTCGCGATCGGTGTGAGTCGCAGGTTCGCTCCGCGTCGCGAAGACCGGCCAGGTCTACCACGACCGGTGGCTAAACGACTGGCGCGTGCTTCACACGGCGCTTCACCAGATGCTTGACGCCACGGTTGATACGGAATTCCGAGAGTATGGCTAAAATTTAGTCGGCGAGCGCAGGTAAGTCGTGGTTGCCCGCCGCACCGCCGTCACAAAACCGAACGTGTCCCTTCGCCAAGAGATCGAAGGCGAGGTTGGCAACTTCGACGGCGTGAGCCTTCCTGCGGAAGCGAGTATCCTTGAAGCGCCCGATGTAGGACATGCGGCTGCACCATGGGATCGGTACGGGGCCCGTTAGGCAACTGACTGTTCTATCGCGATACCTGCCTGCCGCACACCACAGAGAGTCAGGAGATCCGCATTGGACTTTGAAGAACTGGAACGCAGGGTGAAAGAGGCACCCTTTATCGCGCACGATCAACTCGGCCAAGTTCCTGCAACCGGTGGTGTTTACGCTGCTTGGCTTGACGATGAACCTCAGTGCTTCTATGTTGGTAGAGCTGGCAACCTACATCGGCGTCTCGAGTCGCATTTCTCAGGCAGTCGCGCCAGTGACCGATTCTGCTTGTACGTCTATGACGTTTACATACATGACGAACGCTGCCGGATTAGCGCACAGATGACAACCACAGCAGTCAACAGTATGACACGCGATTGGATTCGCAGGCGAGTCAGGTTCCAATGGGTTGAACTCGACGAGGGAGAAGCCAGTAACGCCGAACGAGAGTTGCGACTCAAGTGGCTGCCGAAACTGAATCCCTTGGAAGACAGACCTAGGAAACGCCGTTGAGAGGTGGCTGTAGTGCGACATTATTCCACGTGTCATTCCAACAGGCAGGCTAAGCTGCGGTCGGCCGGGCGCGTGAACTGAACCGCTCGCGCCCCGCGCCATCGAGTTGACAATCTAGCCATTATCGTCGATAAATAGGGCGAGGTGACTCATGGATCAGAGAACCGCTTGGCAGGACTTCTCCAAACTACCCCCAGAAGCACAGCGTCAGGTGCTGGATTTCATCGCGTTCTTGCAGGCACGCTACACTTCTGCACGCCCACGCAGAACGGGCAAACCCACCAAACTGGCGAACGAAGCCTTCATCGGCATGTGGCGCAACCGCGAGGACTTGAATGATAGTACAGCCTGGGTGCGTAATGCTCGGCAGCGCGAATGGGTAAGACGCCGTGCCTGATCCGGTCCTGGTCGACACTGACGTGCTGATAGACGCTGGCCGTGGTGTCCGTGATGCTGTAACGTGTCTTGACCAGATCGAACAACGGGCCTCTTTGGCGATCGGCGCGATCTCGCAGATGGAACTCCTTATTGGTTGTCGCAGTCGGGCCGAACTTCGCTCACTGGAACGCTTCTTGCTTCGCTTTCAGATCCTCAAGTTGGATGAACGGGTCTCGGATGTTGCGGTTGACCTCTTGCGCCGGTATCGCCTCAGTCATGGCCTGCTGATTGCTGACGCGTTGATTGCTGCCACTGCTGTGGCGCTCGACCTGCCCTTTGTGACCAAGAATCAGCGCGACTATCAGTTCATCACAGGATTGCGGCTGCTGGCCTATCCAAGGCCATTCGCTGCCGTGCTATGATCATAGGACTCCTCAGCCACCGTGCGCGCCTGGCTCTGGTCAGGATGGCAGGCGCCTGCCTCTCGCCACCACAGAACCAAACGTGCCTCTTGCTAGGGGACTGAGGACGAGGTTGGCAACTTCGACGACGTGAGCCTTCTTGCGGAAGCGAGTATCCTTGAAGAACCTGGTGCGGGACCGGCGGCAGTTGGGCAACTGGCTGTTCTACCGCGATGCAGGTGGTACGCCGGGCGAACACGGCGCCGCCCTCCGGTCACGGCGGAGTGAGGGCGGGCTTCAAGAGTGGACGAGGAGTTCCATCTGCCCGTTCATGCCCCGGCTTCTTCCTCACCGGGCAGAGCCAGGAGCGCGCTCCCGGCAAGCAAAACGGCAATCGTCGCCGACAGCATCGCCGCGCCCAAGTCCGCGGCCTGCCAGATGGTCGAGGCGAGCATCGCTCCGAACACCACCCCCAACTGCGACAGCGCGTTGGCGATTCCGAAGATTCGGCCGCGCCGCGCGCCCGGCGCGAAGCCGGTCAGCAGCGCGTACCAGGACGCGCCGAACGCCGTGATGCCGCCTCCGGCGGCAAATCCCACGACGTACAGCGTGAGGCGGGGCAGACCGGCGACGAGGCTGGCAATGAACAGCGCAATCGGCAGACACGCCAGCACCGCGATCCGGCGCCGCCCCGTGCGATCGGCGAGGTGCGACAACCACGGCCCCAGGATGATACTGCCGGCTCCGAACACAGAGAAGAGAAGGCCGACGTCGATCGTCGTCCAGCCGAGAGCGCTCGTCGCGAGCGGCGCGTAGGTCGTGATGAACGCGCCGTAGCCGGCCATGAGAAAGAGCTGAGCGACGATCAAGACCGCGATGGGACGCCACGGAATGCGGACATCGACAGTCGCCTCCATTCCGGCTTGCGATCCCGAGCGGGCCTCAGGTCTGGGCAGGAAGAGCGAGGCAAGGAAGCTCACGCCGCTGGTGATGCTGACGATGACGAACGGGGCGCGCAGGTCGGAGAGCGCCGTGACGATGCCGCCGAAGGCCGGCCCGGCGACCTGCCCTACCGAAACGGCGGCAGACAGCACGGCGTTGACGAAGGCCATGCGCTTCGGATCGGCGATCTGCGCCAGGTAAATGCGCTCCGCCACAAGATTGAAGCCCGCGCCGAGGCCGGCGAGCGCGCGATAAGAGATGAGCATCGTCGCGTTCGCAGCCGTCGCGATCAGCGCGTTAGCCGTCGCGTACGTCGCGATGCCGATGCGGATGAAGCTGCGCGCGCCGAAGCGATCGCTGAGAAAGCCTACGGATAATTGCCCAATGGCATTGGTGATGGCAAATGCACTCGTCAGCAGGCCGAGCTGCAGTGGCGACGCGCCCAGCGATACCGCGTATAGGGGGATGAGCGGCACCATGACGGCGACGCCGAGGTTGGTGATGAGCGCCATCGCCGCCAAAAGCAGCAGTGGCGCATCCAAGGCCAGCACGTCGCGGGCGAAGCGACCGGCGCGCGGCGCGGCGACTGCCATCTCCATCCTGCCTGTATGATCGTCGGTCGTCTGAGACATAGCGGTGATGACCGGCCACTGCTCACTGATTACTGATTACTGCTCACTGATTACTGCTTACTGATTACTGAGATAACCGGTCATCTTTCGAACCTCGGATTGGTTGAGAAGCATTTGCCGCAAATCGGGCGGGCAGCGATCGGCGATGAAGCCGAGCACCTCGCGCGCTCGCTGCAGGAGCGCCCGCGCCACGACGTCGTGACCGCGCGCCGACGCGATGTCGCCCAGCGCGCTCAAAATCGGCCAGAGCATCCGGCGCGACCCGAGTGCCTCGGCTTCGGCCAGCGCCTCGGCCAGAACCACGCTTGCCTCTTCCGACCGGCCCTGCGCCAGCAACGCCCGGCCCTTCACGTACAGCGTATCGGGCGCGTGCAAGCGCGTCTGGCTGTCTCGGAGATAGGCCAGTACTTTGTCTGCGACATTGGCCGCGCCCGCGTAATCGCGCCGCGCCAGCGCGAGTTCCGCCTCTACCAGCGGCACGAGGATCGGCGCGAACCACTGCAGACCCTCCGGCTTGAGCTTACGCTGCGCTTCGCGAAGCGCTGCTTCAGCCGAGGCGAGATCGCCGTCGAGAAGATGCAGACGAGCCATCGTCGCCAGCGGCACCACGTGCATGTCGAACGCGTTCGCTGCCCGATCCAGCGCTAAGCGGGCCAGTTCCAGCCCGCGCTCGACCGCGCCCAGCGCCCCGAGCACCCATGCCAGATCGGAGCGCGTGGCGACGATGGGGGCGGGATGCCCGACTTGCTCGCCGAGCCGGATCGAATCCTCCATCACCGCCACGGCGCGATCGATGTCGCCGCGCTCCCAGTGCACAAGGCCCACGTAGGCCTGGCTGCCCGCCTGTCCCCACACGTTGTCGATCGACCGGCTGATGCGGAGCGCCTCGTCCGCCGCCGCCACGGCCTGATCGAAATCTCCGGCGCGCAGGTGGATCAGCACCGAGTTGGCGACGTTGTCTGCCAGCATCGGCTGGTTGCCGAGTTCGCGCCAGATGCCGCGCGACTCGTCCAGCGCCGCGCGGGCGCGCGGCCACTGGCCGGTGGACATGTAGGCGTAGGTCAGATCGTTCAACGTGAACGCGATTTGTTCTCGAAGATGCAACTCGCGCGCCAGCGCCAGCGCCTGTTCGCCATACACGATCGACTGCCAGTGATCGCGGCCACTCCACAAGAACACCAGCATCAAGTTCCATAAGATGCGACATTCGGCGGCGCGATCGCCCAGCTCACGCGCCAGCGACAGCGATTGCTCCAGCAGCGGCTCCGCCTTCGACGGGTCGTGCTCCGAATTGAGCGTGGCGTAGACCTTGGCACGGGCCATCAGCGCGGCGAGGCGCATCGACCGATCCTTCAGAAGATCGGCGTGCGACTGCATGTCGACATAGTTCGCCAGCGCCTCGGCGTGCCGCGCGCTCAGCTCGAGCGCCTGACCCCGCTGGGCGTAGAGGTGCGTGAGACCCCCACCCCGACCCTCCCCCGGCGGCGTCATGAGAGTCGCGCGCTTCGCAATCTCAAGCGCGGCGGTGTAGTGCATCACCGCTTCGGAATTGGCGTACTGGCGAGCAGCCTGATCGGCGGCCAGCGTGAAATATCGCAGCGCGCGGTCGTCGTCGCCCGCTTCGCCGAAGTGACGGCCCAGCGGCGGTGCAAGCTCGTCGATTCGATCCGGGTAGGTCCGCTCCAACGTTTCGCCGACGGCGCGATGCAGCGCCCGCCGGTCGGCCTTGACCAGCGATCGATACGCCGCATCCTGGATCAGCGCGTGCCGAAACGAATACTCCAGCTCCGGGAGCGCCTCCGCCAGCCGGACAAGACCGCTATATTCGAGTTGAGCGAGGTGACCGGGAAGAGTCATCACGTTATCACGCTATCATGTTGTCACGCATCACGTTTCACGCTTCGCCCATCACGTCGCGCACATCTCGCAAGTTGAGAAACGATTCGCGCAATTCGGGCGAGCCGGTGTGATCGGCGATGAACTCGACAATCTCGCGCGCCTGCCGGCGACGGGATTGTGCTTCGGCGTGACGACCTCGCCGAGATTCGATTTCGCTCACGGCCAACAGGATCCGCCACAAGGTGCGTCGCGAGCCGATCGCTTCCGCTTCGGCGCGCGCCTCATTCAGCGCCGCGTAGGCTTCCTCGGCGCGATCCAGTCCGAGGAGCGCCCGGCCTTTGAAATACAGCACGTCGGAGAGTCCCAGGCGGAGGCCGGCCTGGCGCAGAAGCGATACCGTCTCATCGGCGACGTCGAGTGCCAGCGCGTAATCCCCCGAGGACAGCGCCCATTCGGCTTCGACCAGGTTCATGTAGAAGATCGCGAATGACGGAATCTTTGCCACCCCGTAGCCGCGCCTCGCTTCGTCGAGAGCCTCCCTGGCTTCCAAGAGCCTGCCGCTGAGCATGTGAAGGCGAGCCGCCATCACTCGATCGAACGGTCCCATGAGGGACGTCTCTTCTCCAATGTCACGGATGCGCTCGGCCACTTCATAGCCGCGGTGAACAGCCCCCAGGCTGGTGTAGATCCACGTCAGATCTAAGATTGCCTGCACCAGCCCCGGCACGAAACCTGCCTGCTTCGCCAGACGCAGGCTCTCTTCCGCCGCCTCGATGGCTCGCCCCATCTCGCCGCGATCCATGTGGGCCAGATCGATCAGGTACCAGCTATACGACTCATTCCACAGGTTGCCGATGGCGCGGCTGATGTGCAGCGCCTCACCGGACAGCGCAAAGGCCCGCTCGTATTCGCCGCACAGAACATGAAACTCGGCAGTGGTGGACAGGCAGTCCGCCAGCATATTGAGGACGCCCAGCTCACGCCAGAGCTGCTGGGCTTCATCCATTGCCGCCAGGGCACGCTGAATCTGGCCGGTCGACGCGTAAATCGACGCGATGTCGTGCAGCACGTATGCGAGGTGCTCACGATTGGCGGCTATGGAAAGCCGCCCTACGTCCCGCTGGCGAGCGATCGCCAGCGCCTGTTCGCCATGCGCCAGTGCCTCTGCCATTTGGCCGGTCCATTTGTAGAACTGCATCAGATTCCAGAGGGATTTCGTCTCCGACTCTCGATCGCCCAGTTCGCGCGCCAGCGCGAGAGTGTGCTCTGAGAGACTCCGGCCCTTGTCCGGGTCGCGCACAGACACCGGTTTCAGGTAGATCGTGGCGCGGGCGATCATCGCCGCCAGTTCCATCGCGTGATCATCCCGCTCGCGCGCGACCCTCTCCGCGTCTGCATAGGTGTCCAGCGCGCGAGCGTCCTGTGCGCTCAATTCCAGCGCGCGGCCGAGACTGAAAAAGAGGTGGTGCAGCGTCTGCCCATCCACGTGCGCCGCACGGCGAGCAAGGGCCACGGCGCGGCTGTAGTGGTGCCCCGCCTCGGCGTTGGCGTACACGCGCGCCGCCGCATCGCCGGCCAGCGTGAAGTATCGCAGCGCGCGCGTCTCGTCGCCTGCCGCGTCGAAGTGCTGCGCCAGCAGCGGAGCGAGATCGCGCGAGGTGAGCCGATCGGGGTACGATCGCTCCAGCGCCTCACCGACAGCCAGATGCAGCCGCTGCCGATCCTGTTTGACTAGTGAAGCGTAAGCCGCGTCCTGAATCAACGCGTGCCGAAACAGATACTCCAGTTCCGGCGCCATCTGCGCCAGGCGAAGCAGGCCCGCCGATTCGAGCGCACTGAGGTGTTGAACGAGTATCACTGTGAACGGGACAGTTACTTCAGTTCGACTTACTCAACACTTCTTCCAACACGCGCACCGAGAACTGCCGCCCGATCACCGACGCGACACGCAGCGTGCGCTTGACATCTTCCGGCAGGCGATCGATGCGCGCCAGCAAAAGACCTTGCAGGTTGTCAGGGATGTCGACGTTCTCGATTTCCTTCTCGGCCACCCAGCCTTCGCCCTTTTTGGCGATCGCGCCACGATCGATCAACATGCGAATCACTTCCTCGACGAAGAAAGGGTTCCCTTCGGCCTTCTGCAAGATGATCGAGCGGACGCGGTCGGGCAGCGACTCGATTTCGAGCAGGTTCGCGACGAGCTGGCGGCTGTCGGCGTCGCTCAGCGGATTGAGCGTGATTTCGGTAAGGCTCGCGCCTGTCGCCTCGCGCGTGGCTGCGACGAGTTTCCAGCCGGGTGCATCACGGTCAGGCCGCGCGACGAAGCAGAACAGCACCGGCGCTTCGTTCGCCAACGGCATAAGTTTGATCAGCAGATCGACCGACGACGGATCGGCCCAGTGGATGTCGTCGAGGACCAACACCAACGGGTGCCGCGAAGCCAGCGCTCGGAACAACTGCCTCAGCGCCGACAGGTACTGCGATTGCAGCGCCTGCGGATCGAGCAGGTGCACGCGATCCAGCGCGTCGCCCTCGAGCTGCAGCGAGAGCAGGTGACCGAGATAGGGATACACGTCCAACAGCGCGTCGCCGAACAGGTCTCGCGTCAGTTGCCATAGCGCCTCGCGCGTCTCCGGCTCGCCGGCTGCCGCCGGGACGCCGATCAGCGAGCGCAGAAGATCGATCAACAGGTGATAGGCCAGGCCCTGGCCGTAGGAGAGGCAGTGGCCTTCGGCAAATTGGAGATTGGTGATTGGAGATTGGAGGTTAGAGGTTGGAGATTGGAGGTTGGAGGCTGGAGGTTGGAGGTTGGAGGCGGCCTTCCATTCGGCGATCAGGCGCGTCTTGCCGAGGCCCGGCTCGCCGATGACGACGGCGGCGCGCCCCAACCCGGCTCGCACCGCCGCGCTCAACTGCAATAACGCCGACAGTTCCGCATCGCGCCCGACCATCGGGCTTTCCAGCCCGGCCAGCCCGCGCAGCCGGCCCGGCTCGGCTTTCGCGCCGGCAACTTCATAGACGCGTACCGGCTCGGACTTGCCTTTCACTTCGATCTGGCCCAGGTCGACACAGTCGAAGATCGGCGCGACGAAACGATGGGTATGCTCCGAGATCAGCACCGTCATCGGCTTCGCCGCCGATTGCATGCGCGCCGCCAGGTTGACGGCGTCGCCCATCGCGGTGTACTCGAACTTGAGATCGCTGCCGACCTCGCCGGCGACGACCATGCCCGTAT
>DASSFZ010000076.1:0-8062 GCA_035693785.1 Anaerolineae bacterium | reverse complement strand
TCCTGGGTCTCGTTGCGCTTCTGGTACTCGTACGAGGACATCTCCTCGAAACGCGCCAGGCGGGCCTTGGATTTCGCCTGGCGGCCCTTGGGATTCTGCCGCACCCACTCCAGCTCCTTCTGCATCGCCTTGATGCGCGCCTTGCCCTTCGCCTGCCGCGCCACAGGCGAGGCGTGAATCCACTCCAGCTCGCGCTGCAGCGTTTTGATGCGTTTGACATCTGCCTTCTCTTCGAGCGCCAGCCGCTGCTGCTTCTGCTCCAGCCACGACGAGTAGTTGCCCTTCCACGGTATGCCGTAGCCGCGATCAAGCTCCAGGATCCAGCCGGCGACGTTGTCGAGAAAGTAGCGGTCATGCGTCACGGCGATGACCGTGCCCTTGTACTGCTGCAAGTGCCGCTCGAGCCACGCCACCGACTCGGCGTCGAGGTGGTTCGTCGGCTCGTCGAGGAGCAGGATGTCCGGCTCGGTGAGCAGCAGTCGGCACAGCGCGACGCGGCGGCGCTCTCCGCCCGACAGCGTCGAGATCGGCGTGTCGCCCGGCGGGCAGCGCAGCGCGTCCATCGCCAGCTCGAGCCGGCTGTCGAGATTCCACGCGTCGCGCTTATCCAGCTCCTCCTGCACGCGCCCCTGCTCTTCGATCAGCTTCTCCATCTCCTCCGGCGTCATGTCCCCGGCGAAGCGATTGTTGATCTCGTCGTACTTCGCCAGCAGATCGACGATCGGCCGCACGGCCTGCTCGACCACCTGCCTGACCGTCTTGTCCGGATCGAGCTGTGGCTCCTGCTCCAGCATGCCCGTAGTGTAGCCTTTGGTCGGCATCGTCTCGCCGACGTAGTCCTGATCGACGCCCGCCATGATGCGCAGCAGCGTGCTCTTGCCCGCGCCGTTCAGGCCGAGCACGCCGATCTTCGCGCCGTAGAAGAAGCCCAGCGAGATGTCGCGCAGCACCTGTTTGTTCGGCGGATAGATCTTGCCGACGCGCACCATCGAGTAAATGATTTGCTCGCTCACGCGACCCCCAATCGCTGACTGCGGAGAACTTGTGACGAATTCAGGGTTGATTATAGCTGATGATCGGAGAAGAGCGGGGCCGTTGCGAGGCATGTCCAGCCGCATCGTGTCCCGATACGTTCTCATGAACCGGCTGATGACTGCCGCAGTGGAATTATGCTATACTCGTATTGGGAGGAGCACGGCGATGTCCAGCCCATTTCCCGGAATGGATCCCTATCTCGAAGAGCCGGCGCGTTGGCCGGATGTGCATCAGAGGCTGATCACATATATTGCCGACGCGCTCCAGCCGCAAGTGCGCCCGCGCTACTATGCCCGCATCGGCGAGCGCGTGTACATCTTGAACCCACCCCAGGCGCTGTATCCGGACATCATGCTGATCCAGCGCCCGCTCCGCGAGCCGGCCGCGGCAGCCGCCACGGCGACGGCGAAAGCCGAGGCTGAAGCGGCGTTGGACACGCCGACAATCCTCACCCTGCCCCCCGTTGAGCATCGCGAGCCTTTCGTGGAGATCGTCCATGCCGGTGGCGACGAAGTCGTGGCCGTCATCGAAGTGCTGAGTCCCACCAACAAAGCGCCCGGAGAAGGGCATCAGCTCTATCGCCGCAAGCAGCAACACATCCTGGACAGCCCGGCTCATCTGATCGAAATCGATCTGCTGTCGGCGGGCTTGCTCACGGTGGCCATCTCGGAGGAGGGACTCGCCTCGCTGCCGCCACATCGATACCTGGTCAGCGTGCAGCGCGCGCCCGACCGGTATCGCTTCGAGGTGTACGCGATCCCGCTCCAGCAGCGCCTGCCCCGCATGCACATCCCGCTGCGTGGGCCGGATCCCGACGTGGGCCTGGACTTACAAGCGGTCTTCACGCAATGCTACGACAACGGCGGATACGCCGATTTGATCGACTATCGGCGCCCGCCATCGGCATCGCTTTCACAGGAGGAAGCCGCCTGGCTGGACGGCCTGCTGAAAGGTAAAGGTCTGCGCGCTTGAACGGTGAAGCATCTCTCATTCTCTTCGATACGGTTTCAACAGCGCCGCCGGATACGACGCATTCCGCCCGGCCACGGCCAGCGCCAGGATCGTGACGAGGTAAGGCAGCGCCAGCAGCGCCTGGTACGGGATGTCAACTCCCTCCGCCTGAAGCCGCAACTGCAGCACCGAGAGCGCGCCGAACAGCAGCGCTGCGCCGAACACCCTGAACGCCTGCCAGTTCCCGAAGATCACCAGCGCGATCGCCACCCAGCCGCGCCCGGCGATGATGCCGAAGGTGAACGTGCCGAGCTGCGCGAGTGATAAGAACGCGCCGCCGACGGCCATCAGCGCACCGCCGATCATCAGCGCCGCATAGCGCACGCGGAACACGTTCACGCCGGCCGTGTCGGCTGCCTCAGGGTTCTCACCGACGGCGCGCAGCTTCAGGCCGAACGTCGTCCGGCGCAGTATCCACCACGTCAAAGGTACGAGCGCCAGCGCGACGTAAGTCAGGCCATACTGCTTGAACAGAGGCGCGAGCGGGCCGAAAATGGCAGGCGGCTCGATCAGGGGAAACGCGGGACTTTTCGGCTGCACCGAAGGCGCGCCGAACGTCAGGCGGTAGATGAACAGCGCCAGCCCACTCGCCAGCAGCGTTGTGCCCAGGCCCGATACGTGCTGGTTGAGGCCGAGTCTGACCGTCAATAGCGCCATCAGCGCGCCGAACAGCAGGCCGGCGACGATCGCCGCCAAAAGCCCCAGCCAGACCGATTGGCTCACGTAGGAGACGAGGAAACCGGCGAGCGCGCCAATGAACATCGTTCCCTCGATGCCGAGATTCAGGATGCCTGCCCGCTCGCAGTATAGCTCGCCCAGCGCCGCGAACAGGATCGGCGTCGCCACGCGTAAAGTTGCCGCCGCCAGATCGATCGTTACGTCCATGATGCCGCAGCCTTCGGTTTTAACAAAACGTAATGGGAAATTGACTACGCCGATTCGACCTTATCCGCGTGTATCTGCGCGCTTTGCATCTGTGTCCGAGAAATCTTCAGCCGGTACCGGCTTAGCACCAGCAACGCCAGCACCACCAGCAAGAGCGTCGCCTGCACGACGTCGCCCAGGTAGCTCGGCACGCCCAGCGCGCGGCTCACCTCCTGGGCGCCGGTGAGAACCAGGCCGATGAAGACAGCGGACAGTCCCACCCCGATCGGATTCAAGCCGCCAAGCGTCGCCACGACGATGCCCGAGTAGCCGTAGCCGGGCGAGATGCTCTCGATCAAATGATAATGAATACCGGCGACTTCGCCCACGCCTGCGATGCCGGCAATGCCGCCGCTGACGAGCGCGGCGATCAGCGTCGTGCGAGCGACGTCGATACCCATGAAACGCGCGGCGTCGCGACCCAACCCCACGGCGCGCATGCGGAGGCCCAGCGCGGTGCGCCACAGCACCCAACCGAACACGGCAGCCGCCACGACGCCGGCGAGCGCGCCCAGGTGCAGCCGCGAGCGAGCGAGGAGCACGGGGAAATGCGCGCTCGCCGCGATCTCCGGCGACTGCGGCCACTGGCTGATCGGGTCGCGCCACGGCCCGTTGAGCAGCGCGCCGGCGAAGAACACGATCACCGAGTTGAGCAGCAGCGTCGTCACGACTTCGTCGACGTTCAGGCGCGCCTTCAGCCAGGCCGGCGGCAGCGCCCACAGCATGCCACCGGCGAAGCCGGCGATCAACATGAGCGGGACGGCGACGATTGCGGGCACGCCGGCCAACTGCGGGCCGAGCCACGCGGCCGCGATCGCACCGGCGTACAGTTGTCCCTCCACGCCGATATTGAAATAGCCGGCGACGAAGGCGAACGCAACCGCCACGCCGGTGAGCAACAGCGGCGTCGACTTCACCAGGATTTCGATCGCCGTCGAGCGGGCAGTGAATGGCTCGACCAGGAAGTAGTAAAAGGCCTCGAGCGGGTTAGCCTGCGCCAGCAGCACGAGCACGGCGGTGAGAACGAACGTGACGAGCACCGCCAGGATCGGGATCAGCCCGCGCTGCCACGCGGGCGCTCCCCCCGCTTCGAGTCTAAACTTCAGCATGCCGCCTCGTTACTCTACGACCGCGATCCACCAATTACCGATAACTAATTACTGATAACTGATGACTGCCAACTGTCTACCGACCCTGCCCCGCCATCATCAGCCCCAGCCGCTCCGGGTCCGCTTCGCTCGCGCTCAACACGCCAGTCAGCCGCCCTTCGTAGATGACGGCGATGCGATCTGACAGCGCCAGCACTTCGTCGAGGTCCTCGGAGATAAGCAGCACCGCTGAGCCGCGATCGCGTGCTTCCAACAGCTTGCCGCGCACGTACTCGGTCGCGCCTACGTCCAGCCCGCGCGTCGGCTCCGCCGCGATCACGACGCGCGGGTTTCGCGAGAGGGCGCGGGCCAGGATCAGCTTCTGCATATTCCCGCCGGACAGCGTGCGCGCCCGGTCGCCCGGCGCAGCCTTGATGCCGTATTCGGAGATCAGCGCCTCGGCCGCCTGGCGCATTCTATCGCGGTCGAGCACCCTCACCCCCAACCCCTCTCCCGTCCGAACCCACGACGGGAGAGGGGAGATTCGGCGTGTAAACTCGCCCAGGTGCTCGAGCGCGAGATTATCTGCGACTGTGAGGTCGGCCACGACGGCCGACAACCGATCCTCGGGAATGCGCCCCACTCCGCGCGCGGCCACCTCGGCTGGCGTTGCCCGCGTGACGTCGACGGGATCGTTTCCGACGAAGACGCGGCCCCGGCTGGGATGGCGCAAGCCGCAGAGCACTTCGGCCAGCGCGAGCTGGCCGTTGCCCGCGACGCCGGCCACGCCGACGATCTCGCCCGCACCCACCGCCAGCGTCAGGCCGCGCAGCGCCGGCAGGCGGCGATCGTCCAGTGCGTGCACATCCACCAGGCGCAGCAGCGGCGCGCCGGCCGCGGCCACGCCCTCGCGCGAGACGCCGGCCATTTCGCGCCCGACCATCAGCCGCGCCAGGCTCGCGTGGCCGGCGTCGTGCGTCAGCGTCTCACCCACGACTCGCCCGTCACGCAAGACCGTGACCCGGTCGCTGACGGCGAACACCTCGTCCAGCTTGTGGCTGATGAACACGACCGACAGGCCCTGCTCCACCAGCCGCCGGATCGCCGCGAATAGAGCCTCGGCTTCCTGCGGCGTCAACACCGCTGTCGGCTCGTCGAGGATCAATACCCGGCATTCGCGGTGCAGGGCTTTGAGAATCTCGACGCGCTGCTGCTCGCCCACCGACAGATAGCGCACCTGCACCGCCGGATCGATGCTTATTTGAAAGCGCGCTGCCGTGGCGCTCACCGAAGCTGTGGCAGCGCGCTCGTCGAAACGAAAGCCTGCCGTATATCCAAGCGCGATGTTCTCCGCGACGGTGAAGGTGGGCACGAGCGAAAAATGCTGGCTCACCAGCCCGATGCCGTGAGCCAGCGCATCGGCCGGCGAAGTGAAGCGCACGACCTGGCCGCGCACGCGGATTTCGCCCGCATCGGCCGTGTACAGGCCGTAGAGGATTCTCATCAGCGTCGACTTGCCGGCGCCGTTTTCGCCAAGCAGCGCGTGCACCTCGCCTTCGGCTAGATCGAAGTCGATGGCGGCGTTGGCCGTCACCGGGCCAAAGCGCTTGGCGATGCCCCGCATCTCGACGACGTTCATGTTGCTCCAGGTTATTCGCCAGCCGGTGCGCTTTCGCTGATGTCGACGCGGAACAGGCCGGACTTGATCGCCTCCTCTTTCCCCTGGACCAGTTGGACGACATCCGCCGGCAGCTTCTGATCCCAGCCGTGCCAGGGCGCCAGCGACGCGCCGCCCTTCGCGTACATCGAGAAGTCCTTCAGGTCCTGCGCCGTGTAGGTGCCGCCGGCGACCTGCGCGATCACGTACTGCACGGTGGGGTTCATGTTCCACACCGGGCCGCTGACGACGGTGTCGGGCGCCAGACTGTTCTGATCGCTCATGTTGCCAAAGGCCAGCAGATCGTTCTCTTGGGCAGCTTCGATCACGCCGAAGCGCTCGGCGTACAGCACGTCGGCCCCGGCGGCGATTTGAGCCAGCGCCGCTTCCTTGGCCGCGGCCGGGTCGAACCAGGAATTGATGAAGGAGACTTTCACCTTCACATCCGGGTTCGCCTCCTTCGCGCCCTGAGTGAAGGCATTGATCAGGCGGTTGACCTCGGGCACAGGAAAGCCGCCGACCACGCCCACCGTATTGGACTTCGTCATCTTGCCTGCGATCAGGCCGACCAGGTAAGCCGGCTCGTGAATCCAGTTGTCGAACACGGACAGGTTCGGCTCCGATGGGCCGAGGCCTGAGCCGAAGACGAAGGCGATCTCGGGGAACTCGGCGGCGACGCGGCGCACCGCCTCTTCGTTGCCGAAGGCGTCGCCGAAAACGATGTCCGGCTTGTCCTGCTCGGCGACCTGGCGCAGCACTCTCTCCATGTCGCCCGCGTATCCGATATTATCCTGCCACTTGTATTCGATCTGGCCCTTGCTCTGAGCTTCCTGCAAGGCCGAGTGGATCACGCCGTCCCACGGCTCTTCGATCGGCGTGGCGAAAGCGCCGAACACTTTCAGCGCCGTCGGCCCGGTCGCCGTGGGCGACGCGGCGGGCGTCGTCTGGCAGGCGGAAAGGACGACGGCCGCGATCAGCAGCGAAACGACGAGAACGCGATGCTTGGGGCTCATTTTCTCCTCCTTGGTTCTGTCATTCACCGATGTCTTCGGCCCACAATTCGGGGTGGGCCTGGACGAACGTCGCCAGCATGTCAATGCACTCCTGCGAATGGAGATCGATCACCTTGACGCCGTTCTCTTCCAGCCAGCGCACGCCGCCCTGGAAGTTGACCGATTCGCCGACGACCACCGTGCCGATGTTGAACTGGCGGATCAGCCCGCTGCAATACCAGCACGGCGCGAGCGTGGTGACCATGATCTTGTCGCGGTAGCCGCGCTGTCGCCCGGCGTTGCGAAAGGCATCCGTCTCGCCGTGCACCGACGGGTCGCCCTGCTGCACGCGGCGATTGTGCCCGCGCCCCAGGATGCGGCCCTGCTGATCGGCCAGGCATGCGCCGATGGGGATGCCGCCTTCGGCCAGGCCGATCTTAGCCTCTTCGATCGCGACTTGAAGCAACTGGGTATAATCCATGTTGGCTCCGGCTGAGGGGAATGCTTCATTATACGTGACAATCGGCGAGCATGACAAGTCAACGAGACGCACGAAAAGCATGACCCATCTCCAGGGTGAAACGCGGGCGCGCTACGTACAAGACATGTTCGCGCGCGTCGCGCCGCGATACGACTTGATGAACCGCTTAATGACCGCCGGCCAGGACGTGCGCTGGCGGCGAGACGCGATCCGCCGCGCCGGGCTGCAACCTGGCGACCGGCTGCTCGACCTCGGCGCGGGCACGGGCGATCTGGCGCGGGAAGCACTTCGTCACTGCCCGAAGTGCCACCCGATCGCCGCCGACTTCACGCTAGAGATGATGCGCGTGGGTCGATCGCGACCGGGCAATTCCGCCGTCGGGTGGTGTGCCGCCGACGCGCTCCGTCTACCTTATCCCGATGAGACATTTGCCGCCGTGGTCTCGGGTTTTCTCATGCGCAACGTGGACGACATTCCGCTCGCACTGCGCGAGCAGCATCGCGTGCTGAAACCCGGTGGGCGGTGCGTCGTGCTCGACACCACGCGGCCCCCGCGCCATCTGCTCTCGCCACTCGTCGGGTTCCATATGCGCCGCGTCATCCCCACGCTGGGCCGTCTGATCACCGGCGAGGCAGACGCCTACACGTACCTTCCCGACTCGACCGAGCAGTTTCTCACGGCGGAGGACCTGGCCGTGCACATGCGACTCGCCGGCTTTCGGGACGTCGGCTTCGGGCGGCGCATGTTGGGCACCATCGCGATTCACTGGGGGTCGAAACAGTAATAAACTGCCTCTCCCACCATCTTTTCAGTCTCTTTGCCCTGTGAGAGCGATTCGATTACACTACAGGAGGTTTATACCATGAAATCCCAC
>DASSFZ010000075.1:0-6988 GCA_035693785.1 Anaerolineae bacterium | reverse complement strand
ATCAGGTGTGCACCGACTACGTCAGCCAGTTTCAGGGCGCCGTGCGCAAGTACGGCATCCAGTTGCCCGATCGCGAGCTGGTGTGCGCGCCGCTCGATTCGCCCGAAGGCAAGGACTATCTCGGCGCGATGGCCTGCGCGGCGAACTACGCCTTCGCCAACCGGCAGGTGCTGGCGCATCTCGTCCGGCGCTCGTTCGAGGAGGTGCTCGCCGGTAAGGTGAAGGACTTTGACCTGCACCAGATTTACGATATCGCGCACAACATGGGCAAGATCGAAGAGCACGTCATCGATGGGAAGTCGATCAAGGTGTGCGTGCATCGCAAGGGCGCGACGCGCGCCTTCGGCCCCGGCTCCGACGTGCTGCCGCCCGACCTCAAGCCGATCGGCCAGCCGGTGCTGATCCCCGGATCGATGGGCACAGCCTCGTGGGTGCTGCTGGGCACGGCCGGGTCGATGGAGCAGTCGTTCGGATCGACCTGTCACGGCGCGGGCCGGGTGATGAGCCGCTCGCGAGCCAAGAAGGAGATTCGCGGCGAGAAGCTGCGCGACGAGCTGCAGGGCAGGGGGATCCGGGTGCGCGCCGGGTCGATGCCGGGGCTGGCCGAGGAAGCGCCGCAGGCGTACAAGGACGTGGATCGGGTGATCGAGGTCGTGTCGAAGGCGGGCATCGCCCGCAAGGTGGCGCGCTTGGAGCCGATGGCGGTGATCAAGGGCTGAGTATGTGCTACAATGGCGCGCGGCAAACATCCCCCTCAAGCGGAGAATGAACGATGAAGTCAATCAGAGTGTCCGCCAGACTCAGCCTGGTCATTGCCCTGGCGACCATCGGGTGGGTGATGCTCGTCAAATCTGTTCCGGCTGCGATCGTGTCGGAGAGCGAGCCGAATGATACACCGGAGACGGCCAACCCATTATCCAACGCGACGGCGAGTACTGGCTCGATTAGTCCTACCGGTGATGTGGACTACTATGCGCTGGGCGGCCTGAATACGACGTGGGGCTTCATTGCGCTGCTCGATACCATCAGTTCAACCGGGAGCAGTGCGGGGCAGCTGCAGGCCATCGGTAGTGATGGCTCGTCTGTCCTGCAGGCCGATTCTGGATCGTGGGAACGCGGATCAGGCATCGCGCTGCAAAATTACGCGAACGGCGGCGACACACATTATCTGCGCGTGAACGAGGTTGGAGACGATGCGGCGATTACCTCGTACACGATTCGTTACTACCAGACGGTCGTTGCGAGCCAGCCCGAGGCAGAGCCTAACGAGACGCCCACGGCTGGCACCCCGTCGTCGTTTACGCACAGCGGCACGATCAGCCCCACCGGCGACGTGGACTGCTTCGCCTTCCACGGCCGCGTGGGTGATACGATCTTGTTGGCACTGAATGGTGATCCCGAAAACGATGGCAGTCCGATCAATCCGGTATTGGAATTGATCAGCCCATCCGATGCCGTCCTCAAATCGGTCAACGTATCTGGCACGGCAGGCAGGGAGTTCATCGAGTACGCCGGATTGCCCGACACGGGGGTGTATGCGTACTGTGTGCGGGATGGAGCCGGCGGAGGTGACCCGGCAGCCACGTATCGCGTGGGACTGGTGCGCAACGGTGGTCTGTACTTCCCGAGTTACACGTTTAGCGCGATCTGGCTGAACCCGCGACCGGGCAACTATGCGCTGATCGACGACTTGATGTCCTTCCGGTTGTCAGTGACCAACACCAGCCCGATCTCGATCCCTGGCAATATCCGCATCACCACAGATTACTCACCCACCTGCCTGAGCCTGGTTAGTGTGGTGCCATCCGCGACGACGTCCTCGACAGGATACATCTCGTGGGACGGTCAGAAATCAGGGCTCGCCCCTGGCGAAGTCTATAGTGTGACGATGAACATGCGTGCCCAGGCCAGATGCAGCGACACGGTCTTTCAAGACCTGGGGCTGGCTTACTATTTCATCGGCACCGGCGGGTATGCCGACTATGTGATCTATGGCAGCCTGTACTTGCCGATCGTCCTGCGCAACGCGCCGTAGCCAGTGCAGAACTGCTGCTCGACGAGCGTGGCTCGCTGGAAGTGCGGCATCACCTCGCTCGCCAGCAGTTCGCGCTTGGCCTTGAGTGCCACTTCGTCTCGTGCCAACAGCAGGCTGGTCAGGGTTCGTTCGCTCGATGTCCTCGAAGTTTTGCCCCTCGGCCTCGCAGTCATGCCGCGGCACGTCGAACTTGCGTTTCACCGAATCGGGATCGCCGAAGATGTTGCAGGCGTCCCCGACGCGCGCGAGCGCGCGCAGCGTCAGTTGCTCGCCACTGCCGCCGATCAGGATGTCGATGCCGGCCGCCATTTTCGCCAACAGCGCCGGGCTGCGATAGGCGACCGACGTGACGAGCGTCGCCAGCCGAATCCTGGCTGTCTCCAGAGGGGGATGTCTTTCATCGACTTTGGACTATAATTGCCGATTATGCCTGAGCTGATCAACACGACCGATCTATTCAAGCGTATCTTCCTGCGCGGGCCGGCCGGCTCGGGCAAGACGACACTCGCCGTCGAGCGCTTGCGCGCGCTGCTCGAAGCCGGCGTGCGCGGCGACTCGATCCTGATCCTCGCTCCACAGCGCTCGCTGCTCAAGCCGTTTCAGGACGAGCTGCGCAAGCCCGATTTGCCGGCCGGCGGACAAGTCGAGACGCTGACGATCGGCGGCCTCGCTCGCCGCTCCGTCGATCTTGCCTGGCCGGCGATTGCCGAGGCGGCCGGATTTGCCAGACCCGAGCGGCCGCCGATCTTCCTCACACTCGAGACGGCGCAGTATCACATGGCGCGCATCGTCGAGCCGCTCATCGTCGAGCGCTTCTACTTCGACGACGTGCTTCTCTCGCGCAGCCGCATCTACGCTCAGCTTCTCGATAGTCTGAATAAATCGGCGCTCGTCGGATTCCCCTACACCGACGTCGGGCGCCGCCTGGCCGCAGCGTGGTCGGGCCGGGAGGCGCGTGCTCGCATCTTCGTGCAGGTGCAGGACTGCGTCGATCGCTTTCGCCGCTACTGTCTCGACAACAACCTGTTGGATTTCTCGCTTCAAATCGAGTTGCTGGCGCACCACCTGCTCAATCTGCCGTGGTTTCGCGAGGATTTATTTGGTCGCCTGCGGCATCTCATCGTCGACAACGTCGAGGAGGACACACCGGTCACACACGACCTGCTGCGCGAGTGGATCCCGCGCTCGGAGTCGGCGCTGATCTGCTACGACGCCGACGCGGGCTATCGCTCGTTCCTGGCTGCCGATCCGGCGTCAGCCTGGGACTTGCATGCGGTATGCGATCGCACCGTCAAGCTAGTCGAGTCGCGCGTCGTCTCGATCCACGTGCGCGCGCTCGAGTACGCGATGGAGCACGCGCTATCTGCTTCTGGCTCGGTGCGCCGCCAGACGCGCGGCGATGCGCGTGCCGCGCTGGAATTCGGGGGGGGTCGCTTCCATCCCGAGATGCTGGATTGGGTCGTGCGGCGTATCGAACACGCCCTCAACGTGGAGGGCGTCCCGCCGGGCGAGATCGTCGTCCTGGCGCCGTTCCTGACCGACGCGCTGCGGTTCGCGCTGACCGACCGGCTGGATCGGCGGGGCATCCCAACCCGTTCGCTGCGCCCCTCTCGCGCGCTGATCGAGGAACCGGCCGCACGCGGCCTGCTCACGCTGTCGGCGCTGGCGCATCGTGACTGGCGCGTCATCCCGCCCAGACCGGACGTGGCGCACGCGCTGGCGATGTCGATCGAGGGGCTGGATCCAGCGCGCGCGCACCTGCTGGCCGAGCGCGCCTATCACATCGCCGATGGCGCGCCGTCGCTGCGATCGTTCGATCAACTCCGCGCCGATCTCCAAGACCGCGTCGGCTACGAGACGGGCGCGCGTTACGAGCGCCTGCGCGAATGGCTGGCCGGCTACGTCGCGTCTTCGCCGTCGACGCTCGACCACTTCGTGAGCCGCCTGTTCGGCGAGGTGCTGTCGCAGCCTGGTTACGGCTTCCACTCCGCGCAGGGGCGCGCCCGGTTCGATCGCGGTCGCATCGCCGCGCAGGTCATCGAATCCGCACGCAAGTTCCGGCGGGTCGTCGCGCCCGATCCGTTCGACGCCGCCGACGCTTTGTCGATCGGCAGGCCTTACGTCGATCTGGTGAGTGAAGGCGTGATTGCCGCGACGTACGTCGAGCCGCCGGGCGAAGCGCCGCAGGCTGCCCTGCTTGCGCCGGCGTACACCTTCTTGCTCGGCAACGAGCCCGCGACGATGCAGTTCTGGCTGAATGCGGGCAGCCCGGCGTGGTGGGAGCGGCTGTATCAGCCCCTGACGCACCCGTATGTGCTCAGCCGGCACTGGGACCTTGAGCGCAAGTGGACCGACGAAGACGAGCAGGCGGCGCGCCGCGATACGCTGCTGCGCCTGGTACGCGGCTTATTGCGCCGCTGCCGGGGCAAAGTTGTGCTCGCCTACAGCAGCCTGAACGAGCAAGGCTTCGAAGAGCGCGGCCCCTTACTGACGTTAATTCAGCAGGTACTCAGAGAAGTATAGGACGCAAATGAGCGCAGAAATAATCTGCGTTCATCTGTGCAATCTGCATCCCGAAATGTTTACACCACGTCCTTCCCAACAGAAATTCCTTGACTACGCGATCCTCGGCGGGCGGATGGGCGTGTCGGCTGTGCCGGGGTCGGGCAAGACGGTCACGCTGTCTTACCTTGCCGCGCAACTCGTGAAGGAGAAGATCCGCGACGACCAGGAAGTGCTGATCGTCACCTTCGCCAACTCGGCCGTCGACAACTTCTCGCGCCGCATCCGCGAGTTCCTGCAGCACGAGGCGGAATTGCTGCCCGAGGTCGGCTATCGCGTGCGCACGCTGCACGGCCTGGCGCACGACATCTTGCGCGACCGGCCGGCGCTGCTCGGCCTGCCAGAAGACTTCGACATCGTGGACGAGCGGGTATCGGGGCAGATCCTCTCAGACATCGTCGCGAACTGGCTGCGCGCTAACCCGGCGTTCGAGTTCTTCGTCGATCCGCAGATCGAGCAAAACCGCCGCGCCTGGCTCGAGCGCGAGCGCTGGCCGGACCTGGTTCTGCAGATCGCGGCGGCCTTCATCCGGCGCGCGAAAGACCTGCAGATGACGCCGGCTGCCGTGCACGAGCGCATGCCCTCGTTCGAAGGCGACTGGCTGCTGAGCAAGATGTGTCTCGACATCTACCAAGATTATCAGCGTGCGCTCGCGATACGCGGCGGCGTCGACTTTGACGATCTCACGCGCCTGGCGCTCGAAGCGCTGCAAATCGACGCCGACCTCCTGGCGCGGCTGCAGCGTAAGTGGCCGTACATTCTGGAAGACGAAGCGCAGGACAGCAGTTTGCTTCAGGAGAGAATCTTGCGACTGCTGACGGAGGGCGGCAACTGGGTGCGCGTCGGCGATCCCAACCAGTCGATCAACACGACGTTCACGACGTCCAACATCCGCTACCTGAACGATTTTCTCGACGAAGATGACGTGGTCGAGTGCCCCTTGCTGCACTCCGGCCGCTCGACGCGCCGGATCGTCGACCTGGCGAACACCCTCGTCGACTGGACCCTGCGCGAACACCCGGAGGAGACAGTCCGGCAGCGCGCCTTTCGCGATCAAAGAATCATTCTGACGCCACCCGACGATGCCCAGCCGAACCCACCCGATACGCCCGACCTGATCGTGCGCCTTTACGACGAGGCGCTGTCGCCGGAGAAGGAGCTTGACATCGTCGCCAGGTCGATCCAGCGCTGGCTGGCCGAGCACAAGGATCGCACGGTCGCCATCCTGGTCCCCGACAACACGCGCGGCTTCAAGGTCAGCGAGAAACTCCGCTCGCTGGGCATGGAGCCTGACGAGCTGCTGCGCAGCACGTCCTCGACCCGTCAGGCAGCCGCGAAGCTGCGTGACGTTTTGCGTTACCTGTCGGCGCCGCTGTCCAGCTCATTTCTCGCCAGGCTGTTTGAGATGGTCAACCCTCTCGATCCGGCGGAGGAAGCGGATTCGCAGCGCGTCAAAGATCGCAAGTCGATCGTGACCGGCCTGCGCCGGCTCGACCAGGTCGAGTCGTTCATCTGGCCGCGTCCCGATCTCGACTGGCTGGCTGAGTTTCCGCCCGCGTCGGATGCGGCCATCCGCGCCGAGCTTATAGATTTCCGCAGCGTCGCTCGTCGCTGGCTGAGTGCATCGGAACTGCCGATCGACCAGCTCGTTCTGACCGTCGCGCAGGACCTGTATCGCCACGGCGACGCCGATCAGATCGCGCGCGAGCTTGCGCTGGCGCACAAGATTGCGGTCGTGCTGAGACGGCTGGCGGATGACCGGCCCGACTGGCGCTTGCCCGATCTCGCCGCCGAGCTGGATCGGGTTGCGAACAACGAGCAGCGCTTCCTGGGTTTCAGCGAGGATGATCTCGGCTTCACACCGCGGCCCGGACGCGTCACAGTTGCGACGATGCACAAGGCGAAGGGGTTGGAGTGGGATCGCGTCTATCTGCTCGGCGTGAACAACTACGACTTCCCATCTGCGCTGCCGGGTGATGTCTACCGTGGCCAGTCGTGGTTCGTGCGCGATGGCCTGAATCTCGAAGCCGAAGCCATCGGCCAGCTCGAGAGGATGCACGAGGGCGGCGGCTACGTCCCGGGCGACGCCACACGCGAGGCCCGGCTGGCCTATACCGAGGAAAGGCTGCGCCTGCTGTACGTCGGTATTACGCGTGCCAGGCGTGAGCTGATCATCACCTGGAACACAGGCCAACGCGACGACAATCCGCGCCAGGCTGCGGCGCCGTTCCTGGCACTATATACCTATTGGGAATCACAGCAGTCTTTGGACGCAGATTAACGCAGATTTCGCAGACAATGACTCTCCCGTCTAGTTTCCAATTCTCGCAAGCCAGCCTGAGCGATTACGCCGACTGCCCGCGCCGGTTCCAACTGCGCTACGTGCTGGAA
>DASSFZ010000074.1:0-3866 GCA_035693785.1 Anaerolineae bacterium | reverse complement strand
TCGATACCCGCGGCGGCGCCTATCGAAATGCCTGCCGCGTCGCCAACCCCGCTGGGCGGGGGGCAAGCAGCGGCGGCGACCGTCGATCAGACGGCGCCGGCGGCTGCGTCCACCGTCGATCCGGAAACCACTGCCCGTCACTTGCGCATCTTCGAGCAATTGTGGAATACAGTGGATACTCAGTACGTGTACGCCGACTTCAACGGCGTGGACTGGCTGGCTGCACACGGCGATTTCAAGTCCAGAGTCGAAAGCGGCCTGAGTGACGAGGGATTCTGGCAGGCCATGAGCGAGATGATCGCCCGGCTTGACGACAAGCACTCTACATTCCTGACGCCGGACGAAGCGCGGAAAGAGGACGCCCAGCTCAAAGGCGACCTGTCATACGTCGGTATCGGCGTCTACGCAGGCACGCAGCCTGAGAAGCAGCAGGCTGTGATCTTCAGTGTCTTGCCCGGCAGCCCGGCCGACGAAGCTGGCTTGCGCGCGCACGACGCCATTCTGACGATCGACGGCCAGCCGGCTGCCGGCGGCGACGGCAGCGACAACCTCGACCTGCTGCACGGTCGACCCGGCACGCAGACCGTGCTGACCGTCCGCTCGCCCGGAGAAGCGCCACGCGAGGTGCGCCTGACGCGCCGCCGGATCGGAGGCACACTGCTGGCGACAGGGCGCATCCTGCCGGTCGAGGGAACGAGCCTGCGAATCGGATACCTGGCGATTCCCACGTTTTGGGATGCTTCGATTGCGATAGGCGCGCGTCAGGCGCTGGCGGAATTAATGGCTGCCGGCCCGCTGGACGGCTTGATCATCGACATGCGCATCAACGGCGGCGGCGTGAGCACTAACCTGCTGGCGCTGTTGGGGTTCTTCACCAGCGGCCCTCACGGCGAGTTCGCCGGCCGTGACCAGGCACGCCCACTCGATGTGACGGCCGAGCCGGTCGGCAACTCGCAGGATGTGCCGCTCGCCATCTTGACAGGGCCGCACACACAAAGCTACGCCGAGGTTTTCAGCGGGGTGTTGCGCGAAGCCGGGCGCGCGCGGCTGGTGGGGATGACCTCGCCGGGCAACGTCGAGACGATCTACGGTTACGACTTCGAAGATGGATCGCGGGCGTGGATCGCCCGTGAGGGGTTCACCTCGGCGAGCGGAGCTGACTGGGAAGGGATCGGCCTGGTTCCAGACAGCATCGTCGACGCCGACTGGGATGAGTTCACCGAAGAGAACGATCCGTACATCGCCGCGGCCTTGGCGCTCTTTGCGGCTTCGGCCGGCGCGGCGGCGCCGCGCTGAGATCAGGGCCTTATCGTAAACGTAGGGGCGACCCCTGCGAAGCGCTCCGAGCGAAGCGAGCGAGTCGCGGTCGCCCGTAATCAGGCGGGGACGCGGCGAAAGAGCCGCCGGGCCTCGAAGGAGTGGACTGTTGATCCGTGCTCTTATTACCGACTTCGGCGGCGTGCTGGTGCGCACCGCCAGCGCCGCCCCTCGACGCGCGCTCGAAGCGCGCCTCGGACTGCCGCCTCACACGATTGAAGACCGCGTGTTCGCGGGTGATGCCTCGCTGCGCGGCCAGCGAGGCGAGATGAGCTTCGCCGCCGTCTGGGAACAGATCGGCCGCGACCTGGAGCTGAATGGCCGAATGAGCGTCCAGGAGTTCCGCGACCTCTTTTTCAGCGCGGACTTCCTCGACGTGGAGCTTATGGCATTCATCCACAGCCTGCGCCCTGCATTCAAGACCGGGCTGCTCAGCAACGCCTGGGACAATGCGCGCCAGGTGTTCACTCAGATCTTCCCCATCGCGGATGCCTTCGACGCGATCGTCATTTCGGCCGAGGAGAAGGTGGCCAAGCCCGATCCGCGCATCTACCGGATCGCGCTGGAGCGATTGGGCGTGCAGGCTGGCGAGTCCGTTTTCTTGGACGACATGCCGGAGAACGTGCGCGGCGCTGAGGCGGTGGGCATGCGCGCCGTTCAGTTTCGGTCGACCGTGCAGGCGATGAGAGAGATCGGGCAACTCCTCGGGCTGGGCGGTTGAACCCCCAGTAATCGAACTGTAACCCGGCGAACCGTGCAAAGTCGTTTCATATCGTGAGGCGAGGCGCTCGGCCCTGCCAAACTTCCCATTTGACACAGCGTCAGGCAGGCATATGCTCTTCCTGGCGAATGTGTCTGGCTGCACAGGCGCCTGCCCGAGGAGCGAACACTCGCGCCGGAATCGTTATGCGATCGTTGGTAACCGGTTTGGCACAAAGCATGGATATGCTGTACAATAAATGCAAAGCCGGTCAGGGAAATTGCATGGATCGCGTCTCCATCTCGTGTGAAAGATTGTCAGACCTGGAGGGTCATCAGGCGCTGGCCGAATCGTGCAAGCTTGGGCTGGAGCTGCAGGAGTTTTCCAACCCGACCTTGCTCGACAACGACTGGCACACCCGGCTGCGCGAGTATCAGTCGAGCCTGAACGGCTTCGTCCAGCCGATTACGATGCACGGCGCGTTCATCGACTTGATCAGCGGCAGCCCGGACCGGCGCGTCGCCGCGCTGGCGCGCGATCGCTACCGCCACAACCTCGAGATCGCGCACGCGTTGAGCGCGACGGTGATCGACTTTCACGCCAATTATTTGCCTCTGGTCGACCACCCCAGCTACCTTCCCGACTGGGAAAACCGGCAGGTCGACTTCTGGGGACCGCTCGCCGAAGAGGCGGCCCAGATCGGCGTCATGCTCGTCCTGGAAAACATGTGGGAGCCTGATCCGCGCATTATTGGGCGCGTCCTGAAACGCATCAACTCGCCCAACCTGAAAGCCTGCCTCGACGTCGGACACGCGAGCCTGTACTCGCGGCTGCCGATCGGCGAGTGGATCAAAGACCTGGGGGAAGATTTAATCTATACTCATCTTCATAATAATCACGGCACGACCGACGAGCATCTGGCATTTGGCGACGGCGTGATCGACTTCCCAGAGCTGCTGGCCACGCTGCGCGCGCTTCCCAAGCCGCCGATGTTCATCCTGGAGCTACCCAACCTCGAGTCGATTCAAGCCAGCCTGCCGTATCTTGAGTTGGAATAAAAGGAGACCGGCTGCCGCCAGTCTCCAACTCTAACTCCAAACTCTAACTCTTCCTCTTGCGAAACTTCGCCCACAACCCGCTTGGCCAGTCTACAACCTTGCGCTTTGTCTTGGCTTCGAGCATATACTGCACGGCCTGCTCGATATCCTTGGGATTGTAGCCTTCTTGCGTCTCGGCGAGCCGATCGATAGCCGCGCGCTCCTCGGCAGACAGCTTGCGGCCGCGGCCCTCTTCCAGATCGGCGACGGCCAGCAGCAAGGCGCGCTGGTCGGGCGTGAGTTTCTCGGCGTTGTCGAGCAGCCATTTGGCTTTGCCGGCCACAAACAGGGCGTCGTCCGTTTTGTCTGCCATGGTGTCCTCTGTCGAACGCATACTACCGGCACTTGAAAATCTCGAGTGGATTCGAGGCTTTAGCCGGATCCGCCTGACCCTAAAGGGGGCTTCGCACAGGCTCGACTCCGACGCCCAAGGATTCGGCGTACGCTCGATACAATGACCTCACTCGGCTCGGCCTGATTATATATCCGATTGCGCAAGTCCGCCAAGCGCAATCCCAAGCGCAGGTGGATGTCACGCACCGGGGAGATAATCGTCCGCCAAAGATCGGGCAGCCTGTCGGTCTATGCTATAATCTCTTCAAGGCAGTGTTTTACCGTAGCACAACTTCCCATTTTGGAGCTGCGTCCCGCATGGAAATCCCCGGAACCGCGACCCCCTGGTATAGCCATACGATCGAGACTGTCGCCCGCGCCCTGGAAACCCAACTCGATCACGGCCTGAGCGTCGAGGA
>DASSFZ010000073.1:0-22322 GCA_035693785.1 Anaerolineae bacterium | reverse complement strand
AGGCGGCCAGCGGTGAAGAAGCGATCGCGCAGGGCCACAGCAATGCCGTCATCGCCGAACGATTGATCCTCAGCCCGAAGACCGTCAGCAACCACATCGCCAACATCTTCTCCAAGCTGCAGGTGGCCGACCGGGCGCAGGCCATCGTCCGGGCGCGGGGGCCGGGCTTGGCAAAGAAGCCTGACTGGGTTACAGTACCGCTTGTCGAGTTGAACACACAGACACGAGGACACCTGGCATTTCCACGTACTCGACGGGCAGATGTACTCGTACGACGACGTCGCGCATTGGCTGAAGGCCGCCGGTTTGCCAGAGTGCGCCGGATCGACCCGCTCGGGGCGCCCGGCAACAGTCTGATCCTGGCCGTGGCGCCATGACACCGGTGTGCGCGTGCCCCTCTCCTCGAAAGCGAAGCGTAAATGCCTGACTTCATTCCCGGCCTTCGCCTCGGCGAGTTGTTCTTCGGCGAAGCCGTCAGACCGATTCTCGACGCCGAGTTTCCCGGCGTGCCTTACAGCGCGGCGCTCATCGGCGACGGCTCGGAGGTGTTGGGCTTCGACACCGAGATGTCGGCCGACCATCACTGGGGGCCGCGCGCCATGCTGTTTCTCAAGGATAGCGACTTCGAGGAGTATCGGGAACGCGTGCGCGAGACGCTGCGCCACCGGCTGCCGCACTCGCTCCGAGGCTATCCGACGAACTTTACCGACCCCGATCCGCTGGACGGCGGCACGCAACTGCTGCAAGACACACATTCCGGCCCGGTCAATCATCGCGTCGACATCCTCACCACACGCGGCTTCATTCTGGACCATCTCAGTTTCGACATCGACCGCGACATTGAGCCGGCCGACTGGCTGACCTTCCCCGAGCAGAAACTGCGCACTCTCTCCGAGGGCGCGGTGTATCAAGACGACATCGGCCTGCAGGCTGTGCGCGATCGCTTCGCGTACTATCCGCACGACGTGTGGCTCTATCTGCTGGCGGCGGGCTGGGCGCGCATCGGGGAGGAAGAGCATCTCATGGGCCGTGCGGGCACTGTTGGCGATGAAATCGGATCGGCGCTCATCGGCGCGCGGCTGGTGCGTGACATGATGCGGTTGTGCTTCCTGATGGAGAAGCAATACGCGCCGTACGCCAAGTGGTTCGGCACGGCGTTCGCCCGATTGAAGTGCGCCGGCGATCTCGCCCCCATCTTGCGCAGCACGTTGCTCGCCGAGACGTGGCAAGAGCGCGAGAAGCACCTGTGCGCGGCGTACGAATATGTAGCGGCGATGCACAACGCGCTGGGGATGACCGAGCCGCTGCCTGACAAGGCGTCCGGTTTCCACGGCCGACCGTTTCGGGTAATTCACGGCGATCGCTTCGCGGACGCCGTCGCCGAGCGGATCACTGACCCGGCGGTGAGGCGCATCGCCTCCAGCCGGCTCATCGGCGGCATCGACCACTTCAGCGACAGCACCGCATTGCTTGAGGATCAGCATCGCCGTCCGGTGCTGCGCCGGCTGTACGGCGATGGAAGTTTGAAATGATTGGAGCAATCGTCGTCGAAATTCAAACCGTCGGGGGCTTGACTTCGTGACCATGCTGTGGTAAAGTCAGGCCACTCTGCGAAAGGAAAGGGCGCAATACATGCACACCGTGCTGAACATTGGAATCATCGCCCGCGTCCGCGTCGCTCGCGGTGGCAGCGGTGGATTCGCCTTGTCGTATTGCGCCTATCGCCTGTAGAGTTACGTTAAGTCGAGCGAGGCCGTGGGCGCGTACGACGCTCACGGCCTTTTAATTTCGATTCTCGCGCTGATGCGCGCGAAGGCCGTGACCAATTTGCCACGGCCTTTTCGTTTATAGGAGCAGCGTCAACGAATGGACATCGAATCAACGAATACCTGCATTCGCCGCTTCGAACGACGAGGCAATTGACGGCGATAGCGCCAATCATATTCGTTGATTCGCTGCAGATTCGTTGACAGCTTTGAACGCAAGTCATCTGAACAGGAGCAGCAGCCATGAACGACATCATCGCAGTGCAAATCGACGGCGCGCTGAAGACCTTCGGCGGAAAGGGCAGCCGGCTGTTCGCGGCGAAGAACGGCAAGAACGGCAATGGCCGCCTCCCTGAAGGCGCGAAGGTCGCGGTCAATCGCGTCTCGCTCGACGTGAAGCGCGGCGAGGTCTTCGGCATCCTCGGCCCGAACGGCAGCGGCAAATCGACGCTTATCCGCCTGATCGCGACACTGCTCGTCCCTGACGACGGGCGCATCGCGGTCTTCGGACACGATGTCGTGGCAGAGCCGCGCCGGGTGCAGACGATGATCAACCGCGTCTCGGTCGAGGCCAGCTTCTTCAAGAAGCTCTCGCCGATGGAGAACCTGCTGTACGGCGCGCGACTGTACGGCGTCGGCGCGAGTGAAGCCAGGACCCGTGTGCGCGACATCCTGGCCCGGCTCGGCCTGGAGTCCAGGTCGATTGACCGGCCCATGGAAGAGATGAGCCGAGGCATGCAGCAGAAGGTCGCCATCGCCCGCGCCTTCCTGAGCAGCCCGATCGTGCTGCTGCTCGACGAACCGACGACCGGCCTCGACCCGCGCTCGAAGCGCGAGGTGCAAGCCTTCGTCCGCGAGCTGCGCGACGTGCACGACACGACGATCTTGCTCACGACGCACGATATGTACGAGGCCGACGCGCTGTGCGACCGCATCGCCATCATCGACGGCGGCAAGATCGTCGCGCTCGGCACACCGCAGGAGCTGAAACGAGCCATCCCGCGCAACGGCCACGAGCCGACGCTGGAAGAAGTGTTCCTGGAATTGACCGGCAAACAACTGGTCGCCGAGGAAGAGGCGGGATGAGGCGGGATGCGTGAAGCGTAAAGCGTGAGGCGTGACGCGTGAAACGTGAAACGTGAAGCGTGAGACGCGAGGCGATTCATCGATCGACGGAGATGTGAGACATGCACAGTCAACTGTTCGAAGGCGAGTGTATCCGCCTGGCCCCGATCGACCCGGAGAAAGACGCCGAGACGATCTCGAAGTGGACGCACGACCCCGAGTATCTGCGGCTGACGGATGCCGAACCGGCGCGGCCATTGTCGCCCGGCCAGGTAAAGAAGAAACTCGAAGAGATGGATAAGGAGGCGGAGAAGCGGACGCAGTTCAACTTCGCCATCCGGCTGCGTGACGGTGATCGGCTGATCGGGCTGGCCTCTATCCGCTGGATTCATTGGACGCACAGCGCCGGCTGGATTCAGTTGAGCATCGGGCGGCCGGAGGATCGCGGCAAGGGCTATGGATCGGAAGCACTGAAGATGTCCTTACGTTACGCCTTCGACGAACTGAACCTGCATCGGCTGGGTGCGGTCACGCTCGAGGACAACCCTAGCGCGCTGCGCTTTCTCGAACGAAACGGATTCGTCGTCGAGGTGCGGCGGCGACAGGCGATCTATCGCGACAGCCGACGCTGGGATGCGCTGATGCTGGGGCTGCTGCGAGAGGAGTGGATTAGTGACTAGTAATCAGTGAACAGTAATCAGTGGGCAGTGAACAGTGAGCAGTGTCACTGACTACATATAACTGATGACAGATAACTGATCACTGATAACTGACTACTGATGACTGACGAGGTGAGGCTGATGGATATGCAGATTTTCAAGGGCGAATTGGTGCGGCTGACAGCGTCGATTTCCGACAAAGATGCCGAAACGCTCGCGTCGTGGTCGCGTGACTCCGAGTTTCAGCGGCTGCTCGACGACGATCCGGCGCAACCCCGGTCGGTCAAGAAGGTGAAGGAGGAGATCGAGGAGGAACCGAAGCACGACAGATTCCCGTTCCTGATCCGCACGCTCGCAGATGATCGCTTGATCGGCTTCGTCGGCCTGGGCGGTGTTCGCTGGACGCACAGGGATGCGTGGGTCGGTATCGGGCTTGGCGATCGCGAGTACTGGGGTAAGGGCTACGGCACTGACGCCATGCGCGTCGTCCTGCGCTACGCGTTCGCCGAGTTGAACCTCCATCGGGTGACGCTTGGCGTCTTCGAATACAACGCCCGAGCGATCCGATCTTACGAGAAGGCCGGCTTCGTCGTCGAGGGTCGGAGCAAGCAGGAGGTGCTTCGCGATGGTCGGCGTTGGGACGGGATCTACATGGGCATTCTTCGAGACGAGTGGGAGAAAAAGCGTAACGAGTAAAACGTAGAACGCGAACCGTGCTGGGCACCGTCGCGCGTCACGTTTTACGCGGGTCAGGAGGTTCGCAATATGTGTGCTCAGCATTTACGAGGCGATCACGTGCGTTTGGTGGCGCTGCAATCGGATAGTGATATCGAGTTACTCGCCCGCTGGTCGGCGATGTCAGCCTTGTGGCGGTTGCTGGACACGGCGACTGGTCGACCGATGCAGCCGGGGTCGAACGAGCACGCCGGTTTCCTGATCTATCCCCTCGTCGGCGATCGCCCGATCGGTCACGCCGGCCTGTTCGGCATCGACCGGCGGCGCGGCGAGGCGTGGTTGGGCATCGGCCTGGCCGATCACGATCGGTGGGATACCCCTGCAGGAGCGGACGCGCTGCGGGTCATCGTGCGCTACGGCTTCGACGAACTGAACCTGCGCCGCATCTCGCTGGCCGTGTTTGAGTACAACGCCCGTGCGCTGCGTGCGTATGAGAGCGCAGGCTTTGCCATCGAAGGCCGAATGCTGCAGGAGGCGAGCCGCAGGGGACGATCGCGCGCCGGCGTGTATATGAGCCTGCCACGTGAAGAATGGGAGCGCCAAACGGAACACGCAAGCCCCGCTCCGCGAGGGCAGGCACGAAACCCGTAGCACGTGCTGCGTGTTCCGTGGGAAAGGCGCCTGATAGTGAGCAGTAATCAGTGAGCAGTTATCAGTGGCCAGTGATCACGGATAACTGTTCACTGATAACTGACAACTGACAACTGATAACTGAGATTGGAGATTCGACATGTCGGTCATTACGCAAGAGCTTAAGGCAAGTTATGCGTTCATCGAGCGCAACTGGAATATCGTCAAGCGCTACTGGGCGTGGGAGCTAGTCTGGCTGGTGTACACCGTCGCCAACAGCCTGGCCGTGAGCTACATCGGCCTCGGCATGGAGCAGATCGGCGGGCCTGGCGTGGACGGCAAGTATCTCGTGCTGTACCTCGCCATCGGCACCATCGTCTGGCGCTATCTGGCCGTGATCTTCTACTGGGTCACCGACGTCGTCGGGCTGGAGCGCTGGGAAGGCACGATCGAGTACACGCTCATGGCGCCGATCACGCGGCTGATGCACATGCTGGGACAGACGGCGTTCGCCATCGTGTACAGCCTGGCGCACACGGGTGTGGTGCTGCTGGCGACGATGCTGCTGTTCGAGATCCGGCTCGACCATGCGAACATGTGGGGTTTCCTTCTGCTGCTGATCGCGGGCAGCCTGTCGTTCATCGGCATCAGCATCGTCGGATCGACGCTGCCGCTGCTGTTCCCGGAGCGCGGATCGCAGATGACGCACCTGATCATCGCCATGCTTCTGCTGGTGTCGGGCGTGTACTACCCCGTCAACGTGCTGCCGGCGTGGCTGCAGGTCTTCTCGAAACTGTCGCCTGCAACGTATGTGCTCGACGGGTCGCGCGAAGCGCTGCTCAACGGCGCGCCGACCGAGAGCCTGTGGGGCTACATCGCTCCGCTGCTGGTGATGGGCGTGATCGCCATCCCGATCGGCTTGCGCATCTTCCAGTGGGCCGAGCGGTATGCCAAGCGGACGGGTAAGCTGCATCGGAATGGCTGATGGCAGATAGCAGATGGCTTATCGCGTATCGCCTATCGCTTATCGCAAGACTCTTTAGACGAGGACACAACCATGACGACCCAGATACTTGAATCACCTGCCGTAACGCTTGAAGGTGGCTATCTCACGCGGCCGGCGGCGCTCGGCGATGTGGAAGCTGCCGTCGCCGTGTTCAACGCCTGCTCGCGCCAGTTGCTCGGCGTGGATGAATTCAACGCCGACAACTACCGTGTCGAGTGGGAAATCCCGGGCCTGAATCTGGAGACCGACGTTCGCGTCGTCGTCGCGCCCAACGGCAAAGTCGTCGCCTGCATGGAAGTCTGGGACCTGTTCGACTCGCACGTGCGCGTCAACTTCTTCGGGCGCGTCCATCCCGATCACCAGGGGCGTGGCATCGGCACGGCGCTGGTACGCTGGGCCGAGGCGCGGGCGCGCCAGGCCGTCGACAAAGCTCCCCAGGGCACGCGCGTGTTCATGCTCACCGGCGTCCTCGACGCCAATCGGGACGCGCAAGAGCTTTTTCGCTCGGAGGGGTTCGAGCTGGTGCGACACCACTGGCGCATGGTGATCGAAATGGACGCCCATGCGCCACCGCCCGCGCCCGAGCTGCAGGACGGCATCGTGGTTCGACCCCTGCGCTTCGGGCAGGACGATCGGGCGGCGATTCAAGCTGTGCGCGACTCGTTCCGCGATCACTGGGGCTACGTCGAGCAGCCGTTCGAGGAAGAGCTCGAGCGCTGGCAGCACTTCATGAAAAACGACAAGGACTTCGATCCCTCGATCTGGTTCCTGGCGTGGGACGGCGGCGAAGTAGCCGGCGTGTCGCTGTGCTGGCCCAAGTCGAACGACGACCCGGACATGGGATGGGTCGGCACGCTGGGCGTGCGCCGGCCGTGGCGGCGAAAGGGGCTGGGCCTCGCCCTGCTCCACCACTCGTTCGGAGAATTCTATCGGCGCGGTTGCAGACGCGTCGGACTGGGCGTCGATGCACACAGCCTGACCGGCGCGACGCGCCTCTACGAGAAGGCCGGCATGCGTGTCGCGCGCGTGTACAATACCTTCGAAAAGGAATTGCGAGCGGGTGTGGACTTGAGCACGCAGTCTGTACACTGACAGTGATCAGTAAGAAGTGATCAGTAATCAGTAATTGATGATTAGTGATTTAGATACCACCAATTACTAATTACCAATTACGATCACTCATCACCGATCACTGACCACCCACCATGGGCAACTCAAAAGGATCAGATATGATTACGCAACTGGAAGCAACGAACATATTGCCACTCCCGCTCGATTGGCCGGAGTACGACTGGCGCCCACTGCGCCGTGAAGACCTGCCGGCGCTGCATCGGATGCTGTTGGCCGCGGACGAGGCCGACGACACGGAATCGGCGGATACGCTCCAAGACCTGCAAACGCAGTTCGACGATCCGTGGTCCGATCCGGAAACCGATTCGATCGCCGCGTTGACGCGCGACGGGGAGGTGGCGGCGCTCGCGCGCACGTTCATGAACCCGGAGCCGGAAGAGGAGTGCCGCGCCTTCCTCTCGGATCAGGTTCACCCCGAGCACCGAGGGCGCGGCCTGGAAGAGTTCGTCTTGAGCTGGGCCGAAGCGCGCGGCCACCAGCGCCTGGCGGCGCTGCCCTCGACCTTGCCGCGCCTGCTGCGCAGCTTCAGCCAGGATACCCTTCGTGATCGTATCGAGCGGCTGGAGCGACGCGATTACCGCCCGGTGCGATACTTCTACCGCATGCGGCGCGATCTGCGCCAGCCGATACCCGACCGGCCTCTGCCCGACGGTCTTACGCTTCGCACGTTCAGCCCGGAATTGAGCCGGCCCGTTCTGGACGCGCTCAATGAAGCCTTCCGCGATCACTGGAGCTTCGAGCCGGTCAGCGACGAGGATTGGCAGATGTTCTTCCTCCAGCGCTCGTCGTTCCGTCCCGACCTGACGTTCGTGGCGATGGACGGCGGCGAGGTGGCCGGGCTGAGCTTCAACACGATCAGCCCCGACGAGAACGCGCGGCACGGAATCGAAGAAGGCTGGGTGGCCGAGCTGGCCGTGCGCCGGCCGTGGCGCAGGCGCGGCGTCGCTTCGGCGCTGCTGTGCGAAACGATGCGCGCATTCAAGGCGGAGGGCCTCGACTACGCGACGCTCGGCGTGGACACGGAGAACCTCTCCGGCGCGCTGGGCCTCTACGAGGGACTCGGGTTCGTGCCCGTCAAGCGCTTCGTCGCATTCGAGAAGCGGATGGTTTGACACATGAAGCGTGATACGTGATGCGGGGCGTTCGCATCTCACGTATCACGCGGGAGAAAGAGGATGCTCGGCGACAATTGGATCATCCACCCACCGGTCATGGCCGACCTCGACGCAGTGGTGGACCTCATCAACGCCTGCGCCCGCGCCGACATCGGCACGGACAACATCACACCCGCTCGCCTGCGCACGCTGTGGACTGACGAGCGCTTCCAGCTTGCGACGGATGCCTGGATTGTGGCCACCCGTGATGGGCGTCTTGCCGGCTACGCCGACTTCGGCGACGAAGAGCCGCCCGAGACATATCAGATGTCAGGCTATGTGCATCCCGACTACGGTGGGCGTGGCATCGGCACACACCTGTTAGGTCTCATCGAGCAGCGCGCGAGGCAGGCAATGATCGACGCGCCACCCGACCTACGCATCGCACTGCAGAACGGAATCTACGCCACGAACGCGGGCGCGCACGAATTGCTGGAGCACGAAGGCTACGCGCTCGTGCGGCGGTGGTACAAGATGCTGATCCAGATAGATGCCCCTCCGCCTGCGCCGAAAGTGCCGGAAGGGATCACCATCCGCACGTTTCGGCCCGGCGAGGAAGATCGCGCCGTGCATGCAGCTTACGAAGAGGCGATGGCGGACGAGTGGGAGCATCCGCCGCTCTCGTACGAGCGATGGCGGCACTACAAGATCGACACAGAGCCGAACTTCGATCCGACGCTGTGGTTTCTGGCTATGGACGGCGACCAGATCGCCGGGCTGGCGCTGTGCCGCTGGGAGCGACCGGGGGAGCCAGATCAGGGCCACGTGCGCGACATCGGCGTGCGGCCCACCTGGCGGCGGCGCGGCATCGGACTGGCGCTGCTCCGCTACACGTTCGGCGAGTTCTATCGTCGTGGCAAGCGCAGGGTCGGCCTCGGCGTCGACGCGACCAGCCTGACCGGAGCGGAGCGCCTGTATTGCAAGGCAGGCATGCACGTGCTGCTGGAGACATTGATCTACGAGAAGGAATTGCGGCCCGGAAAACGTGAAGCGTGATTTCACGATAGACATCTCCCGTTCTTTGGCGATGGTTCAGGGGGCAATCCATGAATCAGGAAAGGGCATATCTCCAACGCATCCACGAAGCCTATCCTCACCTGGTGGTGAAGACAGCTCGTCTGCACACGCGCGACGGGCAGTTCAGCGACATCCTGTTCGTGGATGAGGAGCTGATCTTCCGCTTTCCGCGTTCGCCTCATGTCGCCAAAGAGATGGCGTTTGAGATGGCGATTCTCAGCCGGCTGCAGCGGCACATGTCGCTGCCGATCCCCAACCCGGTTTACCACCGCGCCGATCTGCAAACGGGGGATCTGATCTTTATAGGCTACCGGATGATCCCCGGCGAGCCACTGAGCCGGGAGACGGTCAAGGCAATCGGCGACGAAACCGCGCTCGACGGAATGGCGACTCAACTGGCGACGTTCATGCGCGAGTTGCACGGTGTGCCCGTCGCTGAACTGGGACTCGACGTGCCAGTGCGCGATGGCCACGAGTGCTGGGCCGACATATACGCGCGCTTCCGCGAGCATCTCTTCCCACACATGCGCCCAGATGCCCGCGAGCAGGTGGCACGTGGCTTCGAGACGTTTCTGAGCGATCCGGTCAACTTTGCCTATCGGCCTGTGCTGAGGCACGGCGATTTCGGCGGCGCCAACATCCTCTTCGATCCGAAGATGCAATCGATTGCGGGCGTGCTGGACTTCAGTTTCATCGCTTTAGGCGATCCGGCGTTCGACTTGGCGTCGATCTCCTGCTTCGGCGAATCATTCGCGCAGCGGATCGTACGCGCCGACCGGCGCCTGGAGCCGATGCGGGATCGCGCCCGCTTCTACCGGAGCACGTTCGCGCTGCTGCAGGCACTGTACGCGCTGCGCGACAACGATCTAGAGTCATTTAAGGGCGGGATGGCGCAGTATATTTGAGCGTGAACTGCAGGTGTAGGTGTTCATCAAAGGTCGATGAAACGGAATACGCAACACGGAACACGTGATGGGATATGCTGATGATTCAAGACACCACCGAACAACACACAATTCTCCACGATCTGGGCGATGGCCTGATCTTGCGCCGATCGACGCCGGCGGACGCCGACGCGCTCGCCGAGTTCAATGCGCGCATCCACAGCGACGCCGGCCCCGATCAGCCCGACGAATGGGTCGGCGAATGGACACGAGATCTGCTCACCAGCGATCACCCGACCTTCGGCGCTGGCGACTTCACTCTCGTCGAAGACATGCGCGCGGGCAAGATCGTCTCCTCCCTCAATTTGATCTCGCAGACGTGGACGTATGACGGAATTCCCTTTGGCGTCGGGCGGCCGGAGCTGGTCGGCACGCTGCCGGAGTACCGCAATCGCGGCCTGGTGCGCGCGCAGTTCGAAGTGATCCACGCGTGGAGCGCCGGGCGCGGCGAGAGGGTGCAGGCCATCACCGGCATCCCGTGGTATTACCGCCAGTTCGGCTACGAGATGGCGATGGACCTCGGCGGCGGCCGGCTCGGCTTCTTGCCTCACATCCCCAAGCTGAAAGAAGGCGAGACTGAGCCGTATCCTATTCGGCCCGCGACCGAATCCGATTTGCCGTTCATCATGCAGGTATACGCCCAGGCCGTCACGCGATATCGCGTCGCGTGCCTGCGCGACGAAGCGCTGTGGCGCTACGAGATGTCCGGCAGGAGCGAGAAGAATGCCAACGGGCGGCGCTTCTGTATCATCGAATCCGCAGACGGCGAGCCGGCCGGCTTCCTGGCGCACGCGGGACGGCTATGGCGGATGAGCTTCCCCATCAACCTGTATGAGTTGAAGCCCGGCGTGTCCTGGCTCGCCGTGACGCCCGGCGTGATCCGCTATGCCCAGGTGACGGGCGAAGCCTACGCGGCGCGCGACGGCACAGAGCCGCTCGGCGGCTTCGGTTTCTGGCTGGGCGGCGATCACCCCGCGTATCATGCAATCGAGGATCGCCTGCCTCGCGTTCGGCATCCGTACGCCTGGTATCTGCGCGTGCCCGACCTGCCGGGCTTCCTCGCGCACATCGCGCCGTCGCTGGAGAAGCGCCTGGCCGGATCGATCGCCGCCGGCTACACCGGCGAACTGAAGATCAGTTTCTATCGAACGGGGCTGCGCCTGGTGGTGGACAAGGGCCGGCTCACGGGCATCGAGCCGTGGACGCCCCGGCGCGGCGACGACGGCGTGGTCGCCTTCCCCGACCTGACCTTCCTGCAACTGGTGTTCGGTTACCGGACACTCGACGAATTGAGGTATGCTTTTGCCGACTGCTGGGTCGATACGGACGAGGCGCGCGCCGTGCTAGAGGCGATGTTCCCGAAGCAGAGTTCGGATGTGTGGCCGGTGGCGTGATCGGGTTGCTGGCGCGAGCCGACGGGGACAAATACTCGAACATGGAGGGGCCATGAGCATTCTGCGCAGATACCGCAGGCGACTTATTGCTAGCCCGCCGGCCCGTTTTCTCGATCAGTTCAACCGCGACGCACGGCTGTTCTTGCTGGCGACGGTCATCGGCGGGATCACCTTCACAGGGTTCCAGCTTTTCTTCAACATCTACCTGCGCAGCCGGGGCTTCGACCTCGACTTCATCGGCGTGCTGAACGCCATCCCATCCGGCGCGGCGCTCCTGGCCGGCGTGCCGATGGGCATGTTGTCGGATCGGATCGGGCCACGGCGCGCGATGCTGGCCGGATTGGGCGTGGCCGCGCTGGCTGCCTCGGCGCTCGTCACGGCGCGCACGCCGTTCGTGATGATCGTCATGTCCGGCGTCATGGGCATGGGCAACTCGCTGTACTTCCTGAGCATGGCGCCGTTCATGATGCGCGCGTCGAGCGACAAAGAGCGCACCATGCTGTTCAGTCTCAACTTTGGGCTGATGACGATCTCCGGCGCGGTCGGCAACCTGCTGGCCGGCCAGTTGCCGGCGTGGTTCGCGCGGTGGCTGGGCGTGCCGCCAGGCTCGCCGGCGACATACCAGGCCGTTCTGTTAGCCAGCGCTCTAGTGGGCGGACTGGCGCTGATTCCGATCTGGCTGATTCGCGAGGCGCGCTGGCCTGGCCCACGGCGCACCGCGCCGGTCGGCCTGGGCGAGGTTCGGCACCTGCTGAGGCGCAGCGTGCTGCGCATGGCGCTGCCGAATTTCATCATCGGCTTCGGCGCAGCGATCTTGATCCCGTACCTCAACCTTTTCTTCAAGGAAACGTTTGCCATCAGCGACGGCCAGCTCGGCCTGGTGTTCAGCCTGTCGGCCGCGGTCACCGGCGTGGCCTCACTCGTCGGCCCGCGCATCGCCGAGCGACTCGGCAGCAAGATCAAGGCCGTCGTCGCCACGCAGGGCGCATCCGTCTTGTTCTTGCTTATGATGGGCTTCGTGCCCGCGTACTGGATCGCGGCAGTCGCCTTCCTGATCCGGGGCGCGCTGATGAACATGAGCAACCCACTCTACTCGACGTTCACGATGGAGCAGACGCCGGAGCGCGAGCGAGGAACGGTGAACAGTATGCTTCAGTTGACATGGGAGGTCGGCTGGACGGTAGGGCCGTATCTTTCGGGCGTGGTGCAGGCGCGTTACGGCTTCGCACCGCTTTTCCTCGGCACGGCGACGTTGTATAGTCTGGCCATCGGCCTGACGTGGCTATTCTTCCACGACACCGAAGCGCGGGCGAAAGCGGCGGCAGCGACGGCGTAATGGCAGATGGCGAATGGCTGACGGCGGATGGCAGATAGCTGATAGCTCTCCGCGCTGTCCACGGCGCGGGCCGGCCCGATTTGAAGTTTGGATTCTGGAGTTTGACGTTGTCTGTTAGTCGCCCGTCATGATGAACAACGGCTTCATCTCGAAGCTCTTGTAAAACGGGCGCAGGCGTTCTTTGTTGTAGTACTTCTCCACGTTGACGACCTTCTTCGAGCTGGTCACCACGTCGAGCGGCATATTGTCGTACCGCCCGTTCTTGAGGACGACCAGGCGGCCGTGAACGCCTTTCTCGATCAGATCCAGCGCCAGGTTGCCGTAGGCCATCGGCACGATGGAATCGATCGCGTCCGGGTCGCCGCCACGCACCAGATAGCCCAGCTTTTGGTTGACCACGTTGACCGGCTTGCCGTGGTTGTACGCCGGCGAGAGGTCCTTGAGCTTGGCAGCCACCACGTCGCCGATGCCGCCCAGTTTCATGTGCCCGTAAGCGTCTTTCTCGGCGCTCTCGAAGATCATCTCGACGCCTTCGAACATCGCGCCCTCCGACACGAGCACCACCGAGTACTGGCTCGGGTTCATCCGGCGATCGGCGCACATCAGCTCGGTCAAAAGCTCGATGTTGAACTTGTACTCCGGAATCACGCAGCGATGCGCCGCGCCAGCCATCGTCGGCAGCATCGCCGTGAAACCGGCGTAACGCCCGAAGACCTCCAACACCAGGAACCTCTCGTGCGAGCCGGCGATCGTGCGCAGGCTGTTCGTCATCTGAATCGTGCGCGTCACACACGTGCTGAAGCCGATGCAGTAGTCCGTGCCGGGCACGTCGTTGTCCATCGTCTTGGGGATGGCTACGATCTTCACGCCCTTCTTGTACAGATCGACCGCGTAGCTCAGCGTGTCGTCGCCGCCGATCGGAATCAGGTAGTCGATGCCCAGGAAGTCGAGATTCTGAAGCACCTCGGGCGTCAGGTCGTTCGCCTTGTCGTTGTAAGCTTCCTGCAGGTGCTCGGGGACGCTCGCCTTCGGCACATGGCTGGGGCGCGTGCGCGACGTGTGCAGGAAAGTGCCGCCCGTCCGCCCCGCCTTGTTGACGATTTCTTCGGTCAGGACTTGATAACTGTCGCTGTTGTCGGCATCGTGGTCGCGAATGATGCTCATCGCGCCGGCCCAGCCGCGACGAATGCCGATGACCTGGTGGCCCTCGCGCAGCGCCCGGATCGTCACGGCCCGAATGGCCGGATTCAGCCCGGGCACGTCGCCGCCGCCGGTCAGAATTCCTATAACACCTTTGTGCTTCTTGACGTTTGTCATGCTTATCTCTCCCTACAGAATCCAATCATTAAGTTTACCACGCACTCAGAAAGCCAGAAAGTTATGGACGGATGGGCGCGGCAAAATAAGATGCTTCGCAGTCTCCGCGCCTCCGTGATTGACTTCTTGTGCCATGCCCCCGTACACGTGGCCTGACTGCCCTGAAGACGTGCGCCGGCAGGTCGGCTCGCTGACCAACGGACTGTGCAGGATTCTGGCCGATAATCTCATCGGTATCTATCTGCACGGTTCGCTGGCGATGGGCGGCTTCAACCCCCAGCGCAGCGACGTCGACCTGCTCGTCGTGGCCCGCCGGGGCATGCGTGTGCAGACAAAGCGCGAGGTCGCCGGATTGCTGCTGCGCTGCTCTAACGATCCGCGCCCGATCGAGATCAGCTTCCTGAGTCAAGCGCAACTGCGCCCCTGGCGGCATCCGGCGCCGTTCGATTTTCACTTCGGCGAAGATTGGCGAGAGGAGCTTGAGGCGCAGATGGCCGACGGCAGATGGCTGGCATGGAACGACGAGATACGCGTGGACAAGGACCTCGCCGCGCACATCACGGTGACACTGAGCCGGGGCATCTGCCTGTACGGCGCGCCGTTCGCGGAGGTCTTCCCTCCCGTTCCGCACGAGGACTACCTCGACTCGATCCTGTCGGATGTTGATTGGGCGAGGGAGCGTATCGTGGAGAATCCTGTGTATTTTGTCCTGAATGCGTGCCGCGTGCTCGCGTACTTGAGCGAGGGACTGATCCTCTCGAAGGACGAGGGCGGCGCGTGGGCGCTAGCCGGCCTCCCATCGGAATTTCATCCGACCATCGCGGTGGCGCTGGACATCTATCGGGGTGAGGCCGAACCAGGTGCCTTGCGCGCGGAATACGTGGCGCCATTCGCCGCGCATGTGACGAACCGGGCAGGCGCAAGGCCTGCCCCTACGGCTTGAATTTCGCGGCGGCGCTTGCGAACGCCTTCTTCAGTTCGGTGAAGGCGCTGTCAACGCCTTTCAGCATCTCGACCGAGGCTTCGCCACCGAGCTTCCGCAGCTCGACCAGCTCCGCCTGCGCCTGGCTCATCATGGGGCGGAGCGTCTGGGCCTGCCTGTCGAATTCGACTCTGGCGTCGCCTCCCGCCTTCTCGGCTCTGGCCTTGAGCTTCTCCAGATCGATGCCCCACTCCTTGAGCTGATCTTCCCACTTGCCGCTCTTGGCCTCGGCCAGCAGCTCCTCCAGATCGGGCGGTGCTTCCGGCTCTTCTTTGATCGGTTTTCGTGGATTCGCAGTGCTCATCGCTACCACCTCCAACTCTGACTCCTCGCACTAACTCCCCACACTCACTCCCATCTCGACCGCGTGCTTCGCCGCTTCGAGCGTATTCCGCATCAGCATCGCGATCGTCATCGGGCCGACGCCGCCCGGAACCGGCGTGATGTACCCTGCCACCTCTTTCGCCGATTCGAAGTCCACGTCGCCGACCAGCCGCTGGCCGCTCTTCTTCGTCGGATCGGGGATGCTGTTGATGCCCACGTCGATCACCGCCGCGCCGGGCTTGATCATGTCGCCGGTGACGAAATGGGCCTTGCCGATGGCGACGATCAGAATGTCGGCCTGTCGCACGACGCCGGGCAGATCGCGCGTGCGCGAGTGGACGATCGTCACCGTCGCGTCGCGATGCACGAGCAGCAGCGCGGCGGGCATGCCCACGATGTTGCTGCGCCCGACGACGACCGCGTTCGCGCCCTTGATCGGCACGCCCGCTTCGTCCAGCAGCACGATGCAGCCCGCCGGCGTGCACGGCACGAAGACCGGCTTGCGCCCTTTCATCGCCAGCCGCCCGATGTTGACCGGATGAAAGCCGTCCACGTCTTTGTCGATGGGCACCGCGTTCAGCACCGCCTCCTCGTTGAGCTGGCTAGGCAGCGGCAGTTGCACCAGGATGCCGTGTACCGCCGGGTCGGCGCCCAGCGAGCGCACCAGCCCCTCCACCTGCTCCTGCGTCGCGTCGGCGGGCAGGTGATGCCCGACCGAGCGCATGCCCAATTCCTCGCACGCCTTCTGCTTGGATCGCACATACGTCCCGCTGGCCGGATTGTCGCCGACGAGCACCGTCGCAAGCCCGGGCTGGACGCCCGTCTTGTCCCGGAACTGCGCAGCCTCCTCGGCCACTTGCCTGCGAACTTTATCCGCGATCGCTTTGCCGTCGATAATTTGCGCTGTCACGGAAAGCCTCCTGAGGTGAGTTCGACTGCGCGCAGTGTAGAAGCGCGCTGCATAGGATAGCATATCCGCTCGCGCCGGGGGAGTGTGCTTTGTCATCCTGCGGGCATGATGAAAAGAAACGCCGTGGTTATTGGCTTTTCTGAACGAAGGTCACAAACGCGGCGTCGAACGGCGATTGTGGGCACGCAAAAGATGTCAGGCCGGACGTAGGGGCGGCTTTCCATAGCCGCCAATTTGCGGCGCGTATGGAAACACGCTCTACGGTGGGCGCCGCTACCCGAACGCCACGTCCAGCATCATCATCGCCGCGAAACCGATCATCGTCCCCATCGTCGCCAGGTCGGTATTACCGCCGCCCTGCGCCTCAGGCACAAGCTCTTCCACCACGACGAAGATCATCGCGCCGGCCGCGAAGCTCAGCGTGTAGGGCAGCAGGGGCTGCGCCAGCAGGACGAACGCCGCGCCCGCCACCGCCGCGATCGGCTCCACCAACGCCGACGCCTGCCCGTACAGAAAACTCCTCCAGCGCGATACACCTTCGCGGCGCAGCGGCATCGCCACCGCCGTGCCTTCGGGAAAGTTCTGGATGCCGATGCCGATCGCCAGCGCGATGGCCGACGCGACCGTCGCCGACGGCATGCCCGCCGCTGCCGCGCCGAATGCCACACCGATCGCCAGGCCCTCTGGGAAGTTGTGCAGCGTGATAGCCAGCACCAGGAGCACGCTGCGCTGCCAGGTCGTCTTGACGCCTTCCGCCTGATCGATGCGCAAGCCGGGATGCAGGTGAGGCAGGATCCTGTCGATCAGCCGCAGGACGATCGCCCCGGCCAGGAAGCCCGTCGCCGCCGGAAACCATGCCGGGAGCGGGCCGCCCTCCGCCGCGGCAATCGCCGGGGCCAGCAGCGAGAAATAGCTCGCTGCGATCATCACGCCGGCGGCGAACCCCAGCATCCAATCCAGCATCTTTTGGTTCACGCTGTGCGACAGGAAAACCATGCCCGCGCCGAGCGCCGTCATACCCCACGTGAAGCCCGTTGCCAGAATGGCCTGCGCAACGGGCGACAGTTGCAGGAATGCCTCGACCATACGGCGCTAATATAGCACACTCCCGCTTATCGCGGGAGTATGCGTCGTCTGGTGATGCATGTTGAGGCGACAGTTGCACTGTCGCCCGGCGCCCGCAGTCTAACTGCGAGCGCACGGACTTGCGGGTAATCACCCGAGAATGGCTATTGCCTTATGGTCAAGGCGCTACGACCCTTTGACATACTTATCGAAGAATTCGATCGTCCGCTGCATGGCCAGGCCGAAGCTGTTTGCGATGTTGTGATCGGCGCCTTGGTAGGTGTACAGCTCGGCCGGCTTGCCGGCAGCCAGAATCTCCTGGTACAAAGTCTCCGAGAACCCGATCGGCACGCTTCTATCCGCCGTGCCGTGATGCAGTTGAATCGGACCGGACAGATCGCCGAGATACGAGTTCGCCGAAATCGAGCTCCAGAACTCAGGGTTCTCTTCCGGCGAGCCATACGTGGCGATCAGCTCGGTGCGCCAGCGCCGCCGCCCGGTGGGTGTGGCGGTTGTGGTTGGCCCGGGAGTCGGCGTTGGGCGCCAGCGGTTGATCATATCCGGATAGGATCCAACCACGCCGGCCCAGATCACACCGGCTTTTACGTCGCCGTCGATGACCATCGAGCGCAGTGTGATGTACCCACCCATCGAATGGCCCCACATGCCGATGCGGTTCGGATCGGCGTTCGGGTATCGCTTCATTGCAGCGACGGCGTTGAGCACGTCGACGACGTAATCGGGAGAGCCGTACGCGCCTCTTGCTTCGCCCTCCGAGTTGTCATGCCCGCGATAATCCGGGCGGAGGACGATGTAGCCGCTTCGCGCCAGCCAGTCCACGTGCGCCACGTAGCGCTCGGTCGTGCGATACACGTCGGGCGGGATAAAGCCGTGATTGAAGACGATGACCGGCCACCCCGTCGCCGGCCTCTCGCCGTTGGGCACGGTCAACAGCGCGTAGATCGTCAGTCCTTCGGACTCGTAGGACGCAATATAGCGGCTGTAGTTACCGCCCGGCTGCAGCGTTTCTTCGATGGTGATGTCGCTGCCCGGGTATTCGCGCTGCCGCATGGAAACAATCGTGAGCGGATGCGGCGTCGGCGTAGAGGTAGGCGTCGCCGTCGGCGTATGAGTGGGTGTGGGTGTATCCGTTGGAGAAGGCGCAGCGGTGCGCGACGCGGTCGGCGGGACCTCGGCCACGCGCGTCGTCTGCGGCGGCTGGGGATTGCTCCCGCACGCCGCCATCAGCAGCGCCAATCCGATGACGACGATCCAGCGATGTGGAAATGTCCCTGCTTTCATCAACTCGATTCCTCCTCAGCGTCACCGCTAGCGGCCAGTGTGGGGAGCTGCTGAATATCACCTGGCTATGGCCCTTTGAGGTATCGATTGAAGAACTCAATTGTACGCTGCATCGCCAATCCAAAGCTCTGGGAGAGATTGTGGTCATCGCCTTCGTAGGTATACAGCTCGACCGGCTGACCGGCTTCCAGCATCTGCCGGTACAGGGTTTCCGAGGCCGCCAGCGGCACGCTGGCATCTCTCGTGCCGTGATGAAGCTGGATTGGGCCAGAGACATCGCTGAGGTATGAGTTCGACGATATGGAGTTCCAGAAGTCGGGGTTTTCCTCGGGCGAGCCGTACAGCTCGACCAGTTCGGTGCGCCAGCGCCGGCCGAATCGAGGTGTCGCCGTCGTCGTAGGCTCCGGTGTCCAGCCCTCGGGTGTGGGCGTCGCCGTCGGGCGAACAAACAGATTGGGATACGGTCCCACCACGCCGGCCCAGATCACACCGGCCTTGATATCGCCGGTGATGATCATAGAGCGGAGGGTCAGGTATCCACCCAGCGAATGGCCCCACATGCCAATGCGATTCGGATCGGCGTCCGGAAAGCGCTTCATCGTGGCGACGGCGTTGAGCACGTCGACGGTGTAATCCGGCGCGCCGTACGCGCCGCGCGCCTCGCCCTCGGAGTTGTCGTGCCCGCGATAGTCGGATCGAAAGACGATGTAGCCGCTGCGCGCCAGCCAGTCCACGTACGCCACGTAGCGCTCGGTCGTGCGATACACGTCGGGCGGGATGAAGCCGTGATTGAAGACGATGACCGGCCAGCCGGCCGCCGGCCTCTCGCCGTTGGGCACCGTCAGCAGCGCGTAGATGGTCAGCCCTTCGGACTCGTAGGACGCGATGTAGCGGCCGTAATTGCTGCCTGGCGCTAGTGTCTCGACAATGGTGACCTCGCTGCCAGGATACTCGCGTTCTCGCATGGATGGGATCGTGAGCGGGTGGGGCGTGGGGGTCAGCGTCGCCGTGGGTGTCGACGTGGGCGTCGGCTCAGGAGTGGGCGTGGCAGAAGGCAGAGGTGTGGCCGAGGCCGCCACGGCGATGCGGACAACCTCTTCCGCGGACGACGGCTGCGGGCCGGTTCCACAGGCGGCCGCCAGGAATGTCAGTGCTGCTACGATGATCCAGAGTCGTGAAGACTTCCCTGCCTTCATCGAGTCAACTCCTTCTTTAGTCTGTGTTCTGCAGTTCCCGCCGCAGTTGCACTGCGGCGGCCTGGGACGGCAGTGCAACTGCCGTCCCAACCTATGGAATTCGCAGCACGACGATCTTATCCACGCCCGACTCGGCGCCCCACACTTCCCCAGGCCGACCCAGTATCTGGCGAACGCTGGCGGGCGAGCTGGGCAGTGTGAAGACCTCGAACGTCTCGGTCGCCGGGTCGAATCGCACCATCGCGTTCGCGCCGAAGTCGCTCAGCCAGACGAGGTTGCGGTCGTCCACGTACACGGCATACGGCTGGGGATTATCGCCCGGCAGGCGCCACTCGCGCCACTCACCTGTCGCCGGATCGTGCATGCCGAGCTGGCCTGCGTTCCATTCGCTCACCCACAATCGGCCCTGCGAGTCCGACCACACGCGGCGCGCGCCCTGTCCTGGAGTCGGCGGCTCGATGACGGATGCGAGTTTCGTCGCCGCGTCGATGCGGGCGATGTGGCTGCCCGCCAGCGACGCGTAATAAACGACGCCGTCCGGCGTGCTCGTGATACCATACGGCCCGCGCCCGCGCGGCGCATCGAACACCTCGACCTGTCCGACTGCTGGATCGAGCCGGCCGTACACTCCGTTCTGGCCGGTGAACCATAGCACGCCATCACCATCGAATGCAGCCGTGTTCAGGTTGGCGTTCCCGCGCCCGGCGGGTAAAGGAAACACCTGCACATCTTCCGTCGCCGGATCGACACGGACGATCGCGTTGAGGCCACTGTCCGTGATCCACGCCGCGCCATCTGGCCCGACGATCACGCCGTGCGGCGCCGACCCTGGCCCAAGCGGGATGTGGCGCGTCTCGCCGGTGGCCGGATCCAACCGGCCCAGCTCACCCGATCTTTGCGCAGTGTACCACACCGTCCCGTCAGGCGCGGGCGCGACGTCGTGTGGGTGCGAGCCTGGCGGCACAGGATATTCCTGAATCGTCGGTGGGGCCGGTGTGCCGGGCGCGTGCTCGGTTGGCTCGGCCGTCGGCAGTTCAGGCGAAGGCGCAGTCGTCGCCGCTGGCGCATCCGGCGGGCGAGCCGATTCGGTCGGCGTTGAAGCAGGCCGCGCTGTGTTTGTCGGCGCAACGGATGGCTGCGGCTGCGTCGCACATGCGGCCAGCACCAATGTCATTATCATGCTTGCGCTGATCCGGCGCATATTCGCACCTCGCATCCGTTCGGATGGATCAATGCCCGATCGCATGGTCGCTCTCAGTTCTGCTCCACAACAAAATCGAATGTGGCCGTCAGATCGTTGCCTGTTTCCTGAACCGGCGAGAGCAGTAGACCCGGGTCGAAGATCGTGTCGGTGTCGTTCTGCGCTTCGCCAGGAAAGAATAACTGAGTCGTCAGGATCGGGCCGCCGGGCGCCTGCACTTTGACGTGAATGTGCCGCGTGCGACCGGGATACAATCCGGGCACGACCGTCTCGAGCGTGTAACGCCCGTTGGCATCCGTGTACTGGCGGCCACGCAGCCGGTAGCCGGCGTTGTCGTAGACTCCGTCGGCGTCGGCCTGCCAGAAGTCGACGAGCGCGCCTGGAATCGGCTGGCAATCTGTCGAGAGGACGTATCCGCTGATGACGATGCGCGTGCCGGTCATGCCCGGCTCCAGCAATGACGTGCGCTCCGGCGCATTGGGCGTGTAATAAGGCCCTTCGGTCATCGCCGGAGTCGCGCCCGTGTCAGCGCTACAGGCCGGAGTCGGCAGAATGGCTTGAGCCTGCGTTGGCGTGGGCGTCATCGCAGGCGCTGGGGTCGGCACCGCGACTGTTGGCGTGGCCGATGCCGGCGGCGCTTGTGCATCTGCCGGTGCGGGTGCTACAGGTTCGCGCGTTGGCGTAGCAGTTGCCTGCGGCAGGCTGGCGCAACCCGCGACGAAGCATGCGATCACGAAGAACAGGATCACATGGGGCCGTGCGGTTCTCTGATGAATCATGATCCCTCCACTGGCACAGCAACGAAGTCAAAGTGTAGCTTGACCAGGTCTTCTGTCACCAGCGTCGCTACCTGGATTGGCCCTACGCCAAAGTCCGACATCAGGATCTCGCTCGCCGCCGAGCCGACCAGCCGATCGTCTTCCACGCGCAACGTCAGGATCCACGTGACCGGCAGCGTCGTCTCCTTGACAGTCAAATCGCCAGCGATGGTGAAGGTGAGGTCCTCGCCCGGCACCACCTGATCGGGCAATCCTTCGATCGAGTGCGGGACGAAGCGCGCGTAGGGATACTGCGACGATTGCAAGCCATCGCGGCGGATGTAGTTGTCGCGGCGCGTTTCATCCGACGTGAACTGACTCACGTCGATGACGATTTCGCCGATCTGGCTGTTGGACGGCTGCGCGAAATCGACCAGCACATCGCCGGCGACGCCTTTCGTCCGCCCGATTGCGGTCTGGAGTCGGTTGT
>DASSFZ010000072.1:0-4909 GCA_035693785.1 Anaerolineae bacterium | reverse complement strand
GCTTGTAGAACTCGGGCGTGCCCGCCAGGGAACGCCGCGCGCGTGTGTCGGCGATGGTGCCGTCGATGTGCACAAGCACAGCTTGCATTTCACTTCCCCATCAGGATACTGACTACTGACGACTGATTACTGATGACTGATTACTGATGACTGGTCACTTCCAGACTCTGCAGCAATTTGACGATACCGTCGATGATCGCTTCCGGCCGTGGCGGGCAGCCCGGAACGTAGGCATTCACCGGGATCACCTCGTCGATAGAGCCGACGACGTTATAGCAGCCCTGGAAAACGCCGCCCGAAATGGCGCACGACCCGACGGCGACGACGAACTTCGGCTCCGGCATCTGCTCGTAGATGCGCACCAGGCGATCGCGCGCCTGCCGCGTCACCGGGCCGGTGCACACCAGCACGTCGGCATGGCGCGGACTGCCTTGCAGCTTGATGCCGAAGCGCTCCACGTCGTAGCGCGGCGTTAACGTCGCCAGGATTTCGATATCGCAGCCGTTGCACGATCCGCTGTTGAAGTGGATCGCCCACGGCGAATTGACACGCGCCCAAGTCTTAAGCTGATCGATCATGCCCGTCACCCCAGAATCAGCGCCACGAGCGCCAGCAGCAACCCCACCAGATACACACCGGCGATCGGTGCGAGGCCGCTGCTGCCCAACATCAGGACGCCCAAATGCAGCACGGCGAAGAAGAACGCAACCGTGAAGAAGGGACGGTAACCCGGCGCTGCAACGTAGGTGGGCGGAGCTTCGCCGCTGCTGTACGTGCTCGACTTGAGCGGAGTCGCCTCGGTCCGGCCGGCCAGCACGCGCCCCATGCCGGACAGGATGCCGACCAGCACCAGGTACAACAGAAAGGCTATGGGCGGCACCAGTAAAACCCCGGTCATCGCACCCTCCTATTCATCAATTCGCCCGATCCGCGCTTCATCGCGCCCTCCGATCCATGAATTCACCCGATCCGCGCTTAGAATCCCCCGAACGCTGCAAGCAGCGCAGCGCCTGCCGGCTCTGTCAGCCACTGAAGCAGGCCCGGCCACACGCCGACTGCCACGACGGCCAGCCCCATGATGGCCAGCGGCGCGCTCATCAACACCGGCAGCGGTCTCCCGCGCTGCACGGCATCCGATGGCCGCAGCCGATAGACGGCGTTGACCAGCGGCACGTAATATCCCAGCGACAGCACGCTGTTGAGCGCCGCGAAAATCACCAGCGCCTCGATGGCGATTTGGTGGGTTTCAAAGCCCGCCACGAAGATCTGCCATTTGGACATGAAACCGGCGAGCGGGGGCAGTCCACCCAGTCCGAGCACGGCGATGCTCAGCGTGAGCGCAGCCACAGGGTAGCGCCGGGCCGCGCCGGCCAGGTCGGCAATCATCAGCGGGCCGTGATCAGCGGATGCCGCGTGAAGCACGTAGAGCAGCGCTCCGGCTGCGAGGAAGGCCAGGCCCTTCATCAGGCCATGGTTGAGCAGATGAAACAGGCCTCCCTGCGCGCCTGCGACCTCGCCCGCGTAAACGCCGATCCCGAGCCCGAGCAGCATGTAGCCGATGTGGCTGAGGCTGGAGAAGGCGAGCAGGCGCTTGACGTGCGTCTGGCGCAGCGCCAGCAGATTGCCGGCTAACATGTTCACGGCGCCGAAGCCCATCAGCAAGACACCCCACGACGCCGTCACGCCGGCCAACGCCGCCAGGGCTCGCAGCAGGGCCACCAGGCCGGCTTCAATTACGACGCCGGACAGCATCGCGCTGATGCCGCTGGGCGCCTGGGCGTGCGCGTCGGGCAGCCACGTGTGCATCGGCACCATGGCGATCTTCACGCCGAAGCCGATCACGAACAGCGCGCCGGCCGCCAGCAGGGGAAGCGCCTGCGCCTGCCGGGCCGATGCGTGAATCTGGTCGAGATTGAGCGTGCCGGCCTGCGCCATGACCAGCGCAATGCCCAGCAGGACGAAGGCAGACCCCGTCGCACTCTGCACGAGGTATTTCACGCCGGCCTCGAGCGAGGCCGGCCGATCGCGATAGAACGCAACCAGCAAGTACGACGTAACAGCCATCGCCTCGAACCACAGCCACAGGTTGAACAGGTCGGCGGCACAGCCCAGGCCGATCATGACACCGGCCATCGCCACCAGCATGGCGTAGTATTTCTCCTCGCCTATCTCGCCGGCTATGTAAGGGCCGGAGAAGAGCACGACCAGCGTCGACAGGGCGAGTACCAGCGCGGCGAGCAGCAGGCTCAGCCCGTCCATCCGCAGCATGATTGTGCCCAGGGTGAAAGAGGCCGGCCCGCTGGCGCTGAGGTCCCGCGCCGCCAGCGCGAAGGGCGCCCAGGTCGCAACCAGCGCGATCAATGCCGTCCCACGCGCCAGGCGCCAGAGCCGCCCGGTCAGGTAGACGACCGGCGAGAGCGCGAGGGGCAGTGCGATCAGCCACACGAAGTAGGCCGCGTTCATGTCACGCTCCCCATGCCAGAATGGTGAGCACGAGTATCAGCCCACCCACAATGCCGACGACATTCCAGTTCAACTGCCCGGTCTGGGATGCCCGCAACGACGATGCCATGCGCAGCGTCGCATGGATGATCGACGCGTTGATCCGCTCAAAGCCGAAATCGGCGGCGGCGACTCGGGCGAATCCCTGGAAGCGCGCCGACAACCGGGCCGCCGCCTGCGCGTTCCGCGTGCGCCAGCGCCAGGTGGCCAGGCCGGCGGCAACCACTGCCAGCGCCGTCCAGGTGGCCGGCGCCCCGATGACTTCATTGATCATTTCGGACGTCGACATCCCATGCAGTGTGTGGAATGGCAGACTGGCCTCCATGAGCTGGGCGAGCGGGCCGGCCAGCAGCCACGTCGTCAATGCGCCAATCGCCAGCGGGACGAGCGCGACGCGCATCGCCGCAGGCGCATCGTGGACGCGCATCGCGGGCGGTCGCCCTCGCGCTGCCGCCTCTCCGAAGAAGACCATCCAGGCCGTGCGTGCTGTGTACAGCGCGGTCAAGCCGGCGCCGAGTAACATGCCCGCATATGCCCACGGCGGTCCTTCGCCCAGGCCGGCTTCCAGAATCAGCTCTTTGCTCCAGAACCCGTTCAGGATCGGCAATCCGGCCAGCGCCAGCGCGCCGACGACGAAGACGTTGCGCACGAAGGGCATCTGCTTGCCCAGCGCACCCATCTGCTTCATGTCGCGCGTGCCGACGGCGTGGAGGACAGCGCCGGCGCCAAGGAAGAGCAGCGCCTTGAACACGGCGTGGCTGAGCAGGTGGAATTGACTTTCGAACACACCGCCCACGCCAATTGCATACACCATGTAACCCAGTTGGCTGATCGTGGAGTAAGCCAGGACGCGCTTGAGATCGTCCGAAACCAGCGCCATGCTCGCCGCCAGCAGAGCCGACAGCAGGCCGACAACAATCACGGCCGTCGTCCAGCCCGGCACCGATGCGAATGCCGGGTAGAAGCGCGCCAGCAAGTACACGCCGGCGTTCACCATCGTCGCCGCGTGAATCAACGCGCTGACGGGCGTCGGCGCTTCCATCGCGTCGGGCAGCCACGTGTGGAACGGCACCTGGGCCGACTTGGCTGCAGACGCTACCAAGAAGCCGAACGCGATCAGGCTCAGCACGGCCGGCGGTAGAGCAGTCGCGTTCGCCAGCAGCGCGTCGATCTCGTTCGTGCCGAAGGCGGCGTAGACGATCAGCGCGCCGACTAACAGGCCCAGGCCGCCGAACCCGGTGATGATCAGCGCCTTGATGCCACCCGCGACCGCTTTCGGATCGTCGTTGTGAAACGAGATCAGCGCGTACGAGCACAGGGCCGTGATCTCCCAGAAGAGAAAGAGATACAGCAGGCTGCCGGTCAGGACCAGCCCGGCCATAGCGCCGATGAAGAGCAGCACCAGCGCGTAGTAGCGCCCCAACTGCGCCTCGCCCTGCATGTAGTCGATGGAGAAAATCACGGCCAGGCTGCCGACGACGGTGGCGATCACGGCCAGCAACACGCCCAAGCCATCCGGGATGAAGACCAGGTCGCCGAAGATGCCGCCGATCGGTATCCGCAGCACAACCTCATCGGTCGTGAGCGGCAGCAGCGCCAGCGCCGACAATCCCGCCGCCACGGCGAAGCCGACGGCAAGCACGTGCCGCGCGCGTGCACGCCGATCGCCGATCAGCCAGACGCTCAAGCCGCCGAGCCACGGGAGGCCGATGGTGAGTGCAACGAGCCAGGCTGCCATTCCGTGCTCCTATCCGTGCAATCCGTGACCGAAATCCGTGTCGGCGTTGTTCTCCTCACGCTTATCCCTGCAACGTCGACAGCGTTTTGACGTCGAGTGTGCCGAAGCGCCGCCGCACTTGCACGGCCAGCGCCAACCCGACGACGGCGACGATCGTATCGGCGACGATCACCGTCACCGCCAGGCTCTGGCCCACGTTCAGGCTGCCGCTCGCCTGGCCGGCCATCGCCAGCGCGAGTATGGCGGCTTTACCCAGGATCTGCAGCGCGACCATGATTTTGATCAGGTTGCGGAGCACCAGGAGGCCATACAGCCCGACGCAGAGCAAGCCGAGTATGCCGATGAATACGATCTCGAGAGGTGAGGACGTCATGCGTGCACCTCCTCGGGCCTGGGCCGCTCGGACGAACGTGGCTGCGAGGGCTGGGCTTCTCTGGCCGGTGGTGGCTCCGCGACTCGCTTCTCGACGCGAGATCGAGCGTCGGCCAAGAGACCCAAAACCCCGAGCACCCCGGAAAAGATCAGCACGATCTGCACGAGCACATCCAGACTGCGATCCTGCCAGAGCACGCTCGTGAACGAAGGCCCCGCGCTTGGGGAGCCGACGCTGATCGAGGGCACGACCATCCAGGCCAGCAGGACCAGCGATACAAAGACCAGCACCCAGGC
>DASSFZ010000071.1:0-2173 GCA_035693785.1 Anaerolineae bacterium | reverse complement strand
AAACTCTGGCCGGGGCAGGCCGAGTTTTGCGGAACTGGCGGCATGAGCCTTTGCTCCGGCCGTGAACCTGTCCTTTTGCTTTCCGTTACTGCTGCCGTCAGACAGATCAGCCACCTTTCAAATCAGGGATTGACCGCTATTGGCACGAGGCTGACCTTAGCCGTGCTTCCGCACTGCTGGGATGAGCAGACCTTCGTTCAGGCCTGCGGTACTACCAAGCTTGACCCAGGCTGTGTCAAAACGCGGTTGGTGGTAGGATTACCCGCTCTGTTTGGAGGATCCGATGAGGCGCTTTGTCGAAGGCGTGGATCGCAGCCAGACCACGCTGTTTCCCGAAAGCCTAGAGGACTGGGTCAGCGACGCTAACCCGGTACGCGTCATCGACGCCTTTGTCGACGCAATCGATTTGAGAACTCTGGGCTTTGACGGTGTTTTGCCCGAAGCAACGGGACGTCCGTCGTACCATCCCGCCATCCTGCTCAAGCTCTACATCTACGGCTATCTCAACCGGGTGCAGTCGAGCCGCAGATTGGAGCGCGAGGCTGGCCGCAATGTCGAGCTGATGTGGCTCACCGGACGCTTGGCTCCCGATCACAAGACCATCGCCAACTTTCGCAAGGATAGCGGCCGGGCCATCCGCCAAGTCTGTGCCCGGTTCGTTACCCTCTGCCGCAAGCTGGGCCTGCTGAATACCGCCAGCGTGGCGATTGACGGCTCCAAGTTCAAAGCCGTGAACAACCGCGATCGCAACTTCACGCGCGCCAAGGTCGAGCGCCGCCGCGCTCAGATTGAGGAGAGCGTGGCACGTTATCTCCAGCAACTCGACACGGCCGACCGGCACGAACCGACAGAGGCGCTCTCCGCCAGGACGACCCGGCTCAAGGAGAAGATCGCCCGGCTCGAACAGGAGATGCAGCGTCTGGCGGAATTGGAAGCCCAGATGCTGTCGTCTCCCGACCAGCAGATCTCGCTCACCGATCCGGATGCGCGCTCGATGGCGACCAGCGGGCGCGGCTCCGGGGTAGTGGGCTACAACGTGCAGGTGGCGGTCGAGACCAAACACCACCTCATCGTGGCGCATGAGGTCACCAACGATGGCTGCGACCTCGCCCAGCTTTCCGCCATGGGCAAGGAGGCGAAAGCGGTTCTGGAGGTAGAGGAGCTCGAGGCGGTGGCTGATCGCGGCTACTGGGATAGTGAGGAAATCTTCGCCTGCGACCAGGCGGGGATTACGGTGACTCTGCCCAAGCCGATGACGTCGAGTGCCAAATCCAAGGGCCGGTTCGGCAAGCAGGACTTCGTCTACCTGCCTGAGGAGGACGCCTATCGCTGCCCGGCCGGCGAGAAGCTCAGGTACTACTACAGCAACGTCGAGCGGGGGCTGACGCTACGGCGCTACTGGACCACCGCCTGTCACACCTGCCCGCTGAGGAGCCGCTGCACGACTGCCAAGGAGCGGCGGATCACGCGCTGGGAGCACGAGGATGTGCTGGAGGCGGTGCAGCGCAGGCTCGATCTGAACCCGGGGGCCATGCGTCAGCGGCGCGAGGTGGTTGAGCATCCCTTCGGCACGATCAAGATGCGCATGGGTGCGGTCCACTTCCTGATGAAGCGGCTGCCGAAGGTGAGGGGCGAAATGGCGCTGCACGTGCTCGCCTACAATCTCACCCGGGTGCTGAACATCCTCGGGATCCAGCCCCTCATGGCGGTCCTCCGGGCGTAGGGGCGGGGCTTTGCCCGCGTCATCCACCCTATAAGCGTCGGACACACCGTCTACAGGGTTGAGAGCCTCGTTGTGTCAACAATCAGCCCCTATGCGCTCGCCGATGATGTTGAAGGGCTTTGAAGTGTGGAAAGTCGCACTTCGACTTCTGCCGAAGCGTTTTGACACGACCAAGACCCCTTGCGGACGTTCGCACCACTTAGGTGTCACTGCTCAACAGGCATCCATGAGGACGAGCGATCCTCATCGGATGAATTGGTCGACGTAGTCTGCCCCAAGCCCGTTGCGGCTATAGTGGGCGCGGCACTTCTCGATGCGCGTGAACACATCGTCGAACCCGACGGCCTTGCCATCCGGGTCGACATAGATCATGGCGCCATTCACCTGGAACAGCGTGATCATCTCCTCCACATGCGGATCGACGACCAGCGTGTGCGTTTCGCCGGGCGC
>DASSFZ010000070.1:0-4548 GCA_035693785.1 Anaerolineae bacterium | reverse complement strand
CGTGGCGAAGCTCACCGTGGCCGTCACCTCCGTCGCGCCGGTGAGGGCCGCGGTGATCGTCGCTGAGCCGGCGCCTTCGTGCACAGTGTAGGTGGCGGCGCTGAACTGGACGGTAGGCTCCGGGTCGTCATTGAGGAGAGTGCCGACAGCCTGGTCGTCGGCGAGCGTCGCGTTGGTCGCGTTGAACAGGTTGACGAAGAAGGTCTCATCACTCTCGTACAGGGTGTCGCCCTTGATCTCGGCTGTGATGGTCTGGGTGATCGTGCCCGGAGGGAAGTTCAGCGTCGCCGGCCTAATACGAAAGTAGTCGGACGGCCAGGTGGCGGTGCCGTTGGCAGAAGCGTAGCCCACCGTCACTTGCTGGTCGCTCGCAGCCGAGAGCGTGACGGTAAACATAACGTTGGACTTGCTGCTATTCCCCTCGAGGGCGCTCACGTCGGTAATCGACAGGCTGGGTAGCGCATCGTCGTTCGTGATCGTGCCCACACCCTGGCCGACAGCGATCGTTGCATTTCTGGTGTTGGCTAGGTTGACAAAAAATGTCTCATCAGTCTCGATCAAGGTGTCGCCGTGTACCGTCACGGTGATCGTGCGTGCCGTCTCGCCCGGCGCGAAGAACAATGTCGTCGTGGGGATGGCGGTGTAGTCTGCCGGCGCGGTGGCCGTGCCGTCGGCGGTGGCGTACTCGACCGACACGGTCTCCGTCATGGCCGTCGACATCGTCACGGTGAAAACCGCTTCGACGCCGTCGCCGTCTCCCTCGACGACGCTCACGTCACCGATCGACAGCCTCGACGTGAGGTTGTTGTCAGTCGCGGCCAGCACCAGCACGGTGACCGTCAGGGCGAGCGCCAGGGCCAGCAGCATGGCGATAATCGGCGCAGCGCCAGACCGTGTACTGGACTGTATCGAGCCTGCCTGGGATGGCATCAAATCCTCCGTGACGACGTGCGATAGCTGCCACGACCTATGGCTTGACAGTCTATGAGCTGGCTTTCGACAAAGTGGAAGCTTTGCTCTAGTTTGAGCCAAAGAAGTTAGAAAATTGGATCGAAAAAGTTAGAACTAAGTCTGTACTGGGTTTGCAAATCATGGAGCCGGCGAGGAGGCAGATGGGTTCTGTGTCTGGAGCGGTCATTACCGCATTTTAGGCGGACACTGGTCGAGATCCTGTCGGATCCGGGGTTATCCTCGCTTCTTGTGGTGCCGGATTGCCTTCAACACTCGATCCGGCGTCAGCGGAAACTCGTCGAACCAGACGCCGATCGCGTCGTACACCGCTGCGCATACAGCGGGCGCGAAGGGCAGGTATGGCATCTCGGCCATGCCGCGCGCCCCCCACGGGCCGAGCGAATCACGCTCCTCGACCAGGACGGAGTGCACTTCCTGCGGCGCGTCGAGGGTGGTCGGGATCAGGTAGTTGCTCAGGTACGGCGTCAGCACCCGGCCGTCCTGCGTCTGGAAGTTCTCGATGATCGCGTAGCCCAGCGCCTGGACGATCGCGCCCTCGATTTGCCCCCGGATCAGCTTCGGGTTGATCGCCTTGCCCACGTCGTCGGCGCACCATACGCACAGCACGCGGACGTGCCCCGTCTCGGTATCGACCTCGACCTCGACCGTCTCGGCGACGTAGCCGTACGTGAAGTTCGGCATGCTCTGGCCGGTCTGCGGATCGAACGGCGTCGTCTTTGGCGGGCGATAGATGTACTCGCCGATGGCCGGCCGCTCTTCGTCGATCCATTTCTTCATGGCGAACTCGGCCGCGCCGAGGATGGCATTGCCGGCCATGAACGTCATGCGCGACGCCGACGCACTGCCCGAGTCGCCGCTCGTCGCTGTGTCCGACGCCACCAACCGCACCCGCTCGAACGGGATATCCAGCGCCTCGGCGGCCATCTGGCGCATGGCGGTGTGCGCGCCCTGGCCGACGTCGGCGCCGGCGTGGTACACGATGGCCTCTTCGATCTCGGCCTGGCCGCGCAGCTCGACCTTCGCCGCGCAGTGCTCCGCAAACCCGAACGAGAATCCGACGTTCTTGAAGCCGCAGGCGAAGCCGACGCCGTATTTCTTGTACGCATGGCGGCCCGACGTGCGCGGCGGGCGCTGCCAGCCGGATTCGGTCCGCGTCCAGCCAGACTCCTCCGCGCAGCGCTCGACGACCGTCTCCAGGCTGACGCCTTTCGGAACCGGCGTGCCGACGGAGAGGATCGATCCCTCGCGCAAGACGTTCTTCAAGCGGAACTCGACCGGGTCCATACCCAGAGCCAGCGCCAGCTTGTCCATCTGCATCTCGGCAGCATACAGCCCCTGCGGCCCGCCGAAGCCCCGGAACGCGCCGCTCGGGATGTTGTTCGTGTACACCGCGTAGGTATCCACCTTGACGTTCGGGATTTCGTACGCGCCGGTGCACATCAGCGTGGCATTGCCCTGCACCTTGGTCGAGGTGTAGGCGTACGCGCCCGCGTCGCTGTATAGTTGCACTTCGGCGGCGAGGACCTTCCCTTCCTTGCTCGCGCCCCACTTCGTCTTGACGATCATCGGGTGGCGCTTGTGATGGCCGATGATCGACTCCTCGCGGCTCCACACGATCTTGACCGGCCGGTCGATGCCGCGCTGATGCAGCCGCCACGCGGCGAGCGCGAGCACGATCTGCACCGACATATCCTCGCGCCCGCCGAATGCGCCGCCGATCGCCGGATAGATGACGCGCACCTGCTCCTCCGGCAGGCCGAGTGCGTGCGCGATCTGCTTGCGGTCTTCGTGCGTCCACTGTCCGGCCACCTGCACCGTCACCCGGCCCGCTTCGTCGATAGTGGCCAGCCCGGCCTCGGGCTGGAGATAGGCGTGCTCCTGCGGGGGTGTGTGATATTCGGCTTCGACGATGGCATCGCACTTCGCCCACGCCGCACCGGCGTCGCCCTTGCGAATGCGGTAGTGATTCAGAATGTTGCCGGGCTTGTCGGGATGCAATTGCGGCGCGCCGGGCCGCATCGCCGCGCGGATGTCGGCGACGACCGGCAAGTCTTCGTAATCGACCTCGATCAGATCGCGCGCGTGCGCCGCCTGCTTTTCGGTCTCGGCAATCACCAGCGCGACTTGGTCGCCGACGAAGCGAACGACGTCGCAGCCCGGTGCGCCGGTCGCGCCCTCTCCGAGCGGGCCGCACAAGACCGGCTGATCGTTGAGAATCAGGCCGTACTCGTTGACCGGCACGTCCTTCGACGTGAACACGGCAATCACGCCGGGCGCCTGCTCGGCTTTCGACGCGTCGATGCGGCGGATGCGGGCATGCGGCCGCCCGGCAAACAGGATTTTCATGTGCGCCATGTTCGGCATGGCGAGATCGCCGGGATACAGCGCCGCGCCCATGACTTTGGCGATGGCGTCGGTGCGTGGAATGCTTTGTCCGATCACGTTTGATTCGGTCATCTTGACCTCGTTCAGGTGACTGGCATCTTAATGGTGTCGTTCACCTCTTCTCCAGGTAAACCTTCATTTCTCTCATTTGGGTATCGCTCGCAGCGCGATCCACAGGAACAGCGCCGTGGCCGGCAGGCTCAGGCACGATAGCCAGCACCCCCACGTGGTCTGGCCGGTCAAGATCATCAGCACCATTCCCAATCATACTCACCCGCTCATGGATCGCTTCCTCAACTCCCGCCTCTTATCCAGCGCCTTTATGATCCTTGCATGTCGCTCGCGCGAGATCGGGTAGAACGATACGAGCAAGATCCCCGCGATGAAGAACGCGGCCGGCAGCGGGCCGGTGAGCGCGCGGATGGCGTTGAGCGCCGATTCGGGCTGCGCGATGATCGCATCCGGCCTTGCTCCCTGGATGTAGCCGGAGGCGGCCAGCAGCGTCCCCGTCAACGCGATCGTCGCCGCGCCGACGAGCTTCTGAATCAGCGTCACGACGCTGTAATACGCCCCTTCCTGGCGACTGGCCGTGCGCAGCTCGTCCCATTCGATCGTGTCCGGCAGGATCGCCAGCGGGATAGCGTGCGCCGCCGAAAGACCGATGCCGGCCAGCACGGCGAGCAGGTAGATCGCGCCGACCATGCCGGGTGAGACGAAGCTCAACGCGATGAGCACGGCGGCGAGAAAGGCAATCCCTACCTGGTACGCACGGTTCTTGTCCCACCGGCCGGAGAGCCAGACCCACAGCGGCAGCGCCAGCACGGCGACGCCGAAAATCAATGTCAGGATCACATCGCGCTCGTCGCCACTCAACCCGAAGTAATCTCGGATCAGGAAGATCAGCACGTATTGGATAAGGTCAATCGGGATCCAGGTTAACAGGTAGACGCCGACTGCGATCAGGAATGCTTTATTGCTCGCAGCGATGCGGAACGATTCGCGCAGCGCCGGCGTCGGTAGTGCCTGATACTCCGGCCGCTCGCGCGTCGCGGCAAATGTGATATAGATCGGAACGACGCTGGCGACGGCGAGGACGATCGACATCAGCGCGTAGGCCGCTTGCCGCGCCTCGAGCGACGTGCCCGGCCCCGCGACGGCGTCGACGATGGCAAGCGGCGCGATCGCGCCGGC